>DWYD01000169.1 GCA_019118865.1 Candidatus Coprenecus merdipullorum | reverse complement strand
CTTAGGGCTGAGTCCGGTCTATTTCATGGGGCTGGTGCTCATAGCCTGCTGTCCCGGCGGCAGTTCATCCAATGTATTCTCCATGCTGGCCAAGGGGGATGTCGCCCTTTCCGTGACGCTGACCGCGATGAGCAGCGTGATAACCCTGTTCACACTGCCTCTGATAATGGACCTGGCTTCCGTGTTCGTCTCGCAGCAGTCCGGGGTGGAGGTCCATCTGCCCGTGGGCAAGCTGCTGCTGCAGAATCTGGTGCTGCTCTTCGTGCCCATACTTGCCGGGGCGGCCTTCCGCCATTTCAGCCCGGTGGCGGCCGAGAAGGTGCATAAGGTGCTGAGCAAGGCGGCGTTTCCGGCTCTGATGTTCCTTGCGCTGGTATTTTTCCTGCAGTATACAAAGGAGATAGTGGACAATTTCACAGTGCTGGGGCTTGCCACAGCTGCCCTGATTCTCCTGGCCATGATGTGCAGCTCCCTCCTGTCCCGCCTCTGGAAGTTCACGCCCGCCGTCCGCCGCACCATCGTCATAGAGGTCGGGATGCAGAATGCCGCCCAGGCGATAGCTATAGCATTTTCCCCCTTCATCTTCAACAGCGGCGAGATGGCCATACCCGCCATCATCTATGCCCTGCTGATGAATGTCGTGCTGCTGATTTACGTTGCGGTGGTCCGCCGGCGTCAGTATGCCGTTTCTGTAAAATAATTCCCCTGATGTCGGCTCAGTTCCGAATTGTGTACTAACTTTGGGAAAGTTTAAACGGAACTAAAAAGCAAGGACGACATGGCAATTACAGCAGAAAAGTTTGAGGAAAAGAGAGGAAAAGTGAGGAAAAGAGTGAGGAAAAACTTACTGAGATGGAATATAAGGTATTTAATCTTATTAAGGAGGACCCGGCAGTGACTTATGCATATATTACCGACAAAGCGGGTGTTGGAGAAACTTCTGTGTATAAAATAATAAAAAGTCTCAAAGACAAAGGTTGGATTAAGCGGAATAATGGCCGGAAATGCGGCAACTGGGTGATAATGAAAAAATAACAGATACAGAGATTATCAGATAATATGATAATAGAAGAGACATTGCGGATTGCGCTGGAGGCGCATGAGGGGCAGAAGGACCTGGACGGGAGGCCGGCTGTCCTGCATCCGGTCGCCGTGGGGCTTATGGGCTGTAATGATGCTGAGACCAAGACGGGTTTCCTGCATGATGTGGTGGAGGATTCGGATCTGACTCTGGATGAACTGCGTGGCAGAGGAGTCGATGAGGATGTGCTTGCCGCACTGCAGCTGCTTACGCACGCTAAGGCGGAGGATTACTTTGATTATGTACGTAGAATCGCTGCGTCCGGCAACACCACGGCCATTCACGTCAAGATAAACGACCTCAGGCACAATCTTGAAAGAGGTCTGCGGACCTATGCGCAGGCTGTGGAGGACGGCGACACGGAAAAGGCGGAGCGTCTGTCCCGCATCAACGACAAGCACCGCAAGGCTCTGTGCCTGCTGGAGACTGCCCGTACAGCACTTCCGTAAAGCAGAAGTTATCCACATCCACAAGCCTTATATCCGTGAGCTTGAGTGAAGGAATGACGGGAAGAGCCATGAATGACAAGGTTATGAAGGGGGCATGAAACCGGCATCCCAGTCTTTTGGCCTTCCGGTCAAGTTCTTTATATCTGATATCTGGCGGACTGCTCAGTCTGTTATTCGCTTGGATTCGTAATCGTTTGTACTCCAGTCGAATACATAAGGCAGTTAGGCTACAGACTGCGGGCAGTCACCACTTGTATGTTATCCTAGTTTTTTATATACATCGCTGTCTGACAACACTATGCACGAATCGTCGGATTAACAGACTCATTCTGGAGAAAATGCGTTGACTGCGGACTACCCCTGCCACAGCACTTTCTGGGCGCATTTGAAGAAACACATGCTCCCTGCATACCGTTCAGTCTGTAATCCGCTATTTCGTATAACGCAGTGATACACAGATGTTATGCGCCGTCTTCGCTTTACAGACACTGAGGTGTGCCAAAAAGTTGGACACCAAAACTGCAGGCGGTGGTGCGAACAGCCCGCTTCGGCGGCAAGTTTCCCAGGTCCTGTTCCCATTCTTTTGGCTTCTGCATATTTTGCGTATCTTTACGTCCGATGAAGAATGCTTTTGTACAGTTGCATGCGGCGGTGCTGCTGGCATCGTGCTCCGGTATCCTCGGCAATCTGATATCGCTGGATGCCGTGATGGTGACGTGGTACAGGATGCTGCTGGCAGGGCTTGTGCTCATGGCGGTCCTGGTGGTGAGGGAGAGGCGGCCTGCATTTGGACGGACTGACCTGAAGGTGCTTGCGGTGGGTGCCCTGCTGGCACTGCACTGGATATTTTTCTATGCCAGTATCAAGTATTCCAATGTCTCTGTCGGGGTGGTCTGCTTCTGTCTCTCAGGCTTCTTCACGGCGATTATCTCCCCGCTGTTCAACCGCCGCCGGATTTCCTGGACGGAGCTGCTGCTGAGCGCCATTACATTGGCAGGTATCCTGTTGATTTTCCGCTTTGACACCTCTTTCCGTCTTGGCATAGTGCTGGGAACCGTCTCGTCCCTGCTTTTTGCCCTGTATGCCACGCTCAACGGCCGGGTGAACTCTTCCTCCCCTTCAGACTCCAGCCCGACCTTACGTTCCGCTACGACTCCCTCTGATACCCCCGGCATTCAGCCCGCACGTTCCGGTACAGTCCCTGATGCACTCAGAATCACCGCCCTGCAGATGACCGGAGGCTGTGCCGCCCTGACTGTCCTGCTGCCCTTCTACCACCTTGCGGTGCCCTCTGCGCTCTTCATCCCCACCGCCGCTGACACCGTGTACCTGTTGCTGCTCGCCCTCGGCAGTACCGTCTGCATGTGCCTCCTCCTGAACCGTGCCCAGCGCACCATCACCCCCTTTACCGTCAGCCTCACCTTCAACCTCGAACCGATCTACAGCATTCTCCTAGCCATCCTCATCTTCCATGAGCACCGCGTCCTCGGTCCTGCCTTCTGGGCCGGCCTCGTGCTCATCGTCCTCTCGCTGGCGCTCCAGATGCTGTATGTTGCACGCAGAAAATAGATAAAACTTAAGTTGTCTGCTTTTACAAGGTCTTATTTTGCAGTGAGTTATACTGCTTTGCGAGATTCGGCGCACGCTGTCCGCCGAATTCTTAGGCTTAATTTGGCGGTCATCAACCGCCGAATCTTCTGCCGTTGTTGAACTGTGGATAATACGGCAGATAAGTTACTCAATAAATTATTATCTAGTCGTCTGACAACAATTCCAGAAATCAATAGAAGTTCTGGAGTGATGCTTTTTTGATGTTAATTATTGCAAAATAATGTATTTTTGCGATAATGACTTCCAATTTGCCGGACTTCTGCAGAAGAAACAGTACAAAGGAGGTGAATAAGAAGCAGACGGCTCAAGGTGGACTTGGTGTTCTATCATTGCATATTGAAATGTTACGTTCTGATTGATTTGAAACGAGGCGAAATCAAGCATGGAGACATAGGTCAGATGAATCTTTACCTGAACTATTTCAAGACAGAGATATGCCAGAATGATGATAATCCTCCTATCGGGATTGTATTGGGCGCAAAGAAAGATGAGCTGCTGTTGGAGTATGCGCTCGAGGGTATCACAAATCAACTTTTTGCAGCCAGATACCAATTATACCTCCCAAAGAGAGAGGAATTGCAGGCTCAGCTTGACAAGGTTCTTGACTAATACTCCAACTGATATAATTTGTGAGACGGTGTTTCACATTTTAACATAATTTCTTGGGAAGAGCGGGCCAATGGTAACCACTGGGCAGGGTGGTTTTGTAGTAAGTGGGAAATCGATAGGATAGTGTTCGTTTGGGAATATTAGAAAAATGAGAGAAGCAATTATTTGAGAATCAGATAATTGCTTCTTTTGGTGGTACCCGGAGCCGGGGTCGAACCGGCACAGCCTTGCGGCCATTGGTGTTTGAGACCAACGCGTCTACCGATTCCGCCATCCGGGCTGATGCGTGCTGGTGAGCATTGGACTGCAAAGATAAGAAAGATTATTCATACGCCAAGCGGGAAGTGGGAAAATCGTCGGGTTAAGGGCAGGGGAAGCCGCCGTTTTGCGTATCTTTGCGGTCAATGGAGAGAGTAATTTATATCACGGATATTGAACTGGAATTATCTGGGATTCTTGGTCGTCTTTGGGCGGGAGCAGCAGGTGCAGAGGAAACTTCCGGAGTCAGGCAGACGGGAGGCGTGTCTGTCGATGTCAGGCCGACAGGCATCTATGCAGTGGTGGACGGCAATGTGGCCGGAAGGTTCGCGCCGGTGCTCGAAGCCGCAGGCATAGAATGGATTCCGTTCGTGGCGCGGGAGGAGCGGAAGTCGCTCGAGGGCCTGCAGGAGATAGTCGGCTGGCTGCTGGAGCGGGAGGCGGACCGGGGTGCGCTGCTGCTGGGCATCGGCGGCGGGGTGACGACGGATATCACGGCATTCGCGGCTTCGGTCTACAAGCGTGGAATAAAATATGCGCTGGTGCCGACGACGCTCCTGGCCCAGGTGGATGCGGCGGTGGGTGGCAAGACCGGAGTGAACTTCCACGGGTACAAGAATGTGATAGGGACGTTCGGCTCTCCGGAGGCGGTGATAGTCGCTCCCCAGGTGCTGGGAAGTCTGCCGGCTGAGGAATGGCATTCCGGTATGGCTGAAGTCCTGAAGACGCTGATTATAAGCGATGCTGAGATGTATGGGAAGGCGGTGGAATGGTACGGCGGAATACTTGAGGGGAGGGGAATTCCGGGAAATGAAGTTAGGTTTGGGAAGGCCGGACAAAGCGGAGACGGGACGTTGATGGCTGAAAAAATTGTCAGTAAGCAGGATAAAGAAATGCTCGTCAGGATCGTCCGCCGCTGCATCGGGATAAAGTCCGCAATAGTGGGGGCTGACCGCACGGAGAAGGGGGAGCGGATGAAGCTGAACCTGGGACATACCCTCGGCCATGCGGTGGAGTCCATCTGTCTCAATGCCGGCAGGCCCGTGACGCACGGGGCGGCGGTCGCAGCTGGGATCATCGCCGCAGCCGGTATTTCCCTGAGAAAAGGGGTGCTGGCGGAGGATGTCGCCGGAAAGATTGTCCGGGATTTCAAGTCGCTGGGATACAGGGATATTCCGGATATTTTGGCAAACTGCGCTGATGCCCCGAAGAAGGAGATGGCGGCAAAATTATCGGACTTTGTGCTCAATGATAAGAAACGTAAGGAAGATTTTATTAATTTTGTACTGATTCGCGGCCTGGGCTCTGTGGAGACAGCGGCTCTGGATGTGAACGGACTACAGGAGATAATCTATGATATGTATTAGCATAGGGGACTACGGCCTGGATGCCTGCAGGAAGGCCTTGAAACGCTGCGAGAAGTACCGCAGGCAGTTTCCGGACCTGGTGGCTGAGATACGCCTGGATCTCTGCGGGCTGGGAGAGGACGAGGTGCACGAGCTCTTCAGCGGCTCCAGGATACCTCTGATAGCCACCTGTATGAAACGCAGCAGCCATCTCTACGAGGCTGCGGTGCTGGCCGGGGCCGCCTATGTGGATATCAATGTATTTTCATACGTAAGTCTAAAAAAGGAGGAGCAGGCTCTGCTGCGCAGCCGCGGGACCCGTCTCATTCTGTCTTTCCACGATTATCAGATGACACCCAAGACCGAGGCTTTGGCGAAGGTCTACAAGGAGGCGGTGCGGGCCGGTGCGGATATTGTGAAGATAGTCACCACTGCGTCAAGTACGGAGGATGCCCTGAGGGTGCTGGAGCTGTACAGGATGCAGAGGGACGGCAGTTTGGGACGCAAGAGGGTGCCGCTGACGGCGTTCGCGATGGGGGATGAGGGGCGGTTCAGCCGGCTGGAGGCGTACAGGCTGGGGGCACCGTTCATTTATTGTGCTCTTCGTAAGAAATATATCGTTGCCCCCGGGATGTTCACGATGGAAGAGGTCGAGAACTTTCAGGACAAGACTGTGGTAAGCGGGACAGTGGCGATGCCGGCTTCCAAGAGTGTGGCTCAGAGGGCTATAATCGCTGCCATGCTGGCCAGGGGCGAGAGCGAGTTCCACAACTGCACCCGCTGCCGCGACATCGACTCGGCCATAGGTGTGGCCAAACAGTTCGCTCAGGAGGCATACGTCGACAAGGGCGGCGACCTCATTATCCGGGGAGGTTTTCCTCCTGAGAAGAAGAAAAGCGAGTCTCCTTTTTCCAGTCTCATATCCATGTCCATGCAGAGCGGCGGACGCACGGCCTTCGTCGGTGAGTCCGGCCTGCTTTCCCGTCTTTGCATTCCTGTGATGGCCCAGCTCGGTGAGTCGGTGACGGTTACAGGTGAGGGCAGCCTGATGGACCGTCACATGTACGGCTGCAAGGAGGCGATGGAGGAAATGGGCGCCAGTTGTCTTCTGACGGCCGGTGAGACTTTGCCGGCAGTGGTGTGCGGACCTATCAAGGGCGGCGAGATTACCCTTTCCGGCAAGAAGGGTTCCCAGTTCATAACCGGTCTGTTGATGGCCCTGCCTCTGTCGAAGAAAGACAGTGTGCTGAGGGTCCAGAACGCTACCAGTGTGCCGTATATCCTGCTGACGGTGGATGTCATGCAGAAGTTCGGAGTCACCGTAGACTGGCACCGGGAGGGTGATGAGCTGGTCTTCAATATCCCCGGTAAGCAGAAATATTCTCCCGCAGAGATGACTTTCGAGGGAGACTGGAGCGCGGCTGTCAACTTTATCGTGGCGGCGGCAGTCTTCGGCTCTTTGACCATAACCGGTCTTAATCTCAATACGATACAGGCAGACAAGAAGATAATGGATGTGGTCCGCGACTGCGGGGCCGGTATAGAGGAACTTCCGGGAGACGGAGGTATCCGGATTACACGCGGCAGTCTCAGGGCCTTCGACTTCGATGCCACGGACTCTCCGGACCTGGTACCCGCCCTCTCCGTGCTGGCCGCTTTTTCCGAGGGCACGTCGCATTTCACCGGAGTGGCCCGTCTGCGCAACAAGGAGAGCAACCGCCCCGTGGTCATGGAGGAAGGACTTAAGGCTATGGGCGTTCCGGCCAAGGTCGACGGAGATACGATGGAGATTACCGGCATGAGCCTGACCCGCAGGATGCTTGAGGGGAAAATGCTCAAGGGCGGCAACTTCCACACCTTCTCCGACCACCGCGTGGCCATGGCCCTCAAGGTCGCATCGCTCGGCTGCTCCTCCAAGGTCACCCTGGACAGCACCGACTGCATCGACAAGTCTTTCCCCGGCTTCCTCAAACTCTTTGAATCCATTCACCAGTAGTACGATACGATATGCGCAACGCTTTCGGAAATACATTCAGGATTGCCCTGGCAGGGGAATCCCACAGCTCTCTCATGTCGGTTGAGATCAACGGCGTGCCGGAGGGTATTCCTCTGAGTCCCGGAGACTTCGCTGAGGACATTGACCGCCGCCGTCCCGGCCGCAAGGGGACTACCGCCCGCGCGGAGAAGGACATCCCGGAGATCGTCAGGGGCGTGGAGGACGGCCTGACCACCGGCACAACCCTCAAGCTCCTCTTCAGCAATGAGAATACGGACCCTTCCGCCTATCAGCAGTTTGCCGACATTCCCCGTCCCGGCCATGCGGACTGGGTGCGCAGGATAAAATATGGAGCGGACAGCCTCACCTCCGGAGGCGGAATGTTCTCCGGACGGATGACCCTACCCCTCGTTGCTGCCGGGGTGGTGGCCAAGAAAATCATTGCCCCGATACAGGTCAATGCCCGTCTGACTGAGGTCGGGGGCCTGTCCCTCGCAGGGGATGAAGGGGACAATGCGGCCCTCGATGCCCTCCTCTCAGAGGTGGCGGCCGAAGGCGATTCGGTCGGTGGAGTGGTGGAATGTGTCTGCAGCGGAGTCCCCGCCGGTCTGGGCGAGCCCTTCTTCTATCCGATGGAGGCGGCCATTTCCCAGATGATTTTCTCCATACCGGGCATCCGGGGCATAGAGTTCGGCGACGGCTTCGGAGCCTCCCGCATGCGCGGTTCGCAGCACAATGACCCTCTCACCGACATCGCAGGACACACTTCACGCAACGGCGCCGGCGGTATCAACGGAGGCATCACCAACGGCAACCCTCTCGTCTTCCGTGCCGCCGTCAAGCCCACCTCCAGTATTGCCCGTCCCCAGATTACTGTCAACCTGGCTACCGGCCGTCCCGAAGAACTCATAATAAAGGGACGCCACGACGTATGCTTCGCCCTGCGCGTCCCTGTAGTAATAGAAAGCGCCGCAGCCATTGTCCTCTGCGACGCTCTGTTGTCTAACGCCTGAATTCTCTTCTGAGCCATTCTTCCATCACCGGATCAGGAATATAGACCTGATTCCTGGAAATGTCGATCAGCTCTTTGTCAATAAGGGATTTTCTGATGATGCTGACGTTGGCGGAGGAGCCGAGCTGATATCTCTCGATGATTTCCCGGCTGGAGAACTCACTGTGTGTGCCGTTCACTATGGCCCGGAGGAAATTCATCTGGTATGTGGTCAGGTTCTCAGTCTGTTTCTCGAAGAGGGGGGTGTTTTGGTCCAGCAGATCCTGGTATGCGCTGCTGAGGTCATCTGCAGCGGCCTCTTTGTCTGTATGTATCCATACCAGCCATGCGTACTGCTGCACGTAAGATGAATGATTGTCCACTTTCCTGCAGATGTTTTCCGCAAGTTCAGGCGATATTTTCTTACCGGTAGCGATGAATCTTGAACAGATGTATTCTTTCCAGGCCTCGGTGTTTATTTTCTGGAGGAATAGGATGTCTCCGAATTTATAAAATGGTTTGCTGCTGTTTTCGAAGAGGCCGCTCATCATGTGCTTTTTGCTGCCGAACAGACAGTAGGAGACGGATTTCTGCAGCTGCCATACACTGCGGAGACGTTTTTGAAAGGTCAGAGAGTCCCGGAACTCTCCTATCTGTTGAAATTCATCGATACATACTACGATGCTGTAACCACGCTTTTGGGCTATGCGTTCAGGAAGCTGGAGTATATCGTCCACGTCCTGAGGTTTAGGGTTGTATTCCAGAGAAATGGAAAAATCCGACATCGGGTCTGGTCCCATGGTTATCCGCGGACTGATGCGTGACAGGAACAGTCTGATATTTTCCAGCCATTCTTCAATCCTGGAGGAGGCCTGTTTCAGAACAGCTGTTGCAAATGCATCGTAGAAGTCCTTTTCACTGCGGCATGAGAAGATGTCCACTCTTACGGTGCGTATGTGCTCTGACTCTACCATATTGCATACCTTATGCACCAGTGAGGTCTTGCCCCATCTGCGGGGAGATATGAGGATGGTGTTGATGCCGCTCTGAAAATTCTGGATCAGGCGGGCAGTCTCTTTTTCCCTGTCAGTAAAATGTTCTTCCGAGGTTTCAACGCCGAATATGAAAGGCTTGTTTTCCATATTTGTAGTTTTAAAGTGCAAATATATAAAATAATCCTATTACTAATTGCTTTATTAGTAATAGGATTATTGCATTTAACTGAATGCTCTCAGAAGAGCTTGTAGCGGAGGATGGAGAGCTGCTCGGTCTCCGGGTCCTTGGTGCAGGCGTATAGGATGCCGTCTCCGCCGGAGGTGATGACGGAGCATCCGGTCATGCCTTCGAGGCGATAGCTGCCCTGCATACGGCCTTTCCAGTCAAATACCAGGATCAGGACATCCTTGGGCTCTTTTTCTGTTTCTGTGCTGCCTCCGGTGCGGATAGTCGGTATGCCGTCTTCCATCTGAGTTGTCATGATGGGATTCTCGGTGTCGATGTTGTCATCGTACCTCAGGTATATGTAGCTGTCGTCGCAGCAGACGGGGCCGAATGGATAACCGTAGATCTTGGCGTAGAACAGATAGGAGCCGTCATTGAGGTATTCGGGCATAAGATTGTCAGGTCCTGTGACGCTCCTGACCAGACGGAGGCTGTCGTCGTAGAACTCTACGAGGGGATAGGAGCTTTCGACGTAGACTATCGTGCCTTTTTCGGGATTGGCGAGCAGATGGCCCTGGAAGCAGTTTCCGGAGAATATCTTGTCCTCTCCGTAGGGTATCAGCTCTCCGTCGGAGTAGAACAGCTTGGGCTCTCCGTTGGAGACATCAATGCTCTTGTCCTCGAACCAGAAGGGATTGAGGGACAGCATCTGTCCCTTGTAGGTCATGACTCGCATTGTGTGGAATTTATAAGGCATCTGCCTGATCCATTTGCTTGCCGGCATACCTTCTGCGGCTTTGTCGAGCGGAATGACGAAGAGATTGCTCTTCTGGATGTCCTTCACGTACAGTGTGTCGTCCACGGCGTATGCGGACGGCATCAGCACCTCGTAGGGTCCGTTGCCGGCATGGAGGAAGCGGGAGACGCACTGCATGGTCCGGATATCGTAGACCTGAAATGCCCACTGGCTTGCGGACAGGCCGGTCCAGCTGGTCTGGGTCTCGCAGACTGCATAATGGTCTCCGGCCATCCAGGCTCTGTTTATGAGTACGGTATCTGGAAAGGTGCAGACAGTCTCGCCGCTGACGCTGACGGCCTCGGTCTTGACCTCATCGGTCAGGACGGTGACACGGCTGTCTGTCCTGCTGCTGCAGGAGCACAGGGCTATGACTGCGGCACCTGCGATGACTGATAGAACTGTAATAAAGTGTTTCATATTAACTGCATGGTCTAGTCGATTCAGGACTGCTATAGTGTCAGTCTTTCAGCCACTTGTCGAACCACTCGAAGAAGTCCCGCTGCCAGTGGACGGCGTTCTGGGGCTTGAGGATCCAGTGGTTCTCGTCGGGGAAGAGGAGCATCCGCGAGGGTACGCCGAGCATCTGGGCTGCGTTGAAGGCGGCCATGCCCTGGTCTACGGGTACGCGGTAGTCCAGCTCTCCGTGGGTAATCATGATGGGGGTCTTCCAGTTGCGGACGAGCTTGTGGGGAGAGTTGACGTAGTGCTTGCGGGCAGCGGGTATCTCGAGATCCCAGGGTGCTCCGCCGTTCTCCCAGTGGGAGAACCACATCTCCTCGGTCATCATGTACATGTGCTCCTGGTTGAAGATGCCGGCGTGGGCGAGGAATGCGTCGAAGTCATCGGGATGCGCTCCGGCGAGGTAGTAGATGGAGTAGCCTCCGAAGCTGGCTCCCGAGGCGCCCATCTTGCCTACGTAGGGCTCTTTCTTCATCTCGTATACTGCTGACATATAGTCGTCGATGCACTGGCCGGCGTAGTCCTTGGACACGTCATCGCACCATTTCTGGCCGAAGGACATGGTGCCGCGGCGGTTGGGCAGGATGACGATGTAGCCCTCTGCGGCCATCAGCTTGTAGTTCCAGCGGGTAGACCAGCCCTGGCTGAGGCACTGCTGGGGACCTCCGGTGCAGAAGAGCATGGTGGGGTAGACCTTGGTGGAGTCGAAGCCTGCGGGATAGACTACCCAGGTGAGCATCTTCAGGCCGTCCGTGGTGGGTATCCAGCGGAGCTCGTAGGTCTCCTGCTCGAGCTGGGCGTAGATGTCGTCGTTCTCGTGGGTGAGGTAGGTGAATGAGCCGTCGGCTATGGACACGGAGATGATCTCGTCGGGGCGGCTCATGTTGTGGGCGGTGGAGAGCAGATGCCCTTCGCCGAATTCGGCCACTCCTCCGAAGTCGAACCAGAGGTCATCGGGGGTGATGCGGGTGACATTGCCCTGGAGGTCTACCGAGAAGATGGCCTGGAGGCCGAATGCGAGGGCATTGAAGTAGAGTCCGCTGCCGTCAGCCTTCCATACGGGGGAGGCGGCGCTGTGGTCGAAGCCCACGGTCAGTTCTCTCTTCTCGCGGGAGGCAAGGTCGATGACAAAGACCCTGTTGCGGTCAGCCTCGAAGCCGGCGCGCTCCATGCTCAGCCATGCGATGCTCTTGCCGTCGGGGGAGAATACGGGGTCGGTGTCGTAGCCGTTCATGCCCTCGGAGAGGTTCTCGCAGGTACCGTCAGCCACGTTGTAGAGGTAGATGTCGGTGTTGGTGGAGAATGCGTAGTCCTTGCCGGTGAGCTTGCGGCAGGCGTAGGCGATCCACTGTCCGTCAGGGCTCCAGGAGAGCTGCTCCAGTCCGCCGAAGGGCAGGGTGGGGAGCTCGAATTTGGTGCCCTCGATGATATCCTTGCCGGGAGCCACTTTCAGGGACTTGCCCGAGCGGACCACATCGGTCACGAAGGTGTGGGGAATAGTCTCCACGAAGCAGTCCCAGTGACGGTACATCAGACCGTCGATCTCGCGGCCGGTGGACTGGGCCAGGTCGGGATACAGGTCAGCGGGCTTGGTGGCGTACTTCACCTGGGCGATATACATCAGCTTGGTCTGGTCGGGGGAGAGCTTGAACTCGGAGATGCCTCCGGGGATATTGCTCACCTTGCGGATGTTCTTGCCGTCGGCGCTCATCGACCATATCTGGCCGCCCTGAAGGTAGAGGATGGTGGAGCCGTCCCCGTACCAGCGGGCATTGTTGGCACTCGAGGAGAAATGTGTAATCTGGCGGTTGCCGGTGCCGTCTGCGTTCATCACATAGAGCTGCCGCACGCTGCGGTTCTCCTCTATGCTGGTGTAGGTCACTCCGTAGAGTATCTTACTTCCGTCGGGGGAAAGCTGAGGGTCGGATACCCTGCCGAGGCGGAGCATGATCTCGGGTGTGAACTTGCCGTCCACGACCTCTATCGGAGTCTTCTCGATAACTGTGGCGGCGCCCTTCCTGCCGCTCTGGGCGTAGGAGGACATCACTGCCATTGAGGACATTAGCATCAGTGTTGTTGCAAATTTTAATTTCATGTTGTCAAATATTTGAATTATAGATTATTTCATCCATTCGGGCATGGGCTCTCCCTTGAGGAAATGGTCTAGGAACTCCACGAGCTTGACAGTGTAGTCCTTGCAGTTGTAGCGCTGCACGAGGTTGTGGTCCTCGCCGTTGTAGGTGAGCATCCAGGCCTGCTTGCCGCAGCGGCGCAGGGCGGTGAAGAACTCGATTCCCTGGTACCAGGGCACTGCTCCGTCCTCGTCGTTGTGCATGATGAGCACTGGGGTGGTGACGTTGCGCACGAAGAACAGGGGGGAGTTCTCGACGTAGAGGTCGAAGCCGTCCCAGAGATTGTCCCCGATGCGGCTCTGTCCGTGCTCGTACTGCATCTGGCGGGTCACTCCGGATCCCCAGCGGATGCCGCCGTAGGCACTTGTCATGTTGGATACGGGCGCTCCGGCTCCGGCTGCTGCGAACCGGTCGGTCTGGGTAATCATGTAGGCCGTCTGGTAGCCGCCCCAGCTCTGTCCCTGGAGGGCCATCTTGGAGCTGTCGATCCAGGGCCGGCCTTCCAGCACCTTGTCCACGCCCGGCATGATGCAGTTCATTGCGCTCTGGCCGGGACGTCCGGTGTGGTAGTAGATGTCGGGCACGAATACGATGTAGCCGTTGCTGACGAAGTAGGCGATGTTGATGATCGAACGGCTGGGTGCGGGGGCACGGTAGGAGTACAGTCCGTCGGAGCTTCTTTCGTAGAAATACAGCACCATCGGGTATTTGCCCGCGGAGTCGAGGTCATCCGGAGTGAAGAGCATGCCCTCGCAGTGGAACGCTCCGTCCTCGGACATCCAGTCCACCAGTTCCACGCTGCCCCAGCGGTACTGGTCCTGCTGAGGGTTGATGGCGGTAAGCTGCTCCGAGGTCTTGAAGAGGTCGGAGGTGCGGTAGAGGTCGTAGGGGTTGCGGAAGTCGCCCATGGTGTAGAACAGGACGGGCTTCTTCCCTGAGCCAATCGCGCTGAGGCGGTAGGTGGCCGGGCCGCTCACCAGTTCTTTCATCCTCGGCTTGCGGGCGCTCAGGTCCTTGAGGTAGATACCGGTCTCCTTGGTCACGTCGTTGAAGGAGGAAAAATACAATGGCTTGTCGTCCAGTATCTCACGGTCAGCCGCCCTGCCGCCGCGCTGCTCTAAGCGGGAGTCGAAGAGGATGCTGAGGGTCGGGGTGAATTTGATGGAGTCGGCAGCTCCGATGCCCTCGGTCATGTTCTCGGGGGCCTTGCTGCCGTCAGTGTAGAATTTCCATACGTCGAAGCGGGCTCCTATGAGCAGGGCCGAGCCGTCCTTGTACCAGAGTGCGGGTCCGGTGGGGCCGGCTGCGGAGGGGGTGTCGTCCTCGTCGTCCCAGAAGAGGGCGGGCACGCCGGCGGTCAGGTTCCTCCATTCGTTGTTCACGATGTCGTAGAGGTGCCAGCAGGTGTCGGCTGCATCGAACATCGCGGCGTAGCGTCCGTCGGGGGAGAGGGTGCTGCGCACGGTGCGGTTCTCGCTTATCAGCTCGCGCTCACCTGTCCCGATGTCGAGGCGGTAGAGGTCGTAGCGGGGGGTGGGGTCCCACTGGCGCTCCACTCTGTAGGGTTTATCGTTGAGGACCAGGACGGTGCTGCCGGTCAGGTCCTCAGGGATGTGTACCGACGGCATCTCCTCGTCGGCTAAGGTCAGAATCTGCCCCGGCCTGTCGAAATAATAGATGGCCGTGTAGCTCTGACGGGCCATGCGGTTGCGGTTGATTTTCTCCTGAGTAGGCAGGTAGTCTGCGTTCCATTTCCAGATGTCGAGTTTCACCTTTTCAAAGTCCGGCACCGTCTCGTCCTCAGGCTCGGGCAGTTCCTTCACCCCAAGCACTATATAGCGGCCGTCCTTGCTCAGGCGCAGGGTCGCCTTGTCGCTGATGCCCATGCCTTCGGGGATGCCCTTCGCGTCTGAGGGTACAATGCACTCTGCTTCCGGCTCCTCTGCCGTGAGGTCTGCGTAGAATATGTCGCGGAGGTCCTTGGCGGCCTCTGATGTGTCGCGGCGGGAGTAGAAGACTGCGGCGGTGGCCTCCTCATTGAATTCTATTCCGGATATCAGGCCTTCCTTGGGAGTGCTGTATATTATGCGGTCCTCGCCTGTCGCGGGGATGAGCAGGTGCAGCTCCCTCTGGCCGAGGGAATCCTCCTTCGCTGGCTCTGTGGCGTAGAGGATCTTCTCACCCTCTGCGGAGAAAATGCATTCGTCCACATGCTTTAGCGTATCGGTGTTCAGTGTGCGTATGTCGGTGATGTACAGCTCACGGCCGCCTTTGCCGGATGCTTCGGCCTGTGCCTGGCGGCTGGCGATGAATCTCAGCAGGTCATCCCCGCGGTACATCCGGTCGATGTCGGGGAGGACGGTCCTGGCTCCCGTTTTCAGGTCGAGGATGACCAGGCTGTCCTTGGGCATCTCGTGCTGCTTTTTCTTTTCGATGCGGGCCTGCCGTGTGGCGTGCTTCGGAGCCTCGATCATGTACACGGCCTTGGTGCCGTCCTGGGAGATGACGGCTCCGCTGCCCCTGGGGATGGTGTAGGCCACCGTGCCCTTCGCGATGTCGTAGATGTGGAGGGTATCGTCCCCGTCCTGCAGGGTAACGCTGTACAGCAGCCAGTTGCCGCCGTAGGGATTTTGTATCGATGATACTGTCTGCCAGGTGTCGTAGACGCTGTGGTCCAGCGGCTTTTTCTGTGCAGAAAGCGGAAATGCGGTCAGAACGCTTAATGTAAGCGCAGCTGCCGATGCCGATAATATATGCCTTGCATTCATAGGTGTAGTATTTTATCAGGCAAATTTAAAAAAATTACCCTTTCTCCGCTGTCCGTACGTATTCATTTTTCCGCGGCACCCGTTCTGCAGGCCTTGTAGGCGGCATTGTCTTTCTATCCCTTTGCCGCAACGGCAGCAAATACCGCAATTCGGTGCCGTTGCGGAAGGTCCTTTTCCGCGGCACCCGTTCTGCAGGCCTTGTAGGCGGCATTGTCTTTCTATCCC
>DWYD01000168.1 GCA_019118865.1 Candidatus Coprenecus merdipullorum | reverse complement strand
ACAGATTCTGGCTCTGTAAATCTAGGTTCGACTCCTGGTAGCTCAACAAAATGATGGCGAGATAGCTCAGCTGGTTAGAGCGCATGATTCATAATCATGAGGTCCCCAGTTCAATCCTGGGTCTCGCTACTGACCTAGAGGCACTTGTAGTAAAGCTACAGGTGCTTTTTTATTGCACTTCCGTAAAAAAAGTTCAATAAAAAACGTGAAAAACCTGCGCTGAAAAAATAATTGTTATATTTGAAAGTTGAAAGCGACAAAGAACTTTCATATTATTAACAATACTTAACTAATTGTAACAATTGTTTATGAAGAGGATCCCCAAATCTGTTATTTTAGTCGCGTTGTCGATGGGTGCGGTTCTGTATTCCTGCAGCGTGGATGAAAGAGAAATCAATGATTTGAAAAAGGTGGAGGTCAATGGACGCGAGCTTCCCGCTGAAGCTTTCGAGCAGGGAAAAGTCCGTCTGCTGCTGACCGAGGAGCTGGCGTCGGGGCTGCAGCTTGAGACCGACAGCTCCGGCGTGCTGCTGAGTTGCGGTGTGAAATCTGTGAATGATGCGGTGGCATCGTTAGGTATTACCCGTATTGAAAGGACTTTCCCTTATGCCGGTAAATTCGAGGCACGTACTCGTGAGGAGGGACTGCACCTGTGGTACGATGTGTATTTTGATGACGGAATCGCGCTGACCAGAGCCGGTGATGAATTCTCCTCCATCCCCGGAGTGCGGACAGTGGAGTATCGTCCCAAGGTGGTTCGTGTAGCCGGAACTCTTGTGCCTGGGTCAGTTACATCCTCGCCCGAAGTCTCTTCGGACAGGACCTCAGCTGCTGAGGAAGTGTTCAACGATCCTATGCTGGTGGATCAGTGGCATTATTATAATGACGGAAGCTTGAGCCGTACCGTTGCCGGGGCGGACATCAATGTGCTTCCGGTTTGGAAAAGAGGTTTTGTGGGAAGCGAGGATGTTATAGTGTCAGTAGTGGACGGCGGAATCGATTATACACATGAGGATCTGGCCGATAATATGTGGGTCAATCCGGAGATGTCCGAGCCTGAGGAGAGCCACGGCTACAACTTTGTAAAGAACAATTATAAAGTGACGTCCGATGAGCACGGAACCCATGTGGCCGGAACCATATCCGCTGTCAATAATAACGGCATCGGTGTGTGCGGAGTGGCCGGAGGTGACAAGGCCAAGGGTATACCAGGCGTTAAGTTGATGTCGTGTCAGATTTTTGAGGGACTGTCCGGCGGTGACGGTGTGAGGGCTATCAAGTGGGGTGCGGATCACGGTGCGGTAATCAGCCAGAACAGCTGGGGCTACAACCTTATCTTCGTAAGCGAGACTCCTGAGTCTGACAAGGCCGCAATAGATTATTTCGTAAAGTATGCCGGAATGGACGAGAATGGCAACCAGACTGGTCCCATGGCCGGCGGTATTGTGATATTTGCAGCGGGAAATGATGCTACCAATGAGGGGTATCCTAGTGATTATGAGAATTGTATGGCTGTCTCGGCTATCGCGGGAGACTTCGAGGAGGCGTATTATACCAATTACGGTGACTGGGTGGATATAGCTGCACCCGGAGGGGATGAATTCAAGAATCACTTTGTCCTCAGTACTGTTCCCGGAAACAAATATGGAGAGATGCAGGGAACATCGATGGCCTGTCCCCATGTTTCAGGAGTGGCTGCCCTGCTGGTTTCGTATTTCGGCGGTCCCGGTTTTACCAGCGAGACGCTGAGAGGGCTGCTGGAGAATTCCGTGAGGGACATATCTGAGTATACTGATCCGAATAAGTACATGGGCCTCGGTCTTGTGGATGCCGAGATGGCGTTCTCCATTTCCAGTGATGTGGCTCCGGAACCTCTTACTGAGTTCTCGGCAAGCGCCCGTTCCAACTTTATTGACTTCTCACTGGTGGTACCTGTGGATGAGGATGGTCCGGACGGGGCTCCGGCAATCGCAACACTGCATTACTCGAAATCCAGTTTTGACCCGACGGACAGCCTTGCCGTGAACGAACTGCCGATTTACGAGATGTCCCTGGAAGGCTTCAAGCCCGGTGACGAGGTGTCCGGTTCTGCCGGCGGCCTGGAGTTCAATACGGAATATTACGTGAGTGCTTCCGTCAGAGATTTCTCCCGCAACAGGTCCAAACTCTATCCAGAGGTGATAAAGCTCAGGACCGGAGACAACCATGCTCCTGAACTTGTTCCCGGGGATGACATAGATACAGTAGTTGCGTATTTCGAAGTGCTTGAGCTGGATATACAGGTTAATGATCCTGACGGACATACCGCAATACCTTCAATAACTCCGTGCACAGGAGTCTCGGTAAGTGTGCTTGAGGGTAATATCGTGAGAGTAACTTTGGACGGAACCAGTATAAAAGAAGATGAGAAGACATTGAAGCTCAGTGTTACTGACGGATATGGAGAAGAGGATTCCATGAATATACATTTCAGACTGATCCGGAATTTCCCTCCTGAAGTCACGGGAATGATTGAGGATATAGTGATAGACTATCCTTTCAGTGATACGAAACTGGTGAATCTGTCGGACTATTTTACCGATAAGGACGGTGACGAGCTGCTGTTCACGGTAGAAACTCTTGAAGAAGTTGATTTCCTTTCGGTGTCTGTCCAGCACAATACTCTGGTTATTACAGCTTCCGGTACAGGAGCAGCTGCTGTCAGAGTCACGGCTTTTGACAAGGATCTGGAAACAGCTTCAATGGAGTTCAATGTACTGGTGCGTGACGGCAACCGTGCAGCTGATTTCTATCCCAACCCGATGCAGGATGTCCTGAATATCAGGACGGGCGTTGATGTCTCGGATGCATCCTTGGTAATCAGGGATATGTACGGCAGCACCAGAATATCTCTGAGCGGTCTGTCTATTTCGCCTTCGCACCCTGCCAGTGTCGATGTCTCAGGTCTTGCGGGCGGAATGTATTCAGCAACTTTGAGCTGGAAGTCTGAGGACGGCAGCAGCCGGGAATATACAGCCAGCGTGGCTAAACTCTAGTTTTCCCCGATTTACGTAGAAGGTTGTTGCGGGCAGTGAGTTCTGCGGCAGCCGGAGTCAGTCGGCGGAATTTATTGAAAGTCTCACGCGATACGCCCCAATGCCTGCAGATGTCCAGGATGGTGCGTTGACTGCGGAGCATGCTGAGAACCTCATCTTTATTGTTCAGCAGGAGGTTGAGTTTGGTGCAGCTGCCTTTCCGGCGGCCGAGTATCACTCCATTTGCCTTGCGCATAGCAAGGGCCTCCTTGGTGCGCATGGAGATGAGGTTTCTTTCTATTTCTGCAACGAGGCCGAATGCGAAACAAAGAACCTTGCTGTTGATACTGTCATCGAAAGAGTATCCTTCCTTAGTGGTGTAGAGACGGATTTTTTTCCGCAGGCATTTTGCCATAATCTCCATAATCTCTGTCAACGTCCTGCTGAGCCGTGATATTTCTGTCACTATCAGGATGTCCCCCGGCTTGAGCCTGCGGAGCAGTGCTCCCAGTTTCCGCTCTTTCTCGTTTTTCTTACCGCTGACTATCTCTGTGACCCAGCAGTCGATGGTAATCTGTTTTGCAGCTGCGTAACGGAGAATTTCCTCTTTTTGATTGGTCAGGAGCTGCTTTCCTGTACTGACCCTAAGATAACCTGCTATCATAATTCATAATTGTTTTATCAGGGCGGAGTTGCCCTGCGGATACCGAAAGTTTGTTATATTTGTCAATCTGTACGGAACAGGATTTTAAAAATAGATAAAAGTATACAGATCGATGCAGTACAATATCGGAGACAGGGTCAGGTTCATGGATTTTGACGGGGACGGCACAGTGACGGACGTCCTTCCGTACGGTTTCCTGGAAATAGAAGTGGAGGGTATGCGGATGAGGGTGGCTGCAGGGGAGATTGTCCGGGTAAATGCGTGTGAGGGCGAGGACGAAATACGTCTATATGACGGTAATACTCAGATGTCACGGTTCAAGCAGCCTGCGGTCATCGCGCCGCATTCCGTCTCCTCGGGGAAGAAGGCAGGGCGTCAGGCGGAGGTTATGGAGGTAGACCTGCACATGGACAGAATACGGCAGAAATATCCGGCTTCACGCAATGTCCCCGACGCTGATGCGCTATATGTCCAGTTGGATGTCTTTGAGAAGAGTATGGCCGAAGCGTTCAGAAAAGGAGTGAGAACCGTAGTTCTTATTCACGGCAATGGCAGAGGCGTTCTCCGTTTAGAGCTGCTGCGGCGGCTTAAGGAGTATCCTGGTGTGGTAGTGCGCGATGCTTCCATGCTGCGTTACGGCAGCGGGGCCCTGGAGGTTGTTCTCAGGTAGCCTTTACCTGCGCTGTCTTCTGAACATCAATATTCCGCAATATATGCATCCGGCTGCTGCGGCCAGCAGCATGAGATTCCAGATGACAGTCATGCCCCATCTGACGGGATGAGCGAAGTCACGATAAGGTGAGTCTCCTTCGGAGTATCTTGCGAATGCGTTGGTATAGACGGTGGTGCCGTCTTCATACCATGCCGTCATCCTTACGTAGGGGTCTTCCGGAGCCATGACGTATTCGATTGTGGATGAGTTGAACGTGGAGTCTACTGCCACGCCATTCTGGGATATGACCCTGATAGCCCTGGCCGGGGCGCTCAGGCTCATGTATACTGTGTCGCCTCTCATTCCGATGTCCTCAATCTTTGGCAGGCTCAGGTTTCCGGCATGTTTTGCCGCTGTGTCGCCATTCCCGAAATCAGGGACGCGGGTGGTGTAGAAATTACCCTTAAGCAGTTGCTCGCGGACGTCTTCCCAGTATGGAGTGGGTGTGTTGATCCAGGAACAGCGGCGGGCTATCGCTCCATGGTCTTTGGAGTTGTGGTTGTCGTCGTTGATGTTGTTATGGGCATAGCGTCCAGCAGAGAGCGCCTCGTCCCAGTGGTTGAGGGCCGTCCCCTCTCCGTTGTCCCATTCGCCGAATCCGGAGTCACCTTCTATCAGTCTGTATCCTGACAGATGTTCCATGACGCGCCGGTTTACCGTCAGTGTCCGGTTGGGATGGTTGAACTGAACGAAATCGCCGTCATCTGCCAGCCTGTCAATCATGAACTGTTTCTGGGACAGGAGTATTGGCAGGATGTGGTCGAATTTTTCCACTTTCTCAACTCCGAAAGCATTGAGATGGAATTTAAAGAGATTGTATCCGTGCTCGTATATAGCGATGTAGAGAGACGGATCGACAGGATGAGGGGTCAAAGCCTGGTGATTGGAGAATCCGAGAATCTCGTAGCCGTAGCTCATGTAGTCTGAGTACACTACATCCGGATAATAGGGGCATTCGTTGATTCCCTTGTCCACCTTCGTGTGAGTGTGGAGGCAGGCCCGTTTCCAGCCGACGGCAGTATCCAGGCCGGCGTACGGATTGTAGATTTTGTCTCCGTGGAAAGGGGACGGCCCCTCAAAGCGGTAGATCGGGGATATGCTGAAAAGCGACAGGACAAATATGGCGAAAAGCAGGATCGACGCCAGAATTTTTCCAGATATTCTTATAAATTTTATCATTTTGTGCAAGTCGTATTAAAAATATTAAGAGTTAAGTGCTGCAAATTTATAAAATATAACACGATTTTATTACTTTTGTTTTTTTAAAAAGGAAATTATGTGTGGAATAGTAGGTTATATGGGAACGCAGCAGGCTGCTCCCATCTTGATAAAAGGACTTCACAGACTTGAGTACAGAGGATATGACAGCGCCGGAATAGCCCTCATCAATCCGGAGGGCAGCCTGTCGGTGTTCAAATCCAAGGGAAAGGTCTGCGACCTGGAGAAGCTTATCAGTGACAAGAATACTGCCGGAACAATAGGCATAGCGCACACGCGCTGGGCTACCCACGGTGAGCCGAATGACGTCAATGCGCATCCTCATTATTCCGAGCATAAGAATCTTGCGTTGATTCATAATGGCATAATAGAGAATTACAAGGCTTTGAAGAAGGAACTGATGAATAAGGGTTACCATTTCCAAAGCGACACAGATACCGAGGTGGTTATTCAGCTTGTGCAGTATATGATGGATTCGCACGGTATTCCGCTGGTGGATGCTGTGCCGCTTGCCCTTCGCAATGTTATAGGAGCGTATGCCATAGTCGTGATAGACCGGGACAATCCTGATATCATGATAGCCGCCCGTAAGGGCAGTCCCTTGGTTGTGGGTATAGGGAAAAATGAATTTCTCATCGGGTCTGACGCTACTCCTATCGTCGAATATACAGACCGGGTAATCTATCTGGATGACGAGCAGATAGCTGTCATGGAGCGTGGTGGAGGCATCCGTATTACCGACCTGAGGCAGGTTGAGGTTACGCCTATTGTCAGAAAGCTGGAGCTCAATCTGAGTGAAATTGAAAAAGGCGGTTTCCCTCATTTTATGCTCAAGGAAATATATGAGCAGCCCAATACTCTGAGAACATCCATGAAGGGCCGCCTGCATCCTGAACTGGGAGAGGTAAAGCTATCAGGCATAATTGATAATCGTGACAGATTCCTCAAGGCGAGGAGAATCATCATATGTGCCTGCGGTACTTCGTGGCATGCAGCCTTGATAGGAAAATATATGATAGAGGAACTGGCCAGAATACCTGTGGAAGTGGAGTACTCGTCAGAGTTTAGATATCGCAAACCGGTGATATTCAGCGATGATATAGTGATAGCAATATCCCAGTCCGGCGAGACGGCCGATACACTGGCAGCCATAAAGCTGGCCAAGGCGCACGGTGCGTTTCTTTTCGGTATCTGCAATGTCGTGGGGTCTTCCATACCGCGTGAGACTGACTCGGGCTGTTACACCCATGCCGGTCCGGAGATAGGCGTGGCCTCAACCAAGGCATTCACTGCACAGGTATCTGCACTTGCCCTGCTGGCCCTCTCTCTTGCCAAGGAGAAAGGTACCATTACGGAAGCCCGCAGACGGGAGTTGGTGGAGGAACTCCAGCGGATTCCTGAAAAGATAGAGAAGATACTCGGGCATGACGAGCTTATCTCCAGGATAGCCAGTGTATTCACCTATGCTCATAATTTTATCTATCTGGGCCGCGGCTACAACTTCCCCGTGGCTCTTGAGGGTGCATTGAAACTGAAGGAGATATCCTACATCCATGCTGAAGGATACCCGGCGGCGGAGATGAAGCACGGTCCTATTGCTCTGATTGACGATGAACTTCCCGTGGTCGTGATTGCCACCAGAAGGGGAAAATATGACAAGATCGTAAGCAATGTGCAGGAGATAAAAGCCCGTAAGGGACGTATTATATCCATTGTTACAGAGGGAGATACGGACGTGCGTAACATCTCGGACTGGAGCTTCGGGATTCCGGACACTGAAGAGTGTTTTGTTCCTCTGCTGTCCACTATCCCTCTTCAGCTGCTGGCTTATCACATAGCCATAGCCAAAGGCAGGGATGTGGATCAGCCGAGAAACCTGGCGAAGTCCGTTACAGTGGAATAGCGCTTTTTTTGCCGATGATGACCATCCCTTCCCTGTTGATTACATAGGTGTAGTCGTAGCAGCCGATGACAAACGGACTGCCGTTGTCGGGATTTTCTCTCAGTGACGTTATGTAATCAAAGTTGAATCCCATGCCGAAAAGTTCGGTGAAGGCGATTTCCCGCTCGCCTCTGGCGTAGAGTTTCTCGATTATCGCGTGATTCCTTTTGAGGATCCGGTCGATTCGGTCGAGTGCGTTCCGGCGTTCCTTGTAGATGCGGTTGTTGAACATTGTCCGGCAGGAGTCTGAACAGAATTTCTTGTCGGATCTTCCTGTGATGGGCCCGTGACAGTTAGGGCAGTACCTTTTCTCCTCTTCCATACTTCTCGTGTCTAATGGTTGTATGTGCAAAGGTAAGTCATTCAGTGCTGATTTCACGACCAAAAACGTACAAACTTTCAGCAATAACCGATTATAGCCGTTTAAAGTGAAGGAAAGTTCTTAAATTATATTTTGCTTTGTGTCCGTAAACATTACTCAACTATAAAAACTGGAATTATGGACAGATCATTTAACAGAATCGAGCTGCGTGGTAACGTAGGGCAGGATGCCAGAATCGTGAGAGTGGGCGACAACACTGTCGCCAGGTTCAACATCGCTACGAACGAGACTTACAAGGACCGTTCGGGCAGTCTCAGGGAGGAAACGACATGGCACTCGGTGACGGCATGGGCCGGGAAGGGCATGCCGGATTTCACGCGGATAAAGAAGGGAGTGTGCCTGTACGTACTGGGCAGGCTGCGGCAGTGCCGTTACACTACGGCCGGCGGTGAGGAGAAGTCTTTCTACGAAGTGCTTGCATCCAGAGTCAACATTGAGGATGCACAGATGCCATAAAAGCATTATATTTGCCTTCGTAAAATAAAATGCATCATGACAAGGACAGTTTATATCTACAACACATTATCACGGAGGAAGGAAGTATTCGTCCCGGTACATCCGGGCATGGTCGGTCTCTATGTCTGCGGTCCGACAGTATATGGCGAGCCGCATCTGGGGCATGCCAGGCCGGCTGTGACATATGACGTGCTTGTGCGCTTTTTCAGGTATTTGGGCTACAAGGTGCGCTATGTCAGGAATATAACTGATGTGGGACACTTGGAACATGATGCGGACGAAGGTGATGACAAGATAGCAAAGAAGGCGCGTCTCGAAGCGCTCGAGCCCATGGAGGTGGTGCAGACTTACACCATTGCCTATCACGATGCCATGCGCAGGCTGAATACACTGCCTCCGAGCATAGAGCCCAGGGCTTCTGGTCATATTATTGAACAGATAGAACTCGTCAGGAGGATTATGGACGCGGGCTTTGCCTACGAGAGCAACGGTTCCGTGTACTTCGACGTGCCGGCATATAACAGCAAGTATCATTACGGAGTGCTTTCCGGCCGCAACATCGAAGAGATGCAGGCCAATACACGTAGCCTGGACGGTACGGGCGACAAGCGCTCCCCATACGATTTCGCCCTGTGGAAGAAGGCCTCTCCCCAGCATATCATGAAGTGGCCTTCTCCCTGGAGCGAGGGTTTTCCCGGCTGGCATCTGGAGTGCTCGGCCATGAGCGAAAAGTATCTGGGCGAGGAGTTCGACATACACGGCGGCGGTATGGATCTGCAGTTCCCGCACCATGAGTGCGAGCTGGCGCAGAACACCGCTTCCAGGGGAAAGGGCGGAGTAAAGTACTGGATGCACAACAACCTGCTCACCGTGAACGGTCAGAAGATGGGCAAATCCCTCGGGAACTTTACCACCCTTGCGGACCTGTACAAGGTATATTCTCCTATGACCATTCGCTTCTTCATCCTTCAGGCCCACTACCGCGGAACTTTGGATTTCAGCAACGAGGCCTTATCTGCGGCTGAGAAGGGGCTCAGGAGGGTGCTGCAGGCAGTCAAGGATTTCAAGAACCTTAAGCATACTTCAGGGGCGGACCTTAATCCGGAGGTCGCAGGGCTTTCGGAGAAAGTTGTAGAGGCTCTCTGTGACGACCTCAACACTCCGGTCGCCCTGGCCCACGTGTTCGATGCCGTAAGGCTGGTCAACCAGGCCAAGGACGGCTCTCTCAAGCTCTCCGATGCTGATTACGATGCGCTCTCAGAGATATTCTGCAAGCTGGTTCCGGATGTGCTCGGCCTTATAGACGAGGTCTCCGCTTCTTCGGAGGAGAAGACTGTGGAAGGGCTGATGGACATGATTCTGGAGGTCCGCCGCGAGGCCAAGGCCCGCAAGGATTTCACCACCAGTGACAGTATCCGGGACAGGCTGAAGGAACTCGGTGTCACTATCAAGGACACCAAGGAGGGGACCGAGTGGAGCATGTAGTATAAATCACATATATTATGGAAACAGCAGAAACATCACCTGTCAAGGCCAGAAGATACTGGGGCAGGACCCTGGTGGCATTTCTGGTAGTTCTCTGCGCCATGCCCCTGGGACATGCGCTGATGATTCTCATGGAACATTTTCTTCCGGAGTCGGCCCTGCACGGCTGTGCTTTCGCTATGGGAGCCGTGGGACTGGGTATCGTGATTGCCGGAGTTTTCGTCAAGGGCGACACCAGGCAGACCATCCTCGGACTGGTCGGCGGCCTGCTCTTCTGGACCGGCTGGGTGGAGTTCCTGCTCCAGTACTATGCCGCTCGCTACGGAGTACAGCCGGAGATAGTGAACGGCGAGGTGGTCACCAAGCCAGAGTACCTGATTATGCCGGCCACGTTCGGCTTCTGGATGCTGATTATGACCGTGTACATCTTCAGTGTCAAAACAGGCTGCTACTTCATCACCTGGATACAGAAGCGCATCTTCGGCAAGCGCAAGGACGAGATTGTCACCCGTCCGCTGACACGTCACACTTCCATCACCACGTTCATGGAACTGAACATGATGATGTGGGCCTGCTACCTGCTGCTGATGTTCTGCTACGACCCCCGTTTCCTTGGCGACCATCACCCTGTAACCCTGCTCATAGGCGCAGGCTGCCTGATAGGAGCCGTCTTCATGTTCATCAAGCAGCTCAGGATCTCCTCTTGGGGCGCCAACATCCGTATGGCCATAGCCACGGTAATCGTATTCTGGACTCCGGTGGAGATCATGGGCCGCATAGACCTGTTCAACGAGATCTGGGTGGCCCCTCTGGAACACGTCACCGAGATGCTCATCATCCTCGCGGCCTTTATCATCCTGGCCGCCTGTCTCATCTACAGCGCCTTTCGCAAGAAAAAGCGGCAGTAGACGCCACTCATGAGCAGAAGATAAAGTACAACCCTCTGAGGTATCGGCTCCCGAGTAGGAAAGGGACCAAAGAGGGAGGTACAGGAAAATATTTACCCCCTTCTGAGACGTTGGCTCCCGAAAAGGGAGGGGACCCACGAAGTGGGGAGGATCTCAGAAGGGGGTAAATATTTTCCTGTACAGGCTATAAATTACCTGTTACTCGTCGTAGTGGAAACGGATATCCTTTATGATATCGGGATGCAGGCTGTTGGATACGGGGCAGGTGCGGGCAGCCGACTCAATGAGCCTCTTGGCCTTGTCATCGTATTTCTGTCCCTTGGGGAAGGTGATGTCCACGACGATACGTGCTACGCGGCGGGGATTGGCAGCCATCTCCTTCTCAATCTCGACTGTAGTCCCGTCTATGTTGAAGCCGTAGGACTGAGCCGAAATGCCCATGATGGTCAGCATACATGAGGCGAGGGAAGAGGCGAACATATCGGTGGGGGAGAAGTACTCGCCTTTGCCGTGGTTGTCCAGGGGAGCGTCGGTGATAATCTTGTTGCCGGACTGCTCGTGAAGAATCTCGGTACGCAGGTTGCCGAGATAAGTGGTTCTCATCTTTGTCATAACTTGTCTGTTTTAAATATTGTTTATTATTCTACTATATTTCCAAGCAGGGTGGCCGAAGTGCAGCTCTCGACCCTTACTCTGACATATTCTCCGGGGCGGTGCCCCAGGGCCGGGAAGACGCATACCTTGTTGGAGGACGTCCTGCCGAAGAGCGAGCCGCTGTCCCTTTTCGACGTACCCTCGATCAGCACCTCGTAAGTCTGTCCCACGCACTCGCGGTTGCGCTCCAGGGATATGGCGCTCTGCAGCTCGATGATCTCGTTGAGCCTGCGGGTCTTGACCTCGGGAGGAACGTCGTCGGGGAAATGCCTGGCGGCCTTGGTTCCGGGTCTCTGGGAGTACTGGAACATGAACGCGCTGTCAAAGCGTACCTTCTGCATCAGCTCCAGGGTGGCCCGGTGGTCCTCCTCCGTCTCGGAGCAGAAACCCGCGATAATGTCGGTGGTGACTGCCGCCTCGGGGACTATTTCCCGGATTTTCTCTATTCTCTCCAAATACCCTGCCACGGTGTACTTGCGGTTCATCTTCTCCAGCATCCTGTCACTTCCGGACTGGACCGGCAGGTGAATGTGCGTGCAGATATTGGGATACATCGCCATGGAGTAAAGGACTCCGTTGCTCATGTCCTTGGGGTGTGATGTCGAGAACCTTACCCTCAGGTCCGGGGCGACAAGGGCCACCAGCTCGATGAGCTGGGCGAAGGAGACGGTCTCGGTCGGATTGTCCGGATTCTTCCAGAGGTAGGAATCGACATTCTGGCCCAGTAGGCTTACCTCCCGGTAGCCGGCGGCATACAGGCGCTCCGCCTCCCTCACTATGGACTGGGGGTCGCGGCTGCGCTCGCCTCCTCGGACGTAGGGGACAATGCAGTAGGTGCACATGTTGTTGCATCCCCTCATGGTGGAGATGAAGGTGGTGACGCCTCCGGCGTCCGTGCGGACGGGGTCGATGTCAGCGTATGTCTCCCGGAGCGAGAGGACGGTATTGACCTGTTTCTCCCCTTCCTCTGCCAGGCAGCGGAGCATCCTTGGAAGGTCCCTGTAGGTGTCGGGCCCGGCCACCAGGTCCACCGCCGGATGGGAGAGCAGCTCCTGCTTGAGCCTTTCCGCCATGCAGCCCAGCACTCCGACCGTGACCCTGCGGTGCTTCTTCTCCTGGAGGAACCGGTCGAGGCGGCCCCAGACGCGCTGTTCGGCATTGTCCCTGATGGAACAGGTATTGACCATGATAAGATCCGCTTCCTCCAGTGCCCTGCAGGGCGTGTAGCCTTCCTTTTCCAGGATGGAGAGGACTATCTCGCTGTCGTAGACATTCATCTGACAGCCGTATGTTTCTATGAATATTCTTTTATCATTTGCCATAGCACCCGCAAAGATAACTTTTTATATCTTTGCCGGACAAACCTTGAAGAATAATTATGAGAAGAATTGTGCTTTTTATCACGGCCGTGCTTCTGCTTGCGGGATGCTCGCAGTACCGTCGGATAAGCGTGGATGATGTGGCTGTTGGCAGTTTCCGTTTCAACGGTACATCCTCCGCCTCGATTGTGCTGACTGCCAGGGTGGACAATCCTACCGGACATACCGTGTCCCTGGAAGAGGTGGACGCAGTGTTGCTGCGGGAAGGCAAGAGTTTTGTAAACCTGACTCTGGAAGGGCCTGTCTCGGCCGCACCTGCATCCGAGAGCAAAGTGAGTATCCCGGTATTGGCATCAGTCCTTGATCCGGTTGCGATCATTACGGCCGGTCTTAATCTCAAGAGCTGGGATATGCAGGATTTTACAGTTGACGGCAGGATAGTTGTCAGCTCGGACGGCAGGGCAAAGAAGACACTGAAGTTGAACAATGTGCCTCTACAGGATATTGTAGGCAGCTTAAAGTGAAGGATATGAAGAGGCTGATTCTTGTTTTGGCGATGTCCGTATCATCGCTGCTGCTTGCAGCAGGACAGAGCGCGGATACTCTGGCGGCAGTAAGGGATTCCTTGACAGCTGCGGATACGGCTGTGGCAGTACGGTATATGAGCTATGATAGTCTGATGACTTGTCTGAGAGGGCATGTAAGGCTTTCCGACTCTCTTTCGAAAGCAATGGGCGGGCAGGTAGAGAAGAACAGGGGACGCAGGACACAAGGCTACCGTCTGCGCATATATTTTGACAACAGTCAGGATGCGAGGGCGGTATCCGAACGGATTGTAGATACCTTCAAGGTTCACTATCCTGAGGTTCCGGTCTTCAGGATATATGACAATCCTTATTTCAAGGTGACGGTCGGGGAGTTCCGCTCCAAGTCCGATGCGATGCGCTTTCTGGAAGCTATCCGTCCGGAGTATCCGGCAGTTTTTCTTGTCAAAGAATTTTTCTCCACCATTTAGGTCTGAATCTGGCAGCCACGGTGTGCAGAGCTTCCTGCATGGGTGCCAGATGCCTTTCTTTTTTCTCGGGATAGATGTCTTCCATCTTGACCAGAATACCTGTTTCCTCCACTTTCCCGAAACCTGGATTGACGGCAGTTCCGAATACCTTCATCGACGGTGAGAGGTTCATGTATGAGTTGATCAGCGGCGGAATGAATTCTCCGTTGAGCTTTATCTCTTTCTGCAGAACTTTGTATGCGTCATGATAGTCCAGGTCCTTGAAGAGCTCCGTATAATATTTGTTTCCGCTGTCATAGTCGATAGGCTCGATGGGAGTGACCAGTCCGTCAGGATCTCCGAAGTACTTGTGGAGGAAATTCAGCAGGGTGTTCCGTGCCCGGAGATTGTAGGAAGTGTACATGGTCACCTTGCCGAAGAAGTATTTGTAGTGGGAGTATTTGAGCATCAGTGCTCCAAGTCCGTCCCAAAGGTTGTCCAGGGCATAGAGCCCCTTTCGCTTCAAGTTGATGTTCTGGTAGTTGGGCTGGATGAACGAACGTCCCAGCTCGATGGTGAACGGCAGGTAATCATGTACGAAACCATCCGAGAAATTGAAAATCTCGCTTGTGGCCATCTTCTCGGGATGGATACCTCCGCACAGTATGTAACGGTAACCGCCCAGGATTTCTTTGTCATGCGGGTCCCAGACTATGAGCTGGCGGTAGAAGTCCACCGGATCGGTATCGAACTGGTCGATGTCGCAGTCTTTGCCCGAGCCGCCTCCGGCAAGGCGGAACGAGATCTCACGAAGACGGCCTATCTCCTGCATGATATTCGGAGAGTCCTTGTATGTGACCTCATAGAGTTCATTGTCGCCTTTGCGGGTTGTCCGTATGTATTTGGCCGCAGTCAGCTCACGGCGTATGAGCTTGCGGTCAACGGGCTTGATTACGGGTTGCATAGCTTTTCTGTCTTATTATTTCGCACCACTCTTTGTGGCTGTACTCATCTGTGAGTGAGGTGTACGGAACAGGCTCTCCGATGTAAAGATCGAAGGAAGCTCCCTTTTTCCGGAACATCTCGTCAGGAAGTAGGAATGTCTCGATATTGAATTTTATGCCCAGGCGCTTGCGTAGATTCGCCAGACGGTAGAAACGCCTGGTATTCTCTCCTGAGAAGAACATCGGAACGATATCCCTCCGGCTCTCCAGCGCTTTCGTTACGAAGGTCTTTTTCCATTCGAGATCGGTTACTTGCCCTTTTATCAGTCTGGAGCACAGTCCTGCAGGAAAATACAGCACTTGTGCATCGGACTCGAATGTCTGTTGGAAGAGAAGAGTATTGTCGTGCCTCATCCTGCCGTATTTGTTGACCGGTACGAATACGGGGGCAAGCGGCTTTATGTACATCAGCAGGTCGTTGACTATGAAACGTACATCTCCGAAGTGGCTGCCTATGTAAGAAATGAGTATCATTCCGTCAAGTCCGCCAAGAGGATGGTTTGATACGAAGATATACCTTCCGTCAGATTCCGGCCGGGTCTTTCCTGTGTAGTGTACGCGATAGGTTACGCTCAGATCCTGCAGGATGCTGGTCGCGAAGTCAACTCCGCGGAGATTCCGGTTGTCGTACAGCAGCCTGTTTATTTCGTCCTGGTGAATGAGTTTCTTGATGTACTCTATGACAAAACGCGGTATCCGGTCCGCAAGCCTGTCGCTTTTCCCGCGGATCACTTTTTCCACGTCAACGGATAGGATGTCGTTTTCTGGGTCCATATCGGAGATATCAAAGTACAAATATAGAATTTTTATTGCTATCTTTGAAGTCAGTTATGTTAAAACAAGGATTACAACAGAAATTACAGCAGGGATTGTCCCCTCTCCAGATTCAGACTATCAAGCTGTTGGAGCTTCCTACTATGGAACTGGAACAGCGGATAAAGAAAGAACTGGAGGAGAACCCCGTACTCGACGAGGCCCCTGCTTCGGAGGAGACAGATGACGGGGAACCCAAGAATGTGTCCTTGAGCGACTACAGCGGCCAGGATGACCCTACTCCGTCATACCGTCTGTATGTCAATAATCAGGGCAAGGACCTCAAGCCCCAGTACAATACATTCTCAGTCAAGGAGAGTTTCCATCAGAATCTGGAGATGCAGTTGGGCTACAGTGACCTGAAGGGAGATGACAGAGTTATGGCGTCCTTTATCATCGGCAGTATCGATGATGACGGGTATCTCCGCCGTGATATTGTCTCCCTGACTGATGACATTGCTTTCAGACTCAATATTGAGACGACTCCTGAGCACGTGGAGAAAATCCTGAAGGTCATTCAGGAGTTCGAACCGGTAGGGGTCGGTGCCAGGAATTTGAAGGAGTGCCTCCTGCTCCAGCTCAGGGCCAAGGAACGCACGCCTCAGAGAGAGAGAGCTGAGGAGATTCTGGAGGAATACTTCGAGGAGTTCTCCCGCAAGCACTATGATAAGATAATGGCAAAGACCGGCATGAGCAAGGAGGAACTTAAGGATGCAATGGATGAGATCATCAGGCTCAATCCGCGTCCCGGAGGGCAGATAGATGATTCTTATGTGGAGCAGGCCCAGCAGATAGTACCGGATTTTATTCTTGACAATAAGGACGGTGAACTTATTCTTTCGATGCCCAAGTTCTCAGTCCCGGAGCTTAGGGTCAACAAGCGCTATGCGGACCTCCTTATGAACTCGGCGGCTTCATCCGGCAAGAGCGGCAGAGAGGCTGTCGCATTTGTAAAGCAGAAGCTCGATTCGGCCAAATGGTTTGTGGAAGCTATCAAGCAGAGGCAGAATACGCTTCAGAATACGATGAAGGCCATTCTGGACTTTCAGCACGATTTCTTTCTGGACGGAGACGAGACAAAACTCAAACCCATGGTCCTGAAGAATATTGCCGAGAAGACAGGCCTGGACATATCCACTATCTCCCGTGTAGTCAACTGCAAGTATATCCAGACCAATTTCGGGATATATCCCCTCAAGTATTTCTTCTCGGAGGGTATGAAGACTGAGAGTGGAGACGAGGTCTCCACAAGGGAGATTAAGAAAGTCCTTTCGGAGAGTATCGGAAATGAGGACAAAAAGAAGCCCCTCACGGACGAGGAACTGGTAGGAGTCCTCTCTCAGAAGGGCTATAAGGTCGCACGGCGTACAGTCGCCAAGTACAGGGAGCAGCTGAATATCCCGATAGCCAGGATGCGCAAGGAGATTTAGAGTTTGTCTCCGAATGCCAGGTCACCTGCGTCGCCCAGGCCTGGTACGATGTAGGACTTGTTCGTGAGTTCCTCGTCGATAGCACCGGTCCAGAGGGTGACGGTCTTATGTGACAGATTTTTGGATAAGTATTCTACTCCGTAGCTGCTGGCAATGGGACATACCAGATGGGTGTGGACAGGGTTGCCGTCCTCCAGCAGTTTGTGATATGCAAGGACGACGGAGGCTCCTGTCGCCAGCATTGTGTCCGCCAGAATCAGAACCTTGCCTTCGACAGAGGGTGAGGTAACATATTCCAGTTTGATGTCGAATTTGTTGTCCTTGCCGTATTTGCGGTATGCGGCTATGAAGGCGTTCTGGGCCCCGTCGAAATAGTTTAGCAAGCCGTTGTGGAGAGGGAGGCCGGCTCTAAGTATCGTAGCCAGTACTATCTCGTCTCCAGGGACCATGCACTCGGATATCCCGAGGGGGGTCGTGACTTCCATTGCCTTGAAATTAAGAGTCCGGCTTATTTCGTATGCGAAGATCTCCCCGATGCGTTCGAGATTCCTGCGGAATCTCATATGATTTTTCTGAATGTCCTTGTCCCTGATTTCAGCGATAAACTGATTCAGAACAGAATTCTGTTCGCTTAGATTGTGAATAGTCATAAAATTTTTTTCTACAAATATAGCAAAATCCTCAAATTTTACAGCCCCTCATCATTAAAACTGTAGTATCTGTTGCCGGCTATGATGACATGGTCCAGGAGTGCTATGTCCAGCAGGCCGGCGGCATCGCGGAGCACTCTGGTCTGTCTGCGGTCGAGCTCGCTGGGACTTGGATTTCCGGAGGGGTGGTTGTGGACCAGGATTATCGCGCTCGCAAGCTTGTCCACAGCTTTGCGGATAATGAGTCTGGGGTCCAGCACCGTGCCGCTAACACCGCCTGTACTGACTTTTTCCTTGGCTATGACCTTGTTGGCCTTGTTGAGAAACAGCACCCAGCATTCCTCATGCTCCAGGTTGCGCAGAAGGGGCGAGAAAATCTTGCAAACGGAACTGGAGGCCGTGATGCGCATCTTCGGTTCCGGATTCTCGCTCTGCAGTCTTACAGCCAGCTCGAAGGCAGCCATCAGTCGAGATGCCTTGGCCCCGCCTATGCCGGGGATGGAACACAGTTTTTCTATTGACATCCCCGTGAGTGCATTAAGGGAGTTCCCCGCTATGGCCAGAATATCTCTGGCTACATCTATCGCACTTTTGTCCCTGGTGCCGGAGTTAATCAGTATGGCAAGCAATTCGGAATCGCTCAGTGAGGCCGCGCCCGACACACTCATCTTTTCCCGCGGCCTGTCGTCCATTTTCCAGTTATTGATGCTCATAGTGCAGATATAAAAAAAACTTCCCGACTAAGTTCGGGA
>DWYD01000167.1 GCA_019118865.1 Candidatus Coprenecus merdipullorum | reverse complement strand
AGTTGGTTAGAGCACCTGACTGTTAATCAGGGGGTCCTAGGTTCAAGTCCTAGAAGGGGAGCGAGATTTACTATGTTTTCATAATGTTATTTTTTCCTCCTTGCGCCGAGATGGTGGCAAGGAGGTTTTTTTTCTGCGTGTTTTGAGGGCAAACTGCTTCGCCGTCAGCGGTAGGAGACGGCGAGCAGGGTGATGTCGTCGGACTGTGGGGTGCCGGCGGTGAAGGCGGTCAGGGATGAATTGATGCGGGAGAGCAGGGCCGAGGGGCTGTTATTAGCGGGATTGGCGTCGGCTGGGTTTGTGTTGGCAGAACTGTCATCGGCGGGGCTGGCGGAGCAGAGCTCCAGCAGGCGGGTGGTGCCGAAGAGCTCCCCGGCGGAGTTCATGGCCTCGGTGACGCCGTCGGTGTAGAGCAGCAGGCTGTCGCCGGGGGCCAGAACGGTCTCTTTCTCGCTGTAGGTGATGCCGGGGACGGCTCCGAGTGCGATGTCGCCGGTGGGCTCGAGGGTGGTGACGCTGCTGTCGGCGTGGCGGATGACTATGGGCGGGTTGTGGCCGGCGTTGCTGTACTTGATGTGGCCGGTGCTCAGGTCCAGGATGCCGTAGAAGACGGTGACGAACATGTCCTCGACGCTGTCGTTGCTGAGGATCTCATTGGCCTGGCGGAAGCAGTCGGCGCAGGAGGGGCAGGAGAGGGCGATGGTGCGCAGGATGGTCCGGCTGATGGCCATGAAGATGGCGGCGGGGACTCCCTTGCCTGAGACGTCGCCGATGACTATGCCGAGGCGGGTGCCGTCTATCTTGAAATAATCGTAGAAATCACCTCCGACATATTTTGCGGCTTTCATGCCGGCGGCTAAGTCGAAGCGGCGCCGTATATCCTCCGGGAAGGCGGGCAGCTCCTTGGGCAGGATGGTCTCCTGTATCTCCTGGGCCACGTGCAGGTCGTTCTGGATCGAGGTCAGCTGGGAGTGCTCCTCCTGGGCCTTCTTGACGAAGGCTATCTGCTCGGCGGCCTTCTCGATGGTCCGCTCGAGGTCGCCCAGGTCGATGGGCTTGGTGGTGAAGTCGAAGGCGCCCTGGTTCATGGCGCTGCGGATGTTGTCCATGTCGCCGTAGGCGGAGACCATGATGCACTTGAGGGCCGGATTTCGCATTTCGTTGATCTTGGAGAGGAGGGTCAGGCCGTCCATCTCGGGCATGTTGATGTCGCTCAGGATGATGTCGAAATCCGGATGCTCGAGGAGCATCTTGAGGGCCTCGACTCCGTTGTGGGCGAAGGAGAATTCGTACTCGCCCTTCTTTATCTTGCGGCGGAAATACTGGGTCAGCAGGATTTCCAAATCTACCTCGTCGTCTACGCTGAGTATCTTGAGAGCCATATATCGTGTCTATTTTTTCAGATTGAGTGGAATGGTGATGATGAACCGGCTGTACTGTCCCGGCTCGGACTCGACTTCTATCTTCCCGCGGTGCTTCTGCTCGATGATGGACTTGGTGATCGACAGGCCCAGTCCCGTGCCCTCGCCCACCGGCTTGGTGGTGAAGAAGGGGGTGAACAGATGTCTGCGGATGTCCTTGGGAATGCCGGTGCCGTTGTCCTCGATGACCAGGCGGGCGCAGTCCCCGTCCCGGTGGAGCGATATCCGTATGGTGGGAGTGTAGCAGCACTCAGTGGCTCCGCGCGACTTGGAGAAGACGGCGTAGCAGGCGTTGTTCATGATGTTGAGTACTGCCCGGCTGAAGTCCTGGGGTATGACGTTGACCTGGGGGAGGGTCTCGTCGTAGTCCTCCTCGAAGGTGACGTTGAAGTTCTTGTGGTTGGCCCTCATGGCGTGGTAGGAGAGGGCGACGTATTCCTTGGTCAGGCGGCAGAGGTCGGTGGGGAGATATTCGTCCTCCTTGCCGCGGGAGTAGAGCAGAATGTTGCGGATGATGCTGGAGGCCCGCTCGCCGTTCTCACAGATGCGCCGGATATTGTCCTTGAGGTCTCCCATGATCTCGCCGAGCTCCTCCCGGTCGTCATCGGAGAGGCCATCCCCGGCTCCTGAGAGGATATCATCCAGGTCCTCGAGCAGTTTGCCGGACATCTTGCTGAAATTGATTACGAAGTTCAGCGGGTTCTGTATCTCGTGGGTTATGCCTGCGGTGAGCATGCCGAGGGAGGCCATTTTCTCCTGCTTGGCCACCTGCTCCCGGAGCCGGGCCAGTTCCTGGTACGAATCCTCATTCATCGGCTGTGATGTTTTGAGAGTTGGGAATGGTGATGCGGAACTCTGTGTATTCGCCCTGACGGCTTTCCACGTCGATGGTTCCCTTGTGGTTGAGAATCATCTCGCGGCACAGATAGAGACCGGTGCCTGCGGCCTCTGAGGTGGGCTTGGTAGTGAAGAACGGCTCGAAGATGCGGGACTTGATGGTGTCCTCGATGCCGATGCCGTTGTCTCTTATGGATATCTCGGTCCGGTCGTCCGGCAGGGGGATGACGCGGATTACTATCTCGGGGGAGAAGTTCTGCTTCTGGAGCTTCTTGCTGACGGCGTAGATGCTGTTGGAGATGAGGTGGTGCATCACCTTGTTCATCTCGTCGATGCTGATCTCGGCGTTGACGGGAGTGTCGGGTACGTTGAGGCGCAGGTCTATGCCGTTGAGCTCGATGGTCTTGGCAAAATGCTTGCGGGCCAGTTCCACATTGACCTTGCAGACTGTCCGGATGTCGGTGAGGGTGATGTTGCTGTGGCGGGTCTTGATGAGCTCTTCCATGGCCTTGACTATGCGGACGGTGTTGCAGCCGTGGTCGTTGATCTTGCTGAGGTTGGTGTCGATGATCTCCAGAGTCTCGCAGATATCCTCGTACTTGTCGGCGGGGATGCTGTCCCGGACGGAGTCTATCTCGCCGCGCAGTTCCTGCAGGGTGCTGATGGTCAGGCCTGAGAAGTTGTTGATGTAGTTGACGGGATTGAGGATACGGTCCACCAGACCGGAGGTGAGGTTGCCGACCGTGGCCATTTTCTCCTTGCGCACCAGCTCGTTCTGGGCCTTGGCCAGGGCCTCGAGGGCGTCCGAGAGTTCCTTGGACTCCTGCACCACCTTGTCCCTTTCCTGCCGGAGTCCGGCAGTGCGCTCTTCCACCATCTTGGCCAGTATCTCTTTCTGATTCAGGTCCTTCTTCATCTTGCGGCGGATGATGTACAGGGTCAGCTGGGCCACCAGTATGACGGCGACAGCCCAGCTTATGTCGAAGTATATCAGGACTATCAGACCGACCCATACGACCACGATGATCTTGTCCAGGATCTGGATCCTGGTCTTCAGGGAGGAAATGTTCTTTACATTGTAGTCGGGCATATCATTGAGTAATGCAAAATCAAACAAAAATAGACAGAATATTTCAAAATTCCATATTTTTGTAACCTATGATAGACAGAGCCACCGTAGAAAAGATACTGGACGCGACCGAGATAGTCGATGTCATCAGCGACTTCGTCACCCTCAAGCGACGCGGAGCCAACTACATAGCCTGCTGTCCCTTCCACAACGAGAAGACCCCCTCGTTCTCGGTCTCCCCGAGCAAGGGCATCTTCAAGTGCTTCGGATGCGGCAAGGCCGGCAGCGCCGTGACATTCGTCATGGAGCACGAGCAGATGACCTACCCCGAGGCGCTGAAGTACCTTGCCCGCAAATACGGGATAGAGGTCCACGAGCAGGAGGAGAGCGCCGAGGACACGGCCGACCGCCTCAAGCGGGAGTCGATGATAGCCGTCTCGGAATTTGCCTCCAGGTTCTATGCGGACGCCCTGTTCAATACTGCGGAGGGACATTCCGTGGGATTGTCCTACTTCCGGCAGAAGAGGGGATTCTCCGATGAGACGATCCGCAAATTCGGGCTGGGATGGTCCCCCTCCGGACGGTCCTTCGCCGGAGAGCCGGCCGCCGCGACATTGCCCCGGACCGCCCTGCAGAACGGTTATAAGGCGGAATACCTGCTTTCCACCGGCCTCTGCTACGAGCATGGCGGGGAACTGGTGGACAAGTTCCGGGAGAGGGTCATTTTCCCGATACACTCCCTCAGCGGCAGGGTAATAGCCTTCGGAGGCAGGACCCTGCGGGAGGACAAGACGGTGGCCAAGTACCTCAATTCGCCCGAGAGCGACATCTACCACAAGAGCCGCTCCCTCTACGGCATCTACTTCGCCAAGTCGGCCATCGCCCGCGAGCAGAAATGCTACCTGGTCGAGGGTTACACCGACGTCATCTCCATGCATCAGGCGGGGATAGAAAATGTTACGGCATCCTCCGGTACTTCGCTGACCACGGACCAGATCCGGCTCATCAAGCGTTTCACGAACAATGTCACCGTGCTCTACGACGGAGACGCGGCGGGCATAAAGGCCTCCCTCCGCGGTATCAACATGCTGCTGGAGGAGGGGATGATAATCAAGGTGGTGCTGCTGCCGGACGGGGAAGATCCCGACTCTTTCGCCCGCTCCCACACTCGGCAGGAGATTTTAGACTTCCTGTCGGAGCACGAGACCGATTTCATTGAGTTCAAATACGATCTGCTCTCATCCACCATCGAGCGCGATCCCATCCGGAAGGCGGAGCTGATCAGGGACATCATAGATACCATAGCGGTCATTCCGGACCAGATAGCGCGGTCCGTCTATATCGAGCAGTGCGCCCAGCGGCTGGGGATGAAGGAGGACGTGCTCTTCGCGGAGGTGGCGAGGGTGCGGCGCAAGCGGATAGAGTCCGGGCAGTTCGAGCAGCGGCGGAGGGAAGAGGCGGCGGCCCGGCGTGCGGCGGCGGAGGATGCGGTGCGGGCTGCGGACGGGGAGGACGGTCGGGGATACGGTGCCCCTGCTGCAGGGGACAGCGCTTATGGCCAGGACAATACAGGTATAGGTCCGGGAAGCGGCGGGTTTCGTCTCGGTGCCGGCTCTATTGGAGGAGATACGGCCTCTGTCGGCAGTCCGTCTTTGGCCGAGGCGGCCATGAATCCGAAACCGTTGTTGGATCCGGTCGAGCGTGAGCTGGTCTACTACCTGCTGAAGTTCGGGGAATACAGCATGACATTCGATGAGAGCAAAATCTATGGAGCGGAGGCTCCGGTCATCCGCATCACTGTCGCGGAGTACATCTCGGCCCAGCTCCAGGACGATGGTCTGGAACTCCAGAATCCGCTGTACCGCAGGATGTTCCAGATGTATTTCTCTTTCCGTGACCAGCTGCTCGAGGAGGACTCGTCCGAGGCCGGGCGGGATCCCGAAGTGCTGCAGGGCCGGATACTCAGGCAGTTCGTCAACTGCCAGGACCCGCAGGTGTCGGTAGCCGTGGTGGACATCACCGAGGCCAAGTACGTCATTAACGTCAAGGAGTATCTCAAGTCCCAGATTCCCGAGCGCAATACCATAGACAGGAACGTGCCCAAGGCCGTGTCGGTGTACAAGCTCAAATACGTCGAGCACGCCTGCTCCCAGCTGATGGCGGAACTGGGGCGGCTCCAGAGCGGAAGTGCCCGTGACGTTGCATTGTCCGGTCCCGGTCAGGAGGAGCAGTCCTCCGCGGAGTCAGGCCAGCAGGAGATTATGCGCAAGCTCAAGGCTCTGCTGCAGGCCAAGAATATGATTGTCCGGGAGCTCAACCGCATCTCGTAGTCTGCCTTTCCACAACGGCAGCGGATCGCGTGTTTTGGTGCCGTTGTGGATGATGAAGATATGGAGGTAGAGAATTTTTTTCTAATTTCGCTATGCGAATATTGAATCATAAAATTGTACGATATGAAAAGGTATATTGTAGTGTGTTTAGCCTCTGTGCTGGCGCTGCTGATGACGGCGTGCGGGGAGCGTTCTCTTGTTAAGAAGGATCTGGCGGCCAAGGCGGCTGCGATAGGGAACGGGCTGGATATGGAGCAGGTGCTCTCGGGCTGTGCTGACCGGCAGGAGCGGGAGGCCATGGAGTTCCTGTATGCGTATATGCCGGTGGGGGATGTGGCTGACTACAGTCCGCAACTGTATCTGGACGGGGTCCGTACTGTGTTCAGGGCCAGGGAAGAGATGCCGTGGGGGCGGGAGGTTCCGGAGGAACTGTTCCGGCATTTTGTGCTGCCGCTGCGGGTCAACAACGAGACTTTGGATGAGTTCCGGACGGAGTGCTACGAGGACTTGAGCGGCAGGGTGCGGGGGCTATCGATGCACGACGCGGTGCTGGAGGTCAACCACTGGTGCCACGAGCGGGTGACCTACACTCCCTCGGATGCCCGGACCTCCTCGCCATTGGCCTCGATTCGGACGGGATACGGCCGCTGCGGAGAGGAGTCGGTCCTGCTGGTGGCCGCCCTGCGCACCGTGGGAATCCCTGCCCGTCAGGTGTACACCCCGCGATGGGCCCATACCGACGACAACCATGCGTGGGTCGAGGCCTGGGTGGACGGACATTGGCACTACCTCGGAGCCTGCGAGCCGGAGCCTGAGCTGGATGTGGCCTGGTTCAGTTCCACTGCCCTGCGCGGAGTGATGATGCATACCAATGTATTCGGCCGCTATGAGGGACCGGAGGATGTCATTTCCCGGACGGACTGCTACACTGAGATAAACGTGACCTCTAACTACGCCCCTGTCGAGCGGGTGACGGTGACAGTGACGGATGCTGCCGGAGTGCCGGTTGAGGGGGCCCGGGTCGAGTATAAGATTTACAATTACTCCGAATTCTATACGGCGGTGACGGATATCAGCGACTGCAACGGATTGTCCCATGCGACGTTCGGGCGGGGGGACATTCTCGTCTGGGCTTCTTCCGAAGGGCGGTTCGGCTATGGAAGGCTTGCCCTTTCGGAGGGGGAGACTTCCCTGACATTGATCCTGGACAAGGACAGTTCCTTCCGCGGGTATGAGGAGCTGGACATCGTGCCGCCCGCGGAGGGAAAGGCCGTGGTGGAGCTGACGCCGGAGGAGGTGCAGGCCAATGCGGTGCGGCTCGCTCGTGAGGATTCGCTGCGGGTCGCCTATATTGCGGGGTTCGATACTTCCGACCCGTATCTGGCGAAAGCGCGGGGCAACTGGAGGGAGATAGCCGCCTACATGGAGGCCTCCCGGGGCTATGGACGCGATGCCCTGCACATGCTGGACCTGCTCAGCGAGAAGGACCTGCGCGATACGCCTTCCGGGGTGCTGACGGACCATATCTCGCATTTTTCCTATAATGGCGATGACACGGTGCTGAGGGACTATGTGCTCAATCCGCGGGTGGGGCTGGAGCTGCTGTCGCCCTACCGCAGTGTTTTTTTGAAGGCTGCTGCCGATGGTGTTTTCAGCTTTTCCGATGCTGCCGGATCTTCGGGCTCTTCTAAGTCTTCTGATGCTGCCGTGTCTTCTGGGGCAGATAATGTGTGCGTAGAGGCTTTGATTGACTATGCTTCGGGCATCAGGGTCTGCGACCGGTACAATCCTTTAGTGATTCCGGTGACGCCCGTCGGGGTGTTCCGGCTCGGGGCTGCGGACAGCTATTCGCGGGACGTGTTCTTTGTGGCTCTTTGCCGCACGTTCGGGATACCGGCCAGGCTGGAGGAGGTCAGTGGGAAGCTGCAGTACCATGACGGTGAGCGCTGGGTGGATGTGGACCTTTCCGGTGGCTCGGCTGCGGCTGTGGCAGAGCAGGGTACGGTGATTGTGGACTATGCCGGGCAGGAGTATATCGACGACCCGAAGTACGA
>DWYD01000166.1 GCA_019118865.1 Candidatus Coprenecus merdipullorum | reverse complement strand
GTACTTCCAGTTCCTTGGCCTCGTTGTACAGCTCGTCCTCGGGCAGGGCCTGGAGACGGCGGATATCGCGCATCATGCTGCGCATGTGGGTCACGGCCTGTATCACGTCACCGGTGCCGGGCTCGCCCTTGGTGCGGATCATCGAGGCTCCCTCGGCGATACGGCGCAGGGCCTCGCCCAGGTTCTTGGCTCCGCAGACGAAGGGTACGCGGAACTTGGTCTTGTCGATGTGGTAGACACCGTCGGCGGGGGAGAGCACCTCACTCTCGTCGATGTAGTCGATCTCCAGGGCCTGGAGTATCTGGGCCTCTACGAAATGTCCGATACGGACCTTGGCCATGACGGGGATGCTGACTGCGTTCTGGATGCCGCGGATCATCTTCGGGTCGCTCATGCGGGATACTCCGCCGGCGGCACGGATGTCCGCGGGGATCCGCTCGAGAGCCATTACTGCGGCTGCACCCGCCTGTTCTGCGATTTTGGCCTGCTCGGGAGTGGTGACGTCCATGATGACGCCGCCTTTGAGCATCTGGGCCAAGTTCTTGTTCAACTCATATCTGTCGTTCATAATACCTTGGTAGTAAAAGTGTTTGAAAATAGTGTTTTTGTGTTTATTAAAAATAATAATGCTAAATTAGAAATTTAAAAATCATTTTCCAAATGTTAATGAGAATTAAAGTTCCCCGACGACGGTAGGTAGGATTGCGGCGTAAAATAGTAAGTAATTGAAAAGCAGTAAAATAAAAAATCAACGAGTGCCTTTCGGGGGTTTCGGTATGCCCTAAAAGCACTCGTTGATTCAGTAAGGTTTTGTATTGTATTGATTTATAAATTTGGTGCGTGCCGCTGCGTGCAGCAGGTCCGGTCAGGGCCTGCGCTGCGGGATTATCCTCTGTCGTAGTGAGGCATCTCTTCAGGGATGACGATGGACAGCTCGATGATGCCGGCTATTGTCCTGCCTGAGGGGCCGTCCTGGGCATCGCGGGCGGTGTCGCCTGTCTCCTTGTACCAGGGTGTCTGGTGGATGAGCTTGCGCTGGCCTTTCTTGCTGATGGTGTAGGAGTTCGTGGCGCCTTCGGAGAGGATGCGGGCGATGATGCCCCGTGAGCGGTCATTGTGGCAGCCGAGCATGCACTTGCCCCGCATGTCGCCGTTCACCGCCACCGATTTCTCGTTCTGGTATACGATCACGCACTCTGTGTCGCAGACCGTCACCGCAGGCTCCACATATTTGAAAAAATCATTCATTATAAATGTTCCTCCCAGAATTTGAACATGGACTGATATAGGTGATAGGTAGTATTCTCCCGCTCCGAGATACCGTGAGTACGCATCGGATAGGAAAGCTGGTAGAACATCTTGTTCTGCCGGATGAGCTCATTGACCAGCATCTCGCAGCACTGGTAGTGGACGTTGTCGTCGCCTGTGCCGTGGATCAGCAGCAGGTCGCCCTTAAGCCCTCCGGCGAAGTTGATGGCCGAGCCGTCATGGTAGCTCTGGGGATTGAGCGAGGGTATTCCGGAGTATCTTTCCTGGTAGATGGTGTCGTACAGATAGAGGGAATACACTCCTGCCACTGCGATACCTGTGGAGTAGATGTCGGGATACTTGAACATCAGGTGAGCCGTGGACGAGCCGCCGCCGCTCCAGCCCCAGATACCGATACGGGCGGGGTCCATGAAGCTGTAGGTCTGCAGGAGCCGGGTGACCGCAGCAGCGTGGTCTGCTATGGGCAGGATACCGATCTTGCCGTGTACGCATTTGCGCCACTCGTGCCCTCTAGGGGTAGCCGTGCCGCGGGGATCGACGCTCATCACGACATATCCTTGCTGGGCGAGGAACCGGCTCCAGAGGTCGCCTCCGCCCCAGGAGTTCTGCACGGTGGACTGCCAGGGCTCTCCGTAGATGAAGAAGATGACCGGATATTTCTGTGAAGGGTCGAAGCCGGCGGGCTTGATCATCCAGCCGTCGAGCACCACCTCGCCGATATCCACGCGGAAGAATTCCTTGGGGTTGAGGTCCAAGGCGGCAAACTTGGCGGCCAGCTCATGGTTGTCCTCGAGTACGCGGACTGTCTTGTGCCTAGGCAGGGTGACTATCTCGTAGGAGGTAGGTGTCTCGCTGTTGCTGAATGTGTGCATGGCGTACTTGGCGTCAGGCGAGATGTTGTAGTAATGGTGTCCGGCGGGAGCGTCAGCTGGAGTCAGGCGCTCGGGCTCTCCCTTGCCGTCCAGGCGGCTGCGGTAGAGGTAGCGGTCTATGGGGCTGTCGGGGGTGCCGATGTAGTAGACCCAGCCGCCCTCGGTGTCGATGCGTACGATGCTCTCATAGTCGAAGTCCCCGTTGGTGATCAGGGTCATGTCGCTGCCGTCGCGGGATACGCGGTAGAGATGTCTCCAGCCGTCCCTTTCGCTGGTCCAGGTGAAATATTTGCCGTCCTCGAGCCATACGATGTCGTCATGCACGTCGAGGAAGGCCTCGTCGGTCTCGGTGAGCACGGGGGTGAGCTCCATCGTGCGGATATTGCCGTAGAAGACCCAGTCGGTGTTCTGGGCGCGGTTGAGCCTCTGGATCATCACCTCGTCCGAGCCGGGCACGAACTCCATGCGGGCCAGGTAGTGCTCCCTCGGGTCGCCCTCGAACTCAAACCAGCGGGTTGCGGGCACGTCAGTATCCACGTCCACTACGCCGATACGGGCGGCTGAGTTGGTGGTGCCGGCCTTGGGATAGGGCAGGGGAATGACGGTGGAGTATATCGAGTCAATGTTGTCTATCATGTAGAAGGTGCCGGTGCCGCGGGTGTCGAACTGCCAGTAGGCGATGCTCCGGCTGTCAGGACTCCAGCGCCAGCCGTCCTGCTGGTGCAGCTCTTCCTCGTAGACCCAGTCGAACTGGCCGTTGATGATCTCGTCGTTGCCGTCGGAGGT
>DWYD01000165.1 GCA_019118865.1 Candidatus Coprenecus merdipullorum | reverse complement strand
TGCGGTGAGGGGGGGATTCGAACCCCCGGTACGGTAACCCGTACGGCAGTTTAGCAAACTGCTGGTTTAAGCCACTCACCCACCTCACCGTGGTTTTGTGAACGGGAGGGCAAAAGTAGGCATTTTTGTGGAATTTGCAAAAAATATCGTGTCAAGTGCAATGTTTTGCATGAAATTGGATTTAATTTGTGAACGGAAGTTGAACAGAAAAATGATAATTTGAAAATGAAAAGCATTGCAAGAAAACTGATACTCACGGCTGGAGTCACTGCCGCATTGCTGTCCGCACAGTCCTGCATGAAGGATACCGACAGTTATTACATCTACTACCCCAACGCCATAGTGACTGTAAAACAGATTCCCGGGGATACGGCCGGATGCTACCTGCAGCTGGACGACTCCACTACTCTCATTGCCGAGAACATGCCCGTATCACCTTTCGGAAACAGGGAGGTTAGGGCATTGACCAGCATACAGGAGACCGGAGCCACGGTCGAGGGATATGACAAGGTGGTCCATGTCTTCGCCATAGACAGCATACTGACCAAGAGCACAGTACAGTTCTCCGGCGAGCCAGAGGTCACGAATACCTACGGAGATGACCCGGTAGCCATGATCAATGACTGGATGACAGTGGTGGAGGACGGCTACATCACCCTCCGTTTCAGGGTCAGGACATCCGGTCCAGGCACTATACACAAGGTCAATCTGCTCACCAACAGCACTGACGATCCATATCTGCTGGAATTCCGGCACAAAATCGAGGGCGCCTCATATCCCGATGAGATACATCCGGCCAACGGATATCCTGCTGACGGACTTGTAGCTTTCCGTCTGGACGACCTCCCGGACACTAATGGCGAGACCGTAAAGATTACACTAAAGTGGAAATCTTTCGACGAGAAGTACCACACGGCTCAGTTTGACTACTGCACTGGTAAATCCTCGCCGTCAGAAATGAGAATCGAGAGCGGTGCCTCGTTCCTAACAGGCATACAGTAATATACAACATAATAGAAACCGGATACCAGGTGATATCCCGCATACAGCAAGACCCTGAAAGAGACACTGTAAGAGCCGCAGCAGAAGGAGACCGCAGTGCTGCCAGATCCATCTACGAAGCTCATATAGGCTATCTTACTGCCGTATGCTCCAGATACATAGACAACGATGAGGATGTACGGGACCTGCTGCAGGAGAGTTTCGTAAGGATATTCAGGTCACTGGACAAGTTCCAGTACCGGGGAAAGGGTTCGCTGAGGGCATGGATGACGAGGATAGTGGTCAATGACGCATTGAAATACCTGAGGGACAATAACCGAAACTCCATGGTGGAGTTCAAGGACCATCTTCCCGAGACTGCCATGGAAGAGGATGAGACCGATATAAGCGGCATTCCTCCTGAAGAGATGCAGAAGATGATCCGCAGCCTGCCGGTCCCGCACAGGACAGTATTCAACCTCTACGTATTCCAGAGGATGAGTCACAAAGAGATAGCCCGGATGCTGGGCATGGCACCCGGAACTTCGGCATCCTGTCTGCACAGGGCCAGGAGGATGCTGGTAAAAATGGTAAATGAATACAGGAATGAAAGGAATGTTTGACGATATAAGGGATAAACTGGAAAGCTGGGAAGCACCTGCGCCGGAAGGTCTGTGGCAGAGGATCGAGGCGGCTCAGGAATCCACAGGCGCACAGGAGAAACGGTCATCCGGAAAAATCCGGCCTGCCATCCGATGGATTACCGTCGCCGCAGGTACCGCAGCAGCTGCCGTAACCCTGCTCATCATGCTCTTCAGCCCTGCACAGGACAGCACGGACATCCCTCTGACAGCTGAAGTGCTGACTGAGCGGAACAAACCTGAGACAGCCATTGGCACACCCGGCGCGGAAGCCACCACAGGCACGGAAAAAACAGACGCCGTAAATGAAGCTGCTGTCATGAAAGAATCCAGGCCCGCAGAATCGACAGACATACAAACCCATACCGTACTGAACAGCGGCGGGTCCAGGCTGCCCGTAAGGGCCGCGGCAGACATAACGGCCACGCATAAAGACCGAGTACATGCACAAGTGGCCGGAACCGCAGAGAGAAGGGTCATAGAGAGGGCTGAAGTCCTGAAAGAAAACAGGTTGAGCAACAGAGACTCCGGCCGTCCGGAACGGACACTGTCCGCGGATATGGAGGGGAGAGAGGAGGGAAGAAGACCCGCCGGTCTGTTCAGCGTCGGTATATCCTCATCAAACTCCCCGGGGAGCACCGCCAGCAGACAGGGTTACACCGGCATGTCCGGATACCAGGCTGCCCCGATGTCCCTATCATCCTCCAACCCTACCGGCCTCTGGATTGATCCCGACGCCAACATGCGCTATGCCAACCAGGGAGAGGACGTCAGCACCGATACACGCTACCGACTTCCTGTAAGGACAGGAGTAACCCTGCGGTACAGCCTGCCATCGGGCGTAGGCTTTGAGACCGGCCTGACCTACACCTGGCTCTCATCCACCCTACAGTCCGGCTCGGATCAGAACCACTATACCGCTGCCACACAGATACACTACATCGGCATCCCCCTGAACGTCAGCTACACATTCGTACACAGCCGCTATGTGGACGTCTACGCCTCCGTGGGCGGCCTGATGGAGAAATGCGTAGGAGGATCCATACGCACAGAATATATCCTCGACAGCCGGGACCTCGGCACAGACCGCACGGAGACCCTCAGTACCAAGCCGCTGCAGTGGAGCATCAACGCCACCGCCGGAGTACAGCTCAACATAACACCCGCAGTCGGTCTCTACGCCGAGCCCGGAGCCGCCTACTACTTCGATGACGGCACCTCCCTGCAGACCACCTACAAGGCCCGGCCGCTCAACTTCTACCTGCGCTTCGGCCTGCGCTTCTCGTTCGGCTTATAGTATGATGGAGTTTTTCTCCAGAAAATCCTGAAGTCCCTGACGGTAAGTGTCTGACACCGGTATCCTCACCTTCCCGTAGACCACCCTTCCCCTCTCGATGCAGGACATCGCGGACGGCTGGATGATGTATGAGCGGTGCACCCTCACGAAACGCTCCCGCGGAAGCTGCTCCTCCAGCGCCTTCATGCTCATCAGCGAGAGCACAGGCTCGGAGCGGTCCCGGAGCCATATCCTGACATAGTCCTTGAGCCCCTCGATATAGAGAATATCGTCCAGTTCCAGCCTCAGCAGCCGGTAATCAGTTTTTACATAGATAGATGAAACTGTTCCGGAGGGATGCCCGTCCTTTCCCGGGGCAACGCTGCTTCCCGCCATCTCAAACCACCGCAGGGCCTTGGAGGCAGACACCAGAAAATCGGCATAGGAAATGGGCTTGAGCAGGTAGTCCAGGGCATTGACCCTGAAGCCTTCCACCGCATAATTGCTGAAGGCAGTAGTAAATATCACCCGCGTCCGCTCAGGCAGCATCCGGGCCAGCTCCATCCCGCTGAGCTCCGGCATCTGGATGTCGCAGAAGAGCAGGTCCACAGCCTCCCGTCCCAACGCCTCGAATGTCGCCGAGGCACTGTAGAAGGATCCTTTCAATTCCAGAAAAGGGGTCTTGCGGACATATCCCACCATCAGCTCCACCGCCAGGGGTTCGTCATCCACGACATAGCAGGTCAATTTCATGGCATTCTCATTTTCTAAGGTCAATACTCAGGAAAGCGCGGTACTCCTCCCCCTCCTGTCCGTAGCGGAACTCATACTTCCCGGGATAGAGCAGCTCCAGCCGGCGGCTGAGATTTGCCAGGCCTACGCCCGAGCCGCTGCGGTCAGCCCCCTGCGCCTTGGGAAAGCAGCTATTGACAGTAATGCACTCCAGCCAGCTTCCTTCCACGGCAATCCGTATGTGTACAAATGAGGGCTTGTCATTGCTGACTCCGTGCTTGAAGGCATTCTCCACCAGGGAAATAAACAGCAAAGGAGCTATCATCTGTCCGGCCTGGGCCTCCGGCAGCTCCACACTCACCTCCACATGCCGCGGCAGACGGATACGCATCAGGGCAATATACTCCCGGATAAAATTGACCTCGTCCTGAAGCGGGACCTCCTCCCGGTCACCGCCGTAAAGAACGTAACGGAGCAGATGGCTGAGGTCATGGACGGCGACCTGGGCCCGGGCAGGGTCGATCTGTATGAGGGAATAGATGTTGTTCAGGGTATTGAACAGAAAATGAGGATTGAGCTGCTGCCTGAGATTCTGCAGTTCGGCCTCTGAGCGGCGGTGCTCCAGCTCCTTGCGCTCAGACTCGGCCCGGTACCATCCGGCAGTCATCCTCACCGCCACGCTGGCTCCGGCGACCAGGACATACATCAAGGCGTTGCGTCCGAAGAAGACCAGGCTGTCCATAATGGGCCGCATCCCGTGAGGTCTGTGAAAATCAGGGGGGAGTACATACCTGAAAAGCAGGTGCACCGCAGTCATTGCCGCGGCGATGAGCAGGATATTCAGGATGACGAACGCGCCCATGCGGCGGCGGGCCAGGAACTTGTCTATCAGCAGGAAATAATTGAGGTAAAATACCGCCATGAAGGACAGCGGCACCATCAGGAAACGGACGTACTCCGTCCCGGTCATCATGGGTCTGTCGGGAGAGGTCCGGAACAGGGGCATGAATATCACCACCGCCCATATCAGGGAGTGTATCAGCCATCCGGTATATTTTGTCTGACGCGGTGTCATAGGCAGTGTCTCATCCTGAACGCAAAATTAAACAATTTACTCGTATCTTATCGCCTCTATCGGGTCCAGCCCGGCGGCTTTCTTCGCGGGATACCATCCAAAGAACACTCCTGTGACGGTGCAGACGGCGAAGGAGAGTATCACGCTCCAGGGCTGGATGAAGACAGGATAGGAGGCCAGGAGATTGACCAGCAGGGCGGCGCCGACTCCCAGCACCACACCTATCAGGCCGCCGGTGACGCTGATGAGGACGGACTCTATGAGGAACTGCGCCAGGATGTCCCGGCCCTTGGCCCCTATCGACATCCTCAGGCCTATCTCACGGGTGCGCTCGGTGACGGAGACATACATGATGTTCATGATACCTATGCCGCCGACCAGCAGCGAGATACCGGCCACGACCGCCAGCAGCACCGTCATCGTGTCGGTGGTGGAGGTCATCATCGAGGAGAGCTCCTGCTGGGAACGGATGGAGAAGTCGTCCTCGTCGGTGTCCTTGAGCCGGTGGTTGTCCCTCAATATCTGTGAGATCTCCTCTATTGCCTGCTCCGTATAGTCCTCTGAGACGGCGGAGCAGATAATCTCCTGGAGATGGGTGATGGCCAGCATCCTCTTCTGGACGGTGGTGTATGGAGCGATGATCAGGTCGTCCTGGTCCATGCCCATGCTGTTGTAGCCCTTGCTCTCCAGCACTCCGATGATGCGCATGGGAATGGTCCCGAAACGGATTACCTTCCCTATCGGATTCTGCCCCTCGGGGAAAAGCTCATCCACTACAGACTTGCCCACCAGACAGACCTTGGCCGCCGTACGGATATCCTGCTCGGTGAAGATATCCCCGTCCTGAACCCGGTAACGCCTGATCTCCAGATAGTCCCGGTTGGCTCCGTAGACTGTGGTCGGTGTATTCCTGGCCCCGTAAATGGCCTGGCCGGAGCTGTTGACCGCCGGCGAGACGTATGTTACGAAACTGGTCTGTGTCTGAATATCCTGAAGGTCCTCGAGCTTGAGGGACTCCATGTCCTCGGGGCTCAGCCTCACTCCTCCCCTGCGCTCACCGCCCGGATGGATCATTATCATATTGGACCCCATCTCGCTGATCTGCGCCTGGATACTCCGCTTGGACCCCTGACCGATGGCCAGCATCGTTATCACGGCCGCCACCCCGATAATGATGCCGAGCATGGTCAGGAATCCGCGGAATTTATTGTTGCTGAGAGCCTTTACGGCTATTTTAAAAAGATTGCCTATATTCATTGCCTAGTCCTCCTCTACCGGGATGGACGCGAGGGTGGCAGCTGCGTCGAGGATGTTTCCGTTGAGGACATCCCCGGTCACCCTTCCGTCGCGGAGGGTGATGTTGCGGCTGCTGTACCGCGCTATCTCGGGATTATGCGTTACGAAAATTATGGTCCGGCCCTCGGCGTGGAGCCTCTGGAAGAGGACCAGCACCTCGAAGCTGGTGCGGGTGTCGAGGTTGCCGGTGGCCTCGTCGGCCAGGATTACCGCCGGGTCGTTGACCAGGGCCCGGGCGATGGCCACCCTCTGCATCTGTCCGCCGGACATCTGGTTGCTCTTGTGCCACAGGCGGTCGCCCAGACCCACTGCCTCCAGGGCGCTGACGGCTTTCTGACGCCGCTGCGAGGACGAATATGAGGAATTGTACATCAGGGGCAGTTCCACATTCTCCACGGCCGTGGTCTTGGGCAGAAGGTTGTAGCTCTGGAAGACGAAGCCTATCTTGCGGTTGCGCAGGGTCGCCCTCCGGTTCTTGTCCATGGTCCGGACGGATATACCGTCGAGCCAGTATTCTCCCGAAGTGGGGGTGTCCAGACAGCCGAGGGTGTTGAGCAGGGTGGACTTGCCCGAGCCGGAGGAGCCCATGATGGTCACGAACTCCCCTTCGGTGATGGTAAATGACACATCTCTGAGCGCATGGACCGTCTCTTCTCCGACTATGAAGTCGCGGCAGATATCCTCCAATCTGATTATTTCTCTCATGGCCTGCTGTTTTTATCTGGGAGGTCCGGGCATGAAGGGGCTGCGCTCCTGCTGGGCTGCCTTTACGGGCAGGACAGCCGTCTGCACTCCGGTGACTACGGTCTCTCCCTCGGTCACTCCGGAAATAATCTCTGTCATCTCCCCGTCGGACTCACCCACAGTCACCATCCTGGGCTCCAGCTGAGTGCCGTTCAAGACCCAGCAGATATTTTCGGGAGCCGCCGGAGCCGGCATATCTCCAGGGATACCGCCGCCAGGACCGGACGGCATCTCCATACCTGCAGCAGGAGCAAATCCTCCGGGTCCTGCAGGGCCTCCTTCCTTCCCGGCTTCCGGAACCGCAAGGCTATAGCCCATGGACTCCATCATGCCTGGGTCGGGGACGAAGCGCAGCGCCTTGGACGGGACGCAGCAGACATTGTTGAGCTCGAGGGTATATATCGTCACATTGGCGGTAAGTCCGGGCTTGAGCTTGAGTTCCGGGTTGTATGCCGTGATCACCACTTCATAAGTCACGACACTGGACTCGGTCGTAGCCTCAAGCCGGACCTGTTCCACCGTGCCTGTAAACACATCGTCAGGATAGGCGTCCACCGTGAAATCCACCCTCTGTCCCTCCTGCACATAACCTATGTCGGCCTCGTCCACGTCTGCTATCACCTGCATGTCGGTCAGGTCGTTGGCTATCGTGAAGAGGGTCGGGGTCTCGAAGCCGGCGGCCACTGTCTGTCCCTCCTCCACAGCGCGGCTTATGACCACTCCGTCGATGGGTGAGGTGATGGTGGCGTAGCCCAGATTGCGCCGGATACCTACTATGGAAGCCTGACGCTGGGCGTAGGTGTTCTTGGCCGTCTCATAGAGGTAGAGGGCCTCGTCGTACTCGGCGTCACTGACCAGTTCCTTTTCATAGAGCTGCTTGGTACGGAGATATTCCTTCATGCGGTACTCGTACTCGGTCTTGCTGCTGGCCAGCTGAGCCTCGGCCTCCTCCAGGTCGGACTCCAGAGTCACCTTGTCCATCTCGGCGATGAGCTGGCCGGCGGTGACCCGGTCATTGTAGTCCACATAGAGCTTGTCAATGATGCCGGAAACCTGAGTTCCGACCTCCACGAGGGTGACGGGCTCGACGGTACCAGTGGCGGTCACAGAGTTGCTGATGTTTCCGCGGGAGACCCGGGCTGTCTGAACGGTGATCTCACCGCTGCCGGAAGGCCTGACCATCAGCCAGACGCCGACGGCCGCCGCGGCCAGGACCACCGTCCATACGGTTATTTTTACTGCTGTTGTCTTTTTCATTGTATTATAAGTTTTTAATTCCTTGATAGATATCGAGCAGCTCGAGATTGAGCAGCGTCATATATTTGGACTGGAGCACTTCCTGCTGAGCGGATGCCAGCTCGTTCTGGGCCGTAATCAGCTCGACAGTATTCTTCACTCCCAGGGAGAACTGTTCGTACGTAAGGTCGTAGCTCTGACGGGCATAGTCCTCCTGCTGCAGAGCGGCGATGTAGCGGGACTGGTTGGAGAGGGCGCCGAGATAGGCTGACTCGACCTCTTTCAGAAGGTCCTTCTCGATGCTCAGCTTCTCCAGGCGGGTGTTCTCGGCGGAGATACGGGCCTTGTTGAGAGCGGTGCGGTTGCTGCGGTTGGAGTAGATGGGGATGCTGAGGGTCAGGCCTATGTTCTCATGAAAATTGTTCCAGTACTGGTTGCCGGTACGGTAGCCGGGCGTAGAGCCCGTGGCCGTTCCCGCTCCGGTTGCGGTCATGAAACTGGTGCCCACTCCGGCTGAGAGAGAAATGGACGGAAAGAATCCTGCGCGGGCCTGACGTATCTCCAGCTCGGCTGCCTGTACGGATAGATTACCACGCTCAACCTCAGGCATGGCGTCAAGAGCAGCCAGATAGATGTCGGACTTAGGGGGAAGTACCGACAGAATACGGTCCTGCGGCACCTCAGGCCCGGCAAGATTCATTTCATCCATGATATCGAGTTCCAGCAGCTGCTTGAGCTGCAGGAGGTATTCGTCGTATGAGGCCTGCGCCGAGACGACCTGATATTCGTCGCTCTTCCACTGACTCTCGAGCTGGGCAAAATCCACCCGGCTGATCGACCCTGCCTTCCACATCTCCTCCGCCCGGTCGCGCTGAACCTTGGAAGCCTCGGCCGTACTGCGGCTGACTGTAACGGACTCAGCTGCGTAAAGGCACTGCATGTAGGCCTGGATGATGGCGATACGGATATCGTTGGCTGTTTCCTCCACGGAGAGCAGATCCATCTCGTTCTGGACTTTCTGCTGCTTGAGGGCAGTCGACAGGCTGCCGCCGCGGAAGAGGCTCATGCTCGCGTTGAGATTGTACGAGCCGGTGTACATGTTGTTGTCCGTGACATCGGAAGACGGGTAGTTGGCCAGACTCTGGGAAGTGGAGGCCGACAGGGAGGGGAAGAGGGCCGCGCGGGCCTGCTTGGTGTCCTCAACACCGGAGAGATAGGTGTTGCGGGTCTGCTTCAGCTGGATGTTGTGCTCCATCGCGTAGTCCAGGCACTCCGACAGGGTCCATACCTTGGTAGAAGAAGCATCCCCGGTCTGAGCCTGAGCCATGACCGGGATGCTCGCACACATGAAACATATCTTGAACAGTAGCTTTGCCATGGTCTTTTCTTTTTTTCGGCAACAAAACTACTGTCCGCCCCGTCCTTCAGCAACTCAAATCGACCAATCGCCCGATTTCCTCGACTACTGCCCCATTTTGACTATTGCCTCATTTTCCTGTTTTCATGACTACTGTCCCATTTTGACTATCGCCTCATTTTCCTGTTTTCATGACTACTGTCCCA
>DWYD01000164.1 GCA_019118865.1 Candidatus Coprenecus merdipullorum | reverse complement strand
CCGAGGGACAGCTCTTCCTGCGTCAGGACGGCGACACCGGCAAGGTCATCGTAGACCCGTTCCGCTCCCTGTCCCGTCTGAAACAGCCGGTTATCGGCAAGAAGACCCGCGAGGACCACAACCAGGTGATGAACACCGCAGTCCGCCTCTACGCCGACGCCGCCAACGCCAAGACCAAGCTCGAGAACGGCTTCGACCTGAGCGACTACGACAACCGCTGCCTCGCCTTCGCCAAGGACTACTCCACCCGGCTCCTGGCCATCGACGTCAACATCCCCATCAACGAGATGCTTGACACCGCATGGGAGCTCTTCGGGAAGTATTTCACCAAGGCAGAGACAGGTATCAAGGAAGCACTCATAGAGAAATACTGGAAGGCCACGGAACCAGCCGCTTAATACACCTGAGCCATGGCCATCAAATTCCAATATAACAAGACGTCGCTCGGCGAGCTGGGCAAGCAGCTGAAGATCCGCACCCGGGCCCTGCCTACCCTGAAGAACAAGGAGGCGGCCCTGCGTCTGGAGGTCAAGAAGGCCAAGAGGCGCTCGGACGAACTGCTGGAGGAGCTCTCGGCCGCGCTGGAGAGGTACAGCTACCTGTCCGGACTCTGGAACGAATTCGAGCCGGGGCTTATCTCTGTGCGGGACGTGGAGCTGGTCACGGCCAAGTTCGCGGGGGTGAGGATACCAGAGCTCAAGGATGTCATCTACGACGTCCGGGAGTTCAACCTCTTCCAGAAGCCCCTGTGGTACAGCGACGGAGTGCAGATACTCAAGGATCTCGCCCGCCTCGGGATAGAGTCCGAGATCTGCTCCGAGAAGAGCCGCATCCTGGACTTCTCCCGCAAGAAGACCACCCAGAAGGTCAATCTGTACGAGAAGGTGCAGATTCCCGGGTACAATGAGGCTATCCTCAAGATCAAGCGCTATCTGGAAGACGAGGAGAACCTCTCCAAGGCCTCCCAGAAGATAGTCAAGAACCGTCACGACTTAGAAGCAGAGGAGGAAGCACTATGATAACGAAAATGACCAAATATTCCATGATCCTCCTGTCGGGGGACCTGGAACGGTTTCTGTCGGGGGTGCAGGAGCTCGGGATGGTGGACATCACCCGCTCCGTCACCGGCACCGACGATGCCTCGAAGGAGATGACTACCCTTATCGGTAGGTGCCGGGCTGCCGCAGCGTCCCTGCATGCTCTGGCAAAGGAGCACCCCGAGGCGTCCGCATCCGCCGGGGACAGCGCAGTCCCTCCGGCTGCGGATCTGTCCGCCGAGGAACTTCTCAATGCCTTCGAGGGCAATGCGGCCCGCAGGGAAGAGATCGCCTCGGAGCTGGATGCCCTGGAGAAAGAATACCTGAAGGCCCTGCCCTGGGGAGAATTCTCTCCCTCGGATGTGGACAGACTGCGGGCTGCCGGACTTACACCGCATTTTTACTGTGTCAGTGACAAGCGGTTCTCTCCCTCATGGGAAGAGCAGTATCCCCTGCAGGTGCTGGCCCGCGGCAACGGGAACACCTGTTTCGTCGTACTGACCCGGACGGAGTCCGCCGGTGATGATATGGACGTCGCCGGACTCCCCGCCGCCGAAGAGACCCAGCTGCCCCCCCGCCCCGCCTCGCAGGTACAGGCCGAAATACAGGCTCTCCGCTCCGAGAATGACCGGCTGGTGGCAGAGGCTCTGGGATACGCATCCCGCTCATCTGAACTTTCGGAACTGGCAGACAAGACATTTGCCTCGCTGGACCTGCATCTGGCCGGGACTTCTTCCCTCCTCGAGGGCGAGGGCACGATCAGCGTGGTGGAGGGCTTCGCTCCCACTGCCGACGCCGCTGCAGTGCAGGAGTACCTGGAGCACGGTCCCTGCACCGTCTACTGGCAGGCCGAAGCGGCCAAGGGTGCGGACAATCCGCCCATCAAGCTGCGCAACAACTGGTTTGCCCGTCTCTTCGAGCCCGTCGGAGGCCTCTACGAGCTGCCCAACTACGACGAGCTGGACCTGACTCCGTATTTCGCTCCGTTCTACATGCTCTTCTTCGGCTTCTGCCTCGGAGACATGGGATACGGCCTGATACTGGTCATCACCGGTATCGCGGTGGCCCTGGCCCTGCCTAAGTTCAGCGGCTACGGCAAGCTGATAGCCTGGCTCGGGGTCGGCTCGCTCATCCTGCCGCTGTTCTCCGGAACGTTCTTCGGCATGAAGTTGGCCGATATCCTGCCCATGCCGGACAATATCAAGGCCCTGTTCTTCTCGGACCTGAAGATGTTCTGGTTCGCCATCATCTTCGGACTGTTCCAGATAGTGTTCGCCAGGATGCTCAAGGCCATATTTGCCTTCTCCAAGCGGCGCTGGGACGAGGCGCTGACCGAGGTGGGCTGGAGCATGCTCATAGTGTGGGCCGCCTGCGCATACGCCGGCTCGCAGATGGGGACCAAGCTGCTGCCCAACGTGGTGGCGCAGGTACTGGTCTTCGGAGGACTGGTTCTGGTACTGTTCTGCAGCAAGCCGGCCAAGTTCTTCCTGCTGCGTCCGCTCAAGGGCATCGTCTCCCTCTACGACATCACCAGCATCTTCGGCGATATGCTCTCGTACATCCGTCTGTTCGGACTGGGTACGACGGGAGGTATCCTCGCGCTGGTGATCAACTCCATCGCCATGACCCTCTCGGGCATCCCCTACGTGGGCTGGCCGGTCACTGTCATATTCCTCATCTTCGGGCATCTGGCCGTCATGGGCCTGTCGTGCCTCGGAGCATTCGTACACCCGGTCCGTCTGACCTTCGTGGAGTTCTACAAGAATGTGGGCTTCGAGGGAGGCGGCAGGGCCTACAGACCATTGAAATCATATAGTAATAACAAATAAAAACTCTTTAATCCTATGTCAACACCTTTGATTTTAGCTTACGCCGGAATGGCCTTGATGCTCACACTTTCCTGCATCGGCAGCGCCATAGGCGTGACAATGGCCGGCAACACCACAGTAGCGGGCCTCAAGAAGAAACCCGATATGTTCGGTAAGGCCATGCTCCTCGGCGTGCTTCCCTCCACCCAGGGTCTATACGGATTCGCCGCCTTCTTCCTCATGCTGAGCAGCCTTAACGGAATGGAAGAGGCTTCCACCATCCTCACCATGAACCAGGGCCTGGCTATGTGCGCAGCCGGCATCGCCCTCGGTTTCGTAGGTCTGTGGTCCGCCATCAAGCAGGCCAGCCTCGTCAGCAACGGTATCAACGAGATGTCCAACGGACACGACGTCTTCTCCCGCACCATGATCCTCGCCGTGTTCCCCGAGCTCTACGCCATCCTGGCATTTGCCTGCGCGTTCCTCGCTCTGCCGTAGACGTTTCCGTTCTGCTGTAAACGTTTCCGCTTTGGACCGACACAAAGATAACCTCCGAAAGGACCAGGCCCTCCCACCGCTTCGCGGCGGGCCCCTCCCTCTAGTGCCGAGGGCGGCAAGTCCTTTCGGAGGTTATCTTTGTGTCTACCGCTGATTAGTATCCAGCCGGTATCCCGGTTGCTTCCAGTCATACCTTCAATTCCTGACCGTCCTATGCTCTTCCCGCAGGTATTCCTGATTTTAGTTGACTGGAAGGTGACGGGGAAAGTGCCTTTTCTCCACCACCTTCTCTTTCGCACGCTTTCCACATCTATTGCCAGACACCTGGCAATCTGTTTGTCCGGAAGAAGATAATGCAGGTCGTCTCTGAGTATGTCACAGATTTCGAGTTTCTGCCCCCGGGTCAGATGAGCATAACTGCTGACGTGGAACTGGCTTATAAGTTCGTTGTCGATAATCCGACACAGTTCGAGATCGGAAACCCATCCTGGGTTTTTCTTCAGCGCTGCCGCTATCTGGTCCGCTGACATGAGCGGCTCAATGGTCTGCAGGTCAATGTGCGGAACGTCCGGATTTTCAGAAAGTTGCTCTTCTTTCCACTTATCGTAGTTGACTCTATGAAGATTGAAGTCAAACGCCTGTACGATCCGAAGTATCCTTCAACGATGTCAGTTTCCACGATGTCGGCGGGAGATATCTGGCCGAACCTGTCGAATGACAAGCTTTTCGGGATGACGTTGTTCTCTCTTACCAGTCTGGCTCTTCGGGCAGCGATATGGAGGCGCCCCTCGAGATTCAGCTGGAAATACGACGGGTCGCCGAGCTGTCCTTTCCGTCCGTATTTGTGATTGAACATCTGGGTGTAGGACGAGCGGATGCGCTGGACCAGGCCAGATGACTTGTCTGTAATTGCTCCCAAATGCACATGGTTGGACATGATGCTGTAGGACAGGAGCTTGCTGTTGGTGTTAATGATGCCCTGCGCGATGCAGTTGAACAGTGTTGCGTAGTCAGAGTAGTCTCTGCAGAGTACTTCCTTGTGTGAAGTAAAACATAGATGTTGATTTCTTCCCCTCATGGCTTAAGATAAAATTTTCAGTATATTTGGCCGCAAATTTTCCGTAGATGACGACCCGTACCGGAGACCTCACTGTCGGCGGCATCACTTCCACGCTGCTGCGATTCACCCTGCCGATGATGCTCGGCTCGCTGATGCAGCAGTGCTATAATATCGCTGATACCCTGATAGTAGGACGGTGTATAGGCTCCGATGCGCTGGCAGCTGTCGGGTCGGCCTACAGCCTGATGACGTTTCTGATATCGGTGCTGCTGGGCCTGGCGATGGGCAGCGGGACGGTATTCTCGCTGCAGTTCGGAGCGGGGGATATGTCTGGCTTGCGGCGCAGCATCTACGTGTCGCTGGTGCTGATCGGGTGTGTGACAGCGGCCCTCACTGTGGCGTCGTTTGTCCTCATTGACCCGATTCTGAGGCTGCTCCAAGTGCCGGCGGAGATATACGATATGCTGCGGCTGTACCTGCTCATTATCTTCGGCGGCATCCCTTTCACTTTCCTCTACAATTTCTATGCGGCTCTGCTCCGGGCGGTCGGGGACTCGGTCACACCGTTGTGGTTCCTCGGGGTCTCGGTGGTGCTCAACATCGTTCTGGACCTGCTGTTCATCCTCGGCTTCGGCATGGGGGTAGGCGGTGCGGCTCTGGCGACGGTGGCGGCTCAGGGGGTATCGGCGCTCGGGCTAATGGTCTATGTGCTGTGCAGGCGGCCGGAATTGCGGGTACGGAGGGAGGATATGCGGCTGGACGGTGCCTCAGTGAGGGAAATAGCTTCCTTCTCGACGCTGACCTGTGTGCAGCAGTCGGTGATGAATTTCGGCATACTGATGGTGCAGGGGCTGGTCAATACCTTCGGAACGGCGGTGATGGCGGCTTTTGCGGCGGCGGTGAAGATAGACTCGTTCGCCTATATGCCGGTGCAGGAGTTCGGCAATGCGTTCTCCACGTTTACGGCTCAGAACTACGGCGCTGGCAAGTCGGGGCGTATACGGAAGGGAGTCCGGAGCGCATTCCTGATATCGGTGCTGTTCTCTCTGGCTGTCTCGCTCCTGGTCTTTCTGCTGGCACGGCCGCTGATGCTCATCTTCGTGCGGGCCGAAGAGGTGGAAATCATCCGTCTCGGAGTGCAGTACCTGCGGGTGGAGGGCTCCTTCTACTTCGGCATCGGCATCCTCTTCCTGCTGTACGGCTACTACCGTGCCATCCGCATGCCGGCCATGTCCGTAGTGCTGACCATCCTCTCGCTCGGCACCCGCGTCGCCCTGGCCTATATCCTCGCGGCCATTCCTTCCGTCGGTGTCATCGGCATCTGGTGGTCCATACCCATCGGATGGGCCCTGGCTGACGGAGTCGGCATAGCGTACTATTTCTATTTACGGCGGAAAAATGTAAATTTGCAGAAACATCAACACTATCTGCCATGAAACGAATTATCTTGATCTCCGCCGCCGCTGCTATGCTGCTTGCAGGCGGATGCTCTTCCGGCAAATCTGAAACTGAGATCATCTGGCTGTGCGACAAGGCCGCCGGTCAGTCACTCTCCCTCTTCCCCGATGCTTCTCCCGAACTGGTGGCATCCCTCGGACTCGAGGACGCAGTACCTTCTTCGATGAGCGCTTTCCTGGTGCGCAAGGACAGCAAGGTCCTGCTCTTCGACACCGGCCTCGGACTGCCTGACGGAGGTATACGCCGCGGTCTGGATTCGCTGGGACTGACTCCTGCGGATGTGGATTACCTGTTTCTCACCCATTTTCACGGAGACCATATCGGCGGAATGCTGGATGCCGAAGGTACCCCGGTGTACACCAATGCCCAGGTCTATGCCTCCCAGCCCGAGTACGATGCATGGATGAATATGCCAGCGGACAGAAATGCCCAGGCAGTACGGACCATGAATGCATACAGCGACCGCATGCATCTCTTCGAATTCGGAGACATCCTGCCGTGCGAAGTGAATACTATTGATGCCGCCGGCCATACCCCAGGCCATACTGCATTTCTGATCAATGACATTCTTATCTGGGGCGACATCATCCACGCTCTTTCCATCCAACTCGAACACCCCGAAATATGCGCGACTTACGACATGGACAAAGAAGCCTCCATCAATGCTCGCAAGCGTATGATCCGTACTGCCAGAGAGCAGCATCTCCTTGTGGCTGGCATGCACCTGCCCGAAGGCTTCCTCGACTTCCGCTAAATATTTTTAACTTATCGGCGTGGATTTGTGAAAAAAAGTTATTTTTGCGCTTTAATAGTTTACGGTCTTTGACTCAAACCATTTATATTTTTATATTCTATGTCAAACAAAAGAGTTTATTTCTTTGGAGGAAAAGAGGCCGAAGGAAACGGTTCTATGAGAAACCTCTTGGGCGGTAAAGGCGCGAACCTCGCCGAAATGTGCACGCTCGGAATGCCCGTACCCGCGGGATTCACCATCACCACCGAATGCTGCACGGAGTATTACAATCTGGGATGCAAGTATCCCGCAGAACTCGAAAAGGAAGTCAATGACGCACTCTCACGCGCAGAAAGCATGATGGGCCGCAAGTTCGGGGACAAGGACAACCCTCTCCTCGTATCCTGCCGCTCCGGCGCACGCTCATCCATGCCCGGCATGATGGAGACCGTCCTCAACATAGGTCTTTGCTCCGCGACCATACCCGGTATGATCGCCAAGACCGGCAACCCCCGCTTCGTCTACGATGCATACCGCCGTCTGATCATGATGTACTCGGACGTGGTAATGGAGAAGGCCGAGGGCATCGAGCCCGCAGAGGGTCAGGGCATCAGGGTCCAGCTCGACAGGATGCTGGGCGACCTGAAGGCCAAGAAAGGCTACAAGAGCGACACAGACCTGACCGAGGAAGACCTCAAGCAGCTCTGCGCCGACTTCAAGGTAAGGGTAAAACAGGTACTTGGAAAAGAGTTCCCCGACAATGCATACGAGCAGCTCTGGGGCGGTATCGGGGCCGTGTTCAAATCCTGGAACGGCAAGCGTGCCATCGCCTACCGCCGCATCGAGGGCATACCCGATGACTGGGGTACAGCCGTGAACGTACAGGCCATGGTATTCGGAAACATGGGAGACAACTCCGCTACAGGCGTGGCATTCTCCCGTAACCCCGCAACAGGTGAGAACAAGTTCTACGGAGAGTGGCTCATCAACGCCCAGGGCGAGGATGTCGTAGCCGGTATCCGCACCCCCAACCCCCTGAACGAGGCCACCAAGAACGAGCACAACCGCCATCTGGCATCCCTCGAGACAGCCATGCCCGAGGTATATAAGGAACTGGACGATATACAGAATCATCTCGAGAACCACTTCCACGATATGCAGGACATCGAGTTTACCATCCAGGACGGCAAGCTATGGATGCTCCAGTGCCGTGTCGGCAAGAGGACTGGTCTGGCAGCCCTCAATATGGCCATGGACATGCTCCATGAAGGCCTTATCGATGAGAAGACAGCCGTTATGAGAGTGGCTCCCGCCCAGCTCGATGAGCTCCTCCACCCTATCCTGAACCCTGCTGCTGAGAAGAAGGCCACCGTCATCGCTCAGGGTCTGCCCGCAGGTCCCGGAGGCTCTGTCGGCAAGATCGTCTTCACAGCCGAGGATGCCGTAGCCGCTGCTGAGCGCAAGGAGAAAGTGATTCTCGTCCGCGAGGAGACCAACCCCGAGGACGTGGAAGGCATGCGTGCCGCAGACGGTCTGCTCACAGCCCGCGGAGGTATGACCTCGCATGCGGCTCTGGTAGCCCGCGGATGGGGCAAGTGCTGCATCGTAGGCTGCGACGCCCTGCATATTGACCTTGAGGCCAAGACACTCACAATCAACGGAAAGACCTACCACGAAGGAGATGTATTCTCGCTCAACGGCTCAAAGGGCTTCGTTTACGACGTAGCAGTGGAGACCATGGACGCATCGGAGAATCCCCGTTTCGTAGAATACATGACCCTCGTAGACAAATACCGCCGGCTCGGTGTACGCACCAACGCCGATACTCCCGAGGACGCAGCCCGCGCCCTTTCCTTCGGAGCCGAGGGCATCGGCCTCTTCAGGATTGAGCACATGTTCTACGGAGCCAACTCCGAGGAGCCTCTGTCCAAGCTGCGCAAGATGATCCTCTCCAAGACAGAGGAAGAAAGAAAGGCCGCACTGGACGAGCTTGAGCCTTACATCAAGGAGGCCGTGAAAGCCACCATGAAGGTGATGAACGGCAAGCCCGTGACCTTCCGTCTGCTCGATCCCCCTCTCCATGAGTTCGTACCCCAGACACCCGAGAAAGAGGCCGAGCTGGCGAAAGAGCTCGGAGTATCAGTAGACGATATCCAGAAACGCGGAGAAAGCCTGCACGAGGTCAACCCCATGATGGGACACCGCGGAGTCCGTCTCGGCATCACCTATCCCGAAATCAGCGAGACCCAGTTCCGCGCTATCTTCCAGGCCACTGCCGACCTTCTCAAGGA
>DWYD01000163.1 GCA_019118865.1 Candidatus Coprenecus merdipullorum | reverse complement strand
GCTGGCAGCCCGCATCCGGAGCTGCGGCCACAGGAGGCACCGAGACCGGCGAGGGCTTCCTTACCCTCTACGACTGCATCTGGCAGGCGGGCACGATCCTCCCTCCCGTACGCAGCGTGGGAGTCATGGGCGACGAGCGCACCTACGAGTACACCATAGCCCTCAGGGCTGTGGTATCCACCGACGGCATGACCGCCGACTGGGTACACCTCCCCTACGACTTCCTGGCGAAAGTCTCCAACGACATCATAAACAAAGTGCGGGGAGTGAACCGCGTCGTCTACGACATCTCGTCCAAACCCCCTGCAACTATCGAGTGGGAGTAAAAACTCCTACTTGCCGCTAACCAGGAAGGTGCGGATATTCTCTTCGAGAACTTTCACTAAGCGGATACGGGCCTCGATACTGGTCCAGCCGATGTGCGGCGAGAGAATCAGCCTCGAAGGGTCCTTGACTCCGGCTATGTAAGGATGATCCGCCGGCAGGGGCTCGGTCTCGAATGTATCAACCGCTGCTCCGGCTATCAGGCCGTCGTTGAGGGCGCGTACCAGGTCGTTCTCGTTGATGATACCGCCGCGGGAGCAGTTGACGATGTAGGCTCCGGGCTTCATCCGGCCCAGTTCCGCGTATGTGATAAGGTCTTTTGTCTTAGGATTCAGAGGGCAGTTGACCGATACCACATCGCTTCCGCCCAGCAGCTCCTCAAGACTCACACAGGGATAGGTCCTGCAGTGTCCGGTCCCGGAAGTCGAGTAGTAGGACACTTCCATCCCGAAGGCCGTGGCCAGCTCAGCCACCCGCGAGCCGATATTGCCCATGCCGATGATACCCATCTTCTTGCCCTTGAGCTCCCAGAAGGGATTCAGCACATCGGAGAACATTCCGCTGCGGGAGTACCGTCCGTCGTGGCAGATCTCATTGAAATACATCCCGTGTCCCACCATATTGAGGATGTGCATGAAGCACACCTGCGCCACGCTCTCGGTCGAGTACGCCGGCACGTTCTTGACCGGTATACCCTTGGAGGCCGCATAGTCCACGTCCACGCAGTTGACTCCGGTGGCCGCCACGCAGATCAGCTTCAGGTTGCGGGCCGCGTCGATCTCGTCCCGGTAGACCTTCACCTTGTTGGTTATCACGATATCGCAGTCAGCCACCCTCGAAGCGGCCTCACCCTGCTTGGTAGCATCATAAAACACCGTCTCTCCGAACTGCCTGAGTCCGTCTAAAGAGACATCCTTGCCGACAGTAGCGGCATCCAGGAAAACTATCTTCATACAGCTGGTCAAATTAAAATTCTGTAGCAAATTTAGAAACTGTTTCTGAAAAAATATCCTACTTTTGTTTAAAAATACTACGGACATGAAGACCCTGATACTCTCATGCGACATGGGCGGCGGACACAACTCCGCGGCCAAGGCTCTCGCCCAGTGGGGAGAGCGCAACGGCATACCGTGCGAGATAGCCGACACCCTCTCTTTCATCAGCACCGACTTTTCCAAAACAATGTCGGACCTGTACATCTTCACCACCAAGAGCAATCTGATAAAGGTCATCTACAGGACAGGAGAGATCGTACCCCGCTCACGCAGAGTCAAATCCCCCGTCTACATAGCCAACAAGATCTACTGCAAGCGCCTCTGCGACCACATCCTCGAGGGCGGTTTCACCTCCGTCATCTGCACCCACGTATTCCCGGCAGAGGCCATGACAGCCCTGCGCCGTGCCGGTCTGCTGCCCTCCGGCCTCAGGACCGTTTTCGTCCAGACCGACTACGATGCACTGACGCTGATGAAGGACCTCGAGGTGGACGGCATCGTCATCCCCCACCCTCACCTTATAGAAGAATGTGTCGCCATCGGAGCCCGCAGGGATCTGCTGCATCCGTTCGGAATCCCCGTCCGCGAGGAATGCTGGAAACACGGGGACAGGACCGCAGCGAGAGAGGAATGCGCCGCACTATTCTCCGACAGCGGTAATATCGGCATCAGTGCCCGCTGGTATCTGATAATGTCCGGCAGCATGGGCTTCGGCAAGACCGGGGAACTCATCAGGACAATCCTGGAGGCCGAAGGCCGCGAAGTAGAAATTTTCTCCGTCTGCGGCAGCAACACCAAACTCCGCAACCGCCTCTGCAAGGATTTCGGCGAAAATGCCAATGTCCACCCCATCGGCTTCACCGACCGCGTTCCCCTGCTCATGGACGCCTGCGACGTGCTCTTCACCAAGCCCGGCGGCCTGTCCAGCACCGAAGCAGCAGCCAAGCGCATTCCCCTGGTCCACACGGCGCCCATACCTGGCTGCGAGACCGACAACGCCCGCTTCTTCCACTACCACGGCATGTCCTACAGCACCACCGACACCGCTCAGCAGGCGGCTGTCGCCCGCCGCCTCTGCACAGATAAAAAATTCAGGGAAGGCATGACCGCCGCTCAGGCAGCCAATACCTTCCCCGATACTTCAGAGCAGATTTTCAATCTGCTGAGATAACACTATCTGAAGAAGTTCGTATATTCGCACGATTAATTCTACTAGACATGAACCACTCTAAAAGGAAACGCCCATGTTCCGGACAATGATACAGGCAACATGGATGTACACAGCTACAATACTGGCAGCAACTATACTGCTGCTCGTCATGCCGGCATGCCCCGCTACGGCAAAAAGTGAGAAACCGAATGAGCGCAAGCGGCTGCCTGACCCGTACACTAGGTACGAACAGATTATCACCCAGGAAAAACAGGAACGGATCATGACATGGCTGGCCGACGATATGAACGAAGGCAGGGCCACCGGAACCGTCAGCGGGCAAAGAGTCATGCGCTACATCTCATATATGTTCGGACAATATGGCCTGGAGCCTTTTTTCGGAGAGAGTTTTCTCCAACCCTTCTACGCGGACACTCTGATCCGGACAAAGGGCAGGAACGTGGTCGGAATGGTCCGGTCCTACACTCCGTCTGACGAATACGTACTCATCACCGCACACTACGACCATCTGGGCATACTTCACGGCAACATCTACAACGGAGCCGACGACAACGCTTCCGGAGTAACCGTGCTGCTCAACCTTGCAGAGATGTTCGGGACAATGCGGAAAAACAAATATGGCCCTGACAAGAACATCATTTTCGCAGCCCTGGATGCCAAGGAGCTCAATATGGCAGGTTCCAAGGCCTTGGTCGACAGTCTTCTGCTGAAAGGGACCGATGACAGTATCATCTGCGCAATCAACATCGACCAGATAGGCACAGTACTCGAGCCGGTACACAAGGCCGACACCAGCTTCGTTATAGTCCTGGGCGAAGAGGACCTGCGCAGGCAGGACCGCGACCTTATCGACATATGCAACCGTGAATATGCTCTCGGTCTGGATATAGACCACACTTTCTACGGCAGCGAGAATTTCACTAAAGTAGTTTACCAGCTCTCCGACCAGATTGTCTTCCACCGGGCCGGCATCCCCGCCTTAGTCTTCACCTCCGGCTTCCACCGACACACCTACAAGACCACCGACGACCCGGACATCATCTCCTACCCGGTGATGAAAAAGCGCACCCTCCTCATCTTCTATCTCACCATGATGCTGTAGAGCCAGTCGCCTGCGTACTATTAAACCTACAGCAGCGGAACCATATAAAGCGGAACATAGACAACACCTCCATTCTCTTTCAAATCACCCGTATGCGCCACATACGGCACAGACAGGTATTGCCCGTACTTATTGATGCATTTCATCAGGGAGGTAAGAGTATAACGGATTGAGGATTTAACCTCTATCGGAGAAATGTTGTGCCTGGATGTTACGGTGTTCTTCGTTATCAGAAAATCCAGTTCCATCCGTTCTCCGGCATGAGACTTATCGTACTTCGAGAAAAAATACAATTTATGCCCTGACGTACGCAGCATCTGGGCCACCACATTCTCAATCATCATACCTCCATTGAATTCCAACTTGTCAGTCAGTATCTTTTTGTACAATCCCTCCGACACGATATCCCTGTCACTGAAAGCATGACTGAGCAATAAACCGGTATCAGCCATATAGCACTTGAGGGTAGAGTTTTCCTCGTTTATTCCCAAGCCCACATCCGGAGACGTGGTATTGTAAGCCATATTTACAATCATTGCATCCGCCAACCAGAAAAAGGAGGTCTCATAATCCCTCATTCGCGCCTCCTCGCTGAGAGCTTTCAAAAGGAATTTCTTTTCATGTTTCTGAAGCTGGGACGGAATCGTGTCAAAGACTTTTGTAACTTTGGCCTCATAACCTTTTGCATATTTATGAATATCGTTGCGATATAATCTGAGTATCTGTCGCTTGACATGGTCCACACGACTAAAATCCCGGCTTTCCACATACTCCGCCACAGCCTGGGGCATGCCTCCGACGATAAGATACTGCCTGAAATAATCCATCGCCTTGCGGTGCATGGCCTGCCCCATTGCGCGACATTTTTCGAAATTACCCCGGATAAGCGGCATAAGCGTTTCATTGCCCATAGCCCACAGGAATTCTTCGAAATCCATAGGATGCAGCAGCAGTTCTTCTTCTTCCGAAGGAATCACTATATCTTCCACATTTTTTTTGATTGAAATCAAAGACCCTGTCTCTATTATATCGCAACGTCCGTCTTCTACCAGATACTTGACAGCTGCCCTGGCTCTTGGACAAAGCTGCACCTCATCCAATACCAGAACAGATTCCCTGGGATAAATCCTGGTATTGGCGTATGTGCTCAGATATGTGTAGAACGTGTCTATATCATCAAGATAATTGTCAAAAAGTTCCTTGACAGACTTTCCTGCCTTATTGAAGTCTATAAAAATACTGCTCCGATACTCATTATCGGCAAACTGCCGGACAATATAACTTTTACCCACACGTCTGGCTCCATTTACCAGCACAGCCGTCTTTCCATTCCGGTCCAGTTTCCATTTAAGGAGCCTGTCATATATCTTCCGTTTCATATTACACCTTTCCGTGATTATTTCAAAACAAATTTTTCACCTATCCGCAGTTATTATTGACGCAAATTTACACCTATCCGTGGTTTATGCAAAATATTTTGATAAATTCTCGTCGGAAGTTAGTATATTCGCATACTAATTTTCAGTCCATGCCGTTCAAGATTCAGTCCCCATACCGCCCCACAGGCGACCAGCCTGAGGCCATCAAGGAGATCTGCGAGGCAGTCAATGCCGGTGCGGACGCCGTGACCCTGCTCGGAGTCACCGGCTCGGGCAAGACGTTCACGATGGCCAACGTCATCGAGCGGCTGCAGCGGCCGGCCCTGATACTCAGCCACAACAAGACTCTGGCTGCCCAGCTCTACGGCGAGTTCAAGTCCTTCTTCCCGGACAACGCCGTGGAATATTTCGTCTCCTACTACGACTACTACCAGCCCGAGGCATACCTGCCCGTGACCGACACCTACATCGAGAAAGACCTGAGCATCAACGACGAGATCGAGAAACTCCGCCTCTCCGCCTCCTCCGCCCTGCTATCCGGCCGCCGCGACGTAATAGTGATATCCTCCGTCTCCTGCCTCTACGGCATCGGCAACCCGCAGGACTTCCACGACAACACCATAGCCCTCCATACCGGCCAGCGCATCAGCCGCAACAAGCTCCTCTACCGCCTCGTCGACGCCCTCTACAACCGCAGCGACGCCGACTTCAAGCGCGGCACCTTCCGCGTGAAGGGCGACACGATAGACATCTACCTGGCCTACGTGGACAGCGGCTGCCGCATCGTATTTTTCGGAGACACGATAGAGGAGATAGAGATCATCGATCCGGTCAGCGGCATGAGCCTCGAAAGCCTCGAGGAGATATCGATTTACCCCGCCAACATCTTCGTCACCACCAAGGAGCGCACCGCCCACGCCATACGCATGATCCAGGACGACATGATGCAGCAGTGCGAATATTTCAGTCCCATAGGGAAGCAGCACGAGGCCAACCGCCTCAAGAAGAGGGTCGAATACGACATGGAGATGATCAAGGAGCTCGGATATTGCCCCGGCATTGAGAATTATTCCCGGTATTTCGACGGGCGGAGCGCCGGACAGCGGCCCTTCTGCCTCATAGACTATTTTCCCAAGGACTTCATCACCTTCATCGACGAGAGCCACGTCACCCTGCCGCAGGTGAGGGCCATGTACGGAGGCGACCGCTCCAGAAAAGAGGTGCTGATCGAATACGGCTTCCGCCTCCCCGCCGCTGCGGACAACCGGCCCCTGAAATTCGACGAGTTCGAGAATATCCTCGGACAGAGGGTATTCGTCAGCGCGACCCCGGGCGACTATGAGCTGGAGAAGAGCGAGGGCCTGATTGTCGAGCAGGTGGTACGCCCCACCGGTCTGCTGGACCCTCCGATAGACGTGCGCCCGTCCAAGAACCAGATCGACGACCTGATGGAGGAGATAGAGCTGCGCACGGAGAAGGACGAGCGCGTGCTGGTCACCACCCTCACCAAGAGGATGGCAGAGGAACTGGAGAAATTCTTGACAAAACGGCAGGTGCGCTGCCGCTACATCCACTCGGACGTGGACACCCTGGAAAGGGTGGAGATTATCGAGGACTTCAAGGCCGGACGGTTCGACGTACTGGTGGGTGTCAACCTGTTGCGCGAGGGGCTGGATCTGCCGGATGTCTCGCTCGTGGCGATAATCGACGCGGACAAGGAAGGATTCCTGCGTTCGGACCGGGCATTGACCCAGATCGCGGGACGCGCGGCACGAAATCTGAATGGTCTTGTGATAATGTACGCGGACACCATCACCGGATCGATGCAGAAGACCATAGACGAGACCAACCGCCGCCGGGCCAAGCAGGCAGAGTACAACGAGAAGCACCACATCACCCCAACACAGGTGCGGAACGACAAGAAGAACTCCCTGGCCGCCATCAGCGGAGCCTACAAGGAGCCCGACGAGGAGGAGAACACACGTTATGTTGCAGAGGATCCGGTGATATCCAGGATGAGCCCCAAGCAGCTGCTTGAGGCCATAGAAGCCGCCAAGAAGAAGATGGAGGAGGCCGCCAGGGCCCTCGACTTCCCGGCGGCAGCCAAGTACAGGGACGAGATGTACGGACTAATGAAACTAAGGAAATGAACAACGCAGCAGAAGACACCCTCAGAGCCATCCTCGCCTGCTATCCGCAGAAAGAGCAGCAGGAGCAGATACTCAGAGCCTACCGCATAGCCGACGACGCGATGAAGGACAAGCTCCGGGAGAACCGGCATCCCTTCATCGAGCATCCCCTCGGAGTGGCCCGCATCGTGGCGGAGGACATCCACCTCGGCTACGAGAGCGTCATTGCCGTATTTCTCCATGAGACCATCCGGTTCTACCCGGAGGTGATGCAGAGCCTCCCGAAAGGAGCATTTTCCCCTGAGATCATAGACATAGCGCAGAGCCTCAACAAGATAGCCGCCATCAAACCCAAGGAGACCCGCCTGGAGGCCGAGAACTACAAGCGTCTGATCGTCTCCTACTCCCGCGACCCGAGGGTCATGCTCATCAAGATAGCCGACCGCCTCGACGTGATGCGCAACATCGAGCTGCTGCCCAGGACCTCCCAGGAGCGGAAGGTCACCGAGACCATGTTCCTGTACATCCCCATCGCCCATCAGCTGGGACTCTACAGCATCAAGACCGAGCTGGAGAACATCTTCTTCCGCTGCACCGAGCCGGAGAAATACCGGGAGATCAACAACAAGCTGAAAGCCACCGCCGCCGAGCGCGAGGAGCTGCTGAACGCCTTCCTCATCCCCATCAAGCGGAAACTCTCAGAGGCCGGGATGAAGGTCACCTACAAGCAGCGCACCAAGGCCGCCTGGTCCATCTGGAAGAAGATGCAGAAGCAGGACATCCCCTTCGAGAAGGTCATGGACCTGCTGGCCGTCCGCCTTATCATCGATACCCCCGCCGACAGCCTCGAGAAAGAGCACGAGCTGTGCTGGAAGGCCTACTCCATAGTCACCGACGAATACCGGCCCGACACTTCGAGGCTCAGGGACTGGATATCCAAGCCCAAGAGAAGCGGCTACGAGTCCCTGCACATCACCGTGCAGTTCAGGGGTGACATCTTCGTGGAGGTGCAGATCCGCACCCGCCGCATGGACGACGAGGCCGAGAACGGGCACGCCTCCCACTGGGCCTACAAGGGCATCAAGGAGGAAAAAGGCCTGACCCCCTGGCTCCAGAGCGTGCGCAACATACTGGAGAGCGGCAGCAGGAACGACTACGAATACGTCTCCCGCTTCCTCTCCGAGGACGTCTTCGTCTTTACCCCGGACGGGGAGCTGCGCCGGCTGCCCAAGGGCGCCACGGTCCTGGACTTCGCCTTCAACATCCACACCAACCTCGGCCTTAAATGCGTGGGCGCCACCATCGACGGCAGGCCCGCCTCCATCAAGGACCGGCTCAGCACCGGCCAGGTCGTGGAGATCAAGAGCGGCAAGAACCAGCGTCCCTCCCCCGACTGGCTCAACTTCGTGGTCACTTCCAAGGCCCGCAACAAGATTAAGGTCAAGCTAAAGGAAGAGGAGCTCAAGAAAGCCGCCACCGGCCGGGAACTGCTCGAGCGCCGTCTCAAGAACTGGAAGATGGAGCTTACCGACGAGGACCTCACCATCCTCTGCAAAAAATACAAGCTCAAGACCATCAGCGACTTCTACGCAGCCATCGCGGACGAGAAGGTCGACATCATGGACGTCAAGTCCTACATCTCCCGCAAGCAGCAGGGCGAGGAGGAAGCCGCCGCAATCCTTTCATCCCAGCCCCCTAAGGACAATGCCGGCAACAAGGAGGCCGCAGGCGCCGCCAGGGACAGCTCCACCGACGACTACCTCGTCATCGACGGCAAGCTCAGCAACGTCTCCTACAAGATGGCCCGCTGCTGCAACCCCATCTACGGCGACGAGGTCTTCGGCTTCGTCTCCGTCAAGGACGGCATCAAGATCCACCGCATGTCCTGCCCCAACGCCGCCCGCCTCATCGAGAACTACCCCTACCGCATCCAGAAGGTGCGCTGGAAGGAGACATCCACCACCAGCAGCTTCCAGACCACCGTTAAGGTCATCACCGACGACTCCGCCGCCTATTCGTCCGTCATCAAGACAGTCACGGACTTCGGGGCCTCCCTGCGCTCCTCGTCCATGACCCCGAGAGCAGGCCGCAGCGCCGGCGAGTTCGACATCCGCATGCAGATATTCGTCTCATCCAATTCCGTCCT
>DWYD01000162.1 GCA_019118865.1 Candidatus Coprenecus merdipullorum | reverse complement strand
CAGCAGGCGTTCTTGCCCTGCATGCGGGCGCGGCGCACGAGCACGTCCTGTATAGTATTGTTGAGCATGTGGCCCATGTGCAGCACTCCCGTCACATTGGGGGGCGGAATGACCACGGTATACGGCTCCCGGCTGTCGGGTTCCGAATGGCAAAACTTGTTTTTCAACCAGTAAGCGTACCATTTCTCCTCCACCTCGGAGGGACTGTATTTTGCTGACAATTCCATATTTCTTACAAATTAACCCGCAAATATAATTCTTTTGTGTAGATTTGCGGGACGTTTAACCACTAAAAATATCATAGAATATGGAAAATCAGACCCAAAAGAAAGAAATAGGCATCGAAATCACCAAGGAAACCGCTGCCGGCAACTACTCCAACCTGGCACTCATCACCCACTCCAACAGCGAGTTCATTCTGGATTTCGCACGTATGCTTCCCGGCTATCCCAAAGCACAGGTAGTAAGCCGCGTGATTATGACTCCCGAACATGCCAAGAGGCTCCTTCTTGCCCTTAAGGACAATATCAGCAAATATGAGTCCCAGCACGGAGAGATACGCCTCGGTGCACCGAATCTTCCCAAGAACACCATTCCTTTCGGATTCAATCCCAACAACACCCCTGAGGCCTAGCCGATGAAGCCCGACACAGCTTTCGTAGGTGCTGGGAATGTGGCTTTCCGCTTCGCCTTGGCCATGCAGGAGAAGGGGTACAATATCAGTGCTGTCTACAGCCGCACCGCCAGAAGCCGCGACCGCCTGGTCAAGGCCCTCAGGGCCAATGGCTCGGGGACTCAAGGTGTGGAGCGCTTGCTGGACCTCGGCAAAGCATCCCTGCTGGTCATCGCCGTCACGGACGACGCCATCCCTCAGGTAGTGGCGGAGATCGCGGAGGCATTCGCTCCCCTCAGGGACAATCCTCTCCCTGCGGTGGTCCATACCTCCGGAGCCACCCCCCTCTCCGTCCTGCAGCCCCTCGCGGAGCTCGGCTGCCCATGCGGAGTGATGTACCCCCTGATGACGCTCAACCGCAACAAGAACGTGGAGTTCCGCGACGTCCCCCTCCTCCTGGAGGCGACTTCGGGAGAGCTGCGGACGGTGCTGGACGGGATAGCCGATGACCTGGGCGGAGAACACTATTTCTATTCTTCCGAAGAGAGGCTCAGGATGCATGTGGCCGCGGTATTCACCACCAACTTCGTCAACTACCTCCTCGGCCTGGCCTTCCCCATCGTCCAGCATGACCACCCCCTGCTGATTCCCTCCACCATCGAGGCCGTGCGCAACGCATTCCTTCACACCCCCGCCTCCACCCTCACCGGCCCCGCCCGTAGAGGGGATATGGAGACGATACACAAGCATCTGGAAGTCCTGCAGAAGATGGGGCTGACCGAACAGGAAGAGATATACCGCCTCCTGACCGACAGGATTCTGAAAAAATATCACCCTGAAGACAGATAAACCATGCCCAACTACAACTATAAAGTCAAGCTGCACGGCATCCGCGCCTTCGCCTTCGATGTGGACGGAGTGCTGACCGACGGCTCCATCATTTCCACACCAGACGGAGACCTGCTGAGGACATTCGACTCCAAGGACGGATTTGCCCTGAGAATGTGCTCCATGAAAGGCTATCCGGTGGCCATCATTACCGGCGGCGTGTCCCAGAGCATCGTACATCGTTTCAAAGGCCTGGGCGTCAAGGAAGAGGACATCTACCAGAAATCCCGGGACAAGGTGCCCGATTTCCTCGACTTCTGCTCCCGCCACGGCCTCAAGCCGGAGGAGGTGGCTTTCGCCGGGGACGACATGCCCGACATTCCGGTACTGAGGATGGCCGGATTAGCCGTTGCACCGGCCGACGCCGTGCCCGAGGTCAAGGACGTGTGCGACTACGTATCCCTGCGTCCGGGCGGCAAGGCATTTGTACGGGACCTTATCGAGCAGGTTCTGAAAGTTCACGAGGACTGGAACCTGGACACCGGCTTATTTGCCAAAACCTTCTAAGCCACTGACTGCCATGCTGCTTCACGAAGCCCTCAAAGACCGCCGCATAGTGCTCGGCTCGGCCTCTCCCCGCCGGAGGGAGCTCCTTGCCGGGCTCGGCCTGGAATTTACCGTCGAGGCCACACCCGGTGCGCCCGAAACCTATTCACCTGACTTACAGCCGGACGAGATACCGTCGGCCCTGGCCGTTTCGAAATCCGAAGGATTCCACCGTCCACTGAAGCCCGACGAGATCCTCATCACCGCCGACACCGTCGTCATCTGCGGGGAGGATATCCTCGGCAAGCCCGCTGACCGCGATGCCGCCGCAAGGATGCTCCGCGAGCTCTCCGGCCGCACACACCGCGTGGTCACCGGCGTCTGCCTGCGCGACACTGAGCGGCGCCACGTATTTTCCTGCACCTCGGAAGTGGAGTTCAAGACCCTGACCGACGAGGAGATATCCTACTACATCGACCGCTTCCGCCCCTTCGACAAGGCCGGCAGCTACGGCATTCAGGAATGGATCGGATACATAGGCATAACCTCCATACGCGGCTCCTACTTCAACATCGTAGGACTCCCTGTACAGAGGCTGTACACTGCTTTGGGCGAATTTATCGGACTGTAATCATCTCGATGCTCTGCTGACGGACCCTGTCCAGAGGGGAGACCGTGTATTTCACCTTGGCGAAGTCGATGGAGGTCAGGTCTATGCAGCGGATGGTGCTGTTCCAGCAGGTGCGCCAGTACATTTTCAGACCTTTGGTATCGACTGCCGTAGTAAACTGGGTGGCACCGGGGATGTCGGTCGGGTCCTGGCCCTTCTGGCGCTCGACTCCGATAGGGATATCGAAATTGTTCAGAATCAGGAAGCAGGACATGACTGTCTCGGCTCCGGTCGGGTACTGGGGCGCGGTGGCCTGGTAGTAGGCCGCACGGACAAAACGCGAGGGAGGGGTCACGTCCCCGGGAAGGCCGATCATTCCGGTACCGGCTCCGAAGCGGCGCACTTCGGGCCAGGCCGAGAAAGCGTTGCCGTCAGCCTCGCCGAAAGCCAGATTGACGTAGTTGTTCAGATTCTTCACATGCCAGGGGAAATCGGGAGCGTTGGTCAGCACACCGATTTTATTCTCATAGAAATTGGCCTTACCGTCGACGATTTCTATCACTATCTGCCGTCCCGACGGCTCCCCTACCCTCCAGTGCGAGGTCTGGGCCTCGGGGAAGAGCTTGGTCACGATGATCTCGTCGAAGTGGTCGATGACCTCCTGCACCGTGCTGAAGCTGGCCAGTATCCAGCTGACCACCTGCATGTCCGGCACCGTACGGTCCACCTGCGTAGAATCATACTGAGGATACTGCCCGTAGCCCGGGAAGAAGAAAAGCCCAGCCGAAAGCCCCTTCTCGTTCAGCCCCTCGAGGACGAACTGGTCCTGGCTCGCAGCCACCCCGACATAGCCGTATTTACCGTTGAATATAAGCCCGGTACCGCCGGTAGAAGTCAGGGCCGTATGCCTGAACCCGCGCGGCACCACCACATAACGGCTCTGCAGGTCGGACCCGCCCCACTCCGCCGTCCGCGCCAGCACATAGCTGCCGTCCTTGGCAATAAAGGATATGCCCGTGCAGGCTGAAAGATCTGAGAACAATGCGCAGGTCAGCGCCGCCACTGCAGCCGCCGCCCGCCTGAGAATTACTGAGATGTTCATATTGCGTTTGTTTTAATACCTTGTTCTATTTTCCAGTCCTCGATACGGCGGGTCGCCGTGGAAAAATTCACACCGATACGGAAAATTCTACGGCCGTCATTGGCAAAGGGACGCATGTAGCCCTTTGCCTCAATCTGTCTCAAAGCTGAATCCGCACTGCCATTCACCTTAAATTCCATCACGTAGATGCACTTATCAGTCTGCATGAGCAGATCTATGCGTCCGTTGCTGGTCTGCTTTTCAGTCTGTACATCTTCGCTCAATAGCTCGAAGATCGTGGAGACGGCATACTGAAAGTCCTTCTCCTCATCCGCCTGAATCTGATAGTTCTTACGGGAAAAGAACGCGTCCAGTTCCTTCATCATATCTTCTGGCCTGCCATCGCGCAGAGCCCGGTGTATTCTGGCTATCAATGTTTTTCCCGACACTGTGGACGAAGTACTGTATTGCAGGACGAAAGACAGAAAACCGTTCTTGACCTCCTTGTTCGGAAAATCCAGACGGTACAGTCCGACTTCCCTGTCGTAGCCGGTGATGGTCAGGTATCCGCTCTGATACAGTAACGGTATCGGATTGGCAAAAGCAGAGTTTACACTGACCAGCAGGGACGAATCGACCTCTTCACCTTGAAGTGCAGAGATATCGTAAGATGTATTCTTAATCAGGCTGACCAGAAATGACGGTGTCCCTGTCTCGAACCAATAGTCATTGAATTCCTTGTCCTGAAGGGCATTAAGGAGACTGAACGGGTTATAGACACCCTCTGCAGAGGCAGAAAAATGATATCCGTCATACATCTCCTTCAGCCTGTCCAGACATTCTTCCGGAGTAATGCCGTTCGATGCCGCCATATCGGAAATACCCTCGGACAGCCTCTCCGTCAGCTCCCCTTCCGTAATACCGCATATACCGGAATAAGCCGGAAGCATCGATATGTCCTTGAGATTGTTGAGCCCGCTGAACACACTGAGCTTACCCATCTTGGTGACACCGGTCAGAAATGCGAACCTGAGCTTGTCGTCCTGAGACTTGAGCACACTGTAGAACCCCTGCAAAACAGCACGGAAATATTCCAAAAGTTCCTCATCACCCAGACTGTCCATTATCGGTTTGTCGTACTCGTCCACCAGAACCACCACCTTCCGGCCTTCATGACGCGCAACACACGATATAACCTCATTAAAACGTGTTGCGAACGTCTGATACACACTAGTCACTCCATATATGGCCTCCCACTCTGCAAGTACCTGGGACAGCTTATTGTCCAAGTCCTCCCGAGTGTGATACGAAGCGCCCCCAAGATCCAGTCTTAGAACAGGATACTCCGTCCACTCATTCTCCATACCTTCTATCTCCAGCCCCTCGAACAGCTCCTTCCGCCCCTTGAAATAAGCCTCCATAGTCGACAGCAGCAGACTCTTCCCGAACCTCCGCGGACGGCTCAGGAAATAATACTTTCCCTCATCGGCCAGGCGGAAGACATACTCCGTCTTGTCCACATACACATATCCGCCCGTGCGGATCTCCTCGAAAGTCTGTACTCCTATAGGGTATTTCAGCATAAGCGTTCCTCCTCTGATTTGTCAAGGCAAAGTTAATCATTCCGGCGGAAAATAAAAATCCCTCAATGAGTGATGATTTTCGAAAAAAACGTCACTCATTGAGGGATTATCATTATATTTGCACAAAATCAATTCAATATGATCGACTCACTGCTATATGCTTACATGGAGGAGCAGCTTAGAAGAACTCCAAACAAGTTCAAGCGCTACCTTTACAATGAGATTCCCTGGGACAATAAGATGACAGGCATAACGGGTGCCAAAGGTATTGGAAAATCAACAATGATCCGCCAGTACATCCTGGAGCACCGCACGAAAAACCAATTTCTCTATGTATCAGCAGATCATACCTGGTTCTCGAATCACCTTCTGACCGAACTGGCAGATGACTTCGTAAAAGAAGGAGGCACTCATCTGTTCATCGACGAGATACACAAATACAAGAACTGGTCCAGAGAACTCAAGCAGATATACGACGTACATCCGGAACTTCACGTCATTTTTACCGGCTCTTCCATTCTTGAACTTGAAAAGGGAGAGGCAGACTTGAGCCGAAGGGCTCTGATGTACAAAATGGAAGGTCTCTCTTTCCGGGAATATCTAGAGCTTTTCCACGGAATAAGCAACAGAACCTACACCTTGGATGAAATCATATCACACAAGGTTGACATCAAAGAGCCAGTTCACCCGCTTCCACTCTTCAGAGAATACCTTAAAACAGGTTATTACCCGTTTTCTTTGGATTTCGGTTTTGAGAAAAGACTTCAGCAGGTAATCTCCCAGACTTTTGAATCAGACATTGCTCAATATGCGGACCTGAAGGCTTCAACTGTCAGAAAACTGAAAAGAATGCTTGCGGTCATCTCCAATCTGGCACCTTTCAAACCCAGCCCGGAGAAACTGGCCGTGGAGATAGGAGTCAGCAAGAACAACGTTACCGAATACTTGATTTTAATGGAAAAGGCCGGACTGATAGGTCAGCTTAGGGACGATACCGGAGGGCTTCGCGGACTGGGGAAGGTAGAGAAAGTATACCTTGACAACACCAACTTAATGACAGCCCTGGCAAAAGAAGGCAAACCGGATATCGGCAACCTCCGCGAGACATTTTTCTACAGCCAGATGAAAGTACGCAATGACGTAACCTCCTCCAAGGACTCAGATTTCGCCATAGGCAAGTACACTTTCGAAATAGGCGGCAAAAAGAAAGGCCGGAAACAGATCGAGGGCATTCCGAACGGCATCATCGTAAAAGATGACATCGAATATGGCCACGGTGTTGAGATACCGCTTTGGCACTTTGGCTTGAACTATTGAATGAAAATCCCGCTGACTTCACTCCTTTCAGAACGAGACCGGCGGGAATAATCATGAAGGACAATACCGTGCAAAGCTATTCTGTCACAATGGCCTTAAAGGTCATGAAGATGATTTTAAGGTCTTTGATGAAAGAATGGTCGGCAACGTACTCGAGGTTGATGCGGAGCTTGTCCTGCATCACTACGTCGCGGTAGTACTGCTCGGGGTCGGCGGCCTGCTCCAGAAGCTCGTTCTCGTTGCGGTAGCGGATGGAGGCCATGTCGGTGATACCGGGGCGGACATCCAGGACACGCAGCTGTTCCGGGGTGTAGAGGTCGACGTACTTCCGGACCTCGGGTCTGGGACCCACCAGGCTCATGTCCCCGATGAAAACGTTGATGAGCTGCGGGAGTTCATCCAATTTATACTTACGGATATAATAGCCGGAACGGGTAACCCTCGGGTCATGTCCGCCGACGGTGATAAGCCCCTTCTTGTCAGAGCCCACACGCATCGAGCGGAACTTGAACAGGCGGAAATCCTTGTTGCCACGGCCGACTCTTACCTGCCGGTAGAACACCGGCCCGGGCGAATCGAGCTTGATCCATACCGCCAGTATTAAAAAAAGCGGGCTGAGGACGAGCAGCCCCAGTCCGCTTGCTGTGATGTCAAACAGGCGTTTCACTTCTTCCTTAGGTCTGAAATGATGTCGGTAAAATTGTCCATGACGTACTGCACGTCCTCATCGCTCAGATGGGTGTGCAGCGGGAGAGTCACCTCGCACCGGTATTGGTCGTAGGCATTGGGAAAGTCCTTGATGTCGTAACCGAGAGCCTTGTAGGCGGTCATCATCGGAAGCGGCTTATAGTGCACGTTGCAGGCGATGCCGCGCTCGGCCATCCTGACTATCACATCGTTTCGGTAGTCCACGTCCTTGCCGGGCAGACACACCAGATACAGGTGACCGGAGGACGAGTGGTCGGGGCCGAAATGGCTCAGCACCTCCACATCGTAGTCTTTCAGCCTGTCATCATACGCCTCGATAATCTGACGGCGACGGTGCAGCAGCTCCGGATACCGCTTGAGCTGAGCCAGGCCGATACCGGCCATGATGTCCGTCATGTTGCACTTGTAGTAAGGCGCGACGATGTCGTACTCCCAGGCACCGAGCTGAGTCTTGGCCAGTGCGTCCTTGCTCTGACCGTGCAGCGACAGCAGCTGAATCTGCTTATAGACCGCCTCATCATCCAGTCCTTCATGAGAGCGCCACGTCAGCGCCCCGCCCTCAGCCGTAGTCAGATTCTTCACCGCATGGAACGAGAACGAGGTAAAGTCCGCTATCGAGCCGCACATCTTACCGTGCCGCCTGGCCCCGAAAGCATGGGCCGCATCAGCTATCACCACCGGCCTTCCGTATGCCTTCTGGATATCATTCGCCGGTCTGAAGAGTGCTTTTTTAGACTCCACCGCCTCAAACACCCTGTCGTAGTCGCAGACCACTCCGCCAAGATCCACCGGCATCACGGCCTTGGTCCTTTCAGTTATCGCGTCCGCCACCCTGGCATAGTCCATCTCATAACTGCCAGGAGCACAGTCCACCATCACCGGCCGCGCCCCCACATGGCACACCGAACTCGCCGTAGCCGTGTAGGTATAGGCCGGTACGATCACCTCATCCCCAGGCCCGATACCAAGCACCCGCAGTGCCATCTCCATGCACGCCGTAGCGGAATTCAAGCACACCGCCCGCTGCGTACCGCAGCACATCGCTATCAGATGTTCAAACTCCTTAGTCTTCGGCCCGGTAGTAATCCACCCGGAGCCCAGCACCTCCGCAACCATGGAGGCTTCCGCCTCCGACATGTCGGGAGGCGAGAATGGTATGTTTCGCATAATTATTATTCCAAATTAATACCACACTTCTTCAATATCTCCTTACCTTTGGTATACGATGTCAGCTCGAGGATGTCCTCCGCATCCAGCATGATATCGAAAGTATCCTCGAGGGCCGTGGTCAGGGCCAGCTGCTTCACTGAGTCCCAGCCGTCCACCGACTTGTTGTCAAATGCGTCGTTGAGGACAGCGTCTTCCACCATGAATACGTCACGGAACACTCCATTGTACTTTTCTAGATTGCTCATAATATTTCTCTTTTTTGTCTGTTTCTGATTGATTGTAATTCTACTGCTTATTGAGTATGGCCTTGCCGGCCTCGTTGCGCTCGATCCTGTCAACGTACATGACCTCAATGTTCTTATGGAAAAGCTTCGTCTTTTCCACTATCAAGTCAAGGACACTGTCCTTTATCGCCGGATTGGTGATGCGCACCGTAAGCATGTCGTCCGTACCGCTGCACAGGCAGTCCGTGTCGAATGCCGACTTCACTATATGCTCCACCTCGTCCAGGCCGATGCGGA
>DWYD01000161.1 GCA_019118865.1 Candidatus Coprenecus merdipullorum | reverse complement strand
ACCACGAGGTTGGACTTGTTGATCAGGGCTATATTGTCACAGAGTTCCTCCACCGAGGCCATGTTGTGGGTCGAGAGGATGACCGTCGTACCCTCGTCCCTCATGCGCAGGATCTCGTCGCGGATAAGCTGGGCGTTGACCGGGTCGAAGCCGGAAAAAGGCTCGTCGAGTATCAGCAGCTCGGGCCTGTGGAGGACGGTAGTGATGAACTGCACCTTCTGGGCCATACCCTTGGAGAGTTCCTCCACCTTCTTGTTCCACCAGCTCTCGATGCCGAACTTCACGAACCATTTCTTGAGTTCGGTCATGGCCTGCTGGCGGCTGAGTCCCTTGAGACGGGCCAGATACATGGCCTGCTCCCCTACCTTCATCTTCTTGTAGAGGCCCCTCTCCTCGGGAAGGTAGCCGATGCGGTAGACGTCGTCGGGGACGACCGGGTTGCCGTTGAAGAGCACGATACCGGAATTGGGCACCGTGATCTGGTTCATAATGCGGATGAGGGTGGTCTTGCCGGCACCGTTGGGGCCGAGCAGACCGAAGATAGTCCCCTTGGGGACTTCTATCGAGACATGGTTCAGGGCGGTGTACGTGCCGAACACCTTGACTATGTCCCTACAGGTTATCGTGTTCATATTGTCTTGAAAATACTATTCGAACTTGATGGATACCAGCTCCTGGGTGTGGTCCAGACGGCCCTTGCGGTCATATACCGCCTGCTTGATGCAGCCGATGCCGGCCGCGTACCAGGTCTCTATGCGCTCGGTCTTGGACATCACCGTCTTTGTCACCTGCTCCTCCTTAATCAGGAAGCAGTCGAATGTACCGGCAGGGACGGTGATGCTCTTCTGCTCCGTCACCTGACGGTTCTGAGTGGAAAGAGTTGCGGATATCTTGCCTATTTTCACCTTGATGCACCCGTCAGGAATCGTGGTTCCGACCTTCATGCCGGCGGGGACGCTGCTGGCATCGCCCTTGGACATGATGTCCTGGACCTTCATCACCTTGCCCACGTCGCTCATGCGGGAGACGGTGCCCTCCGGTCCTCCGACGGTGACCTCCATGGGCAGATTGCCGCCATTGTCATCGAAAAGGGGCTTGCCGTCGGCATCATAAAAATACTGGTCGAATGTCACCGTACCCTTCGAGAGAGTGCCCTCGACTGCCGATACCTTCAATATAAAAGAGCCGGTGCGGGCTCCGTCGGCGTCATAATTGACGTATTCCAGGGTCATGCCTTTGGTGATGGGGCAGTACCCAGACTTGTCGTAGTCCTGTGCAGAAACAGAATATCCGCCGGCGAGCGCAAGGGCTGCGGCGGACATTGCTGCGAACATTGTAATGGTTCCTTTTTTCATTGTCTGTTATGCTTTTACCGTTAGTCTTTATCCTTTTCCTTCTCTTCATCCCGGGCCTCCTCCTCGGGAGCGGGCTGAAGCTTGTTGACCAGCACCTTGTCTATCCTCGGGCCGTCCATATCCACCACCTCGAGGCGGAAACCGTTCCAGTCCACGTACTCGCCGGACTGGGGGATGTGCTCGAGCATCTCGAGAATCAGACCGCCGACGGTGTTGTAGTCGTTGTCGGCCGCCAGGTCCTCCATGTCGAAGTGGGCCAGAAAGTCGTAGAAGGGGCACTGACCGTCCACCAGCCAGCCGCCGCTCTTGCGCTCGATGATATCCGGCTCGTCCTCCTCGTCGTCGATCGAGCCGACCAGACCCTCCAGGATATCCTTGTAGGTCACTATGCCCTGGCATACTCCGAACTCGTCGCAGACCAAACCGTAGGTCACATGGGCTTTCTTCATCTGCTCGAGTACCTTATATACATCGGTGTACTCGTGGAAGTACTGCACGGGGCGGATGATGTCGTCGAGGGAGAATCTGTCCTTGTCCAGCTTGCCGAACAGGTCCTTGAGGTAGACCACCCCGACTATCTCGTCGAGACTGCCGTCACCCACGGGATAGACCTCGAAGAGGTGCTCCTGGACGAGGGTATTGATCTCCTCGCGGGTCATCTCCCTGTCTATCCAGATGATCTCGTTGCGGCTGGTCATTATAGACTCGATGTTCCTGTCTCCCAAAGAGAACACTCTTTCCACGATGTCCTGCTCCACATCCTGCACCTCGCCGTCCTCCTTACCCTCGGCCACCATCGACTTGATCTCCTCCTCAGTTACCTTCGACTCCTTCTCCTCCACGTGGAAGGCCTTGGTGAAGAGCGATGTGCTCTTGTCCAGTATCCACACGAAGGGGGTAGCGATCCAGGAGAGGACCAGCATCGGGCCGGACACGACCTTGGCGATGTTCTCGGGAGAACCCATACCCAGACGCTTGGGCACCAGCTCGCCGAGGACTATGGTCAGGTAGGTCACGACGATGACTATGGTCACCTGAGCCACCGGCTGAGCCACGCTCTCCGAAAGTCCCCAGCCCTCGAGGATGTCCGAGAACTTGTATGCTATCGAGTCACCGGAATAGAGACCGGTGAGGATACCGATGAGAGTGATGCCTATCTGGACTGTGGAGAGGAACTTATTGGGTCTCTCCGTCAGGTTGAGCACGTTCCTGGCTGTCCGACTGCCCTTCTTGGCATCTGCGGTAAGGCTTGATTTTCTAGCGCTTATGAGAGCGACCTCACTCATGGAGAAGAGGCCGTTGAGTAGAATAAGTAGAAGTATTATAAATATTTCCATTCAAATGTATGAGTAGTCACGGATGCAAAAATAATGAAAATTCGGAATTAAAACAGAGTTAGTCTGAATTCTCCATGCATTTATTGAAACAATGGCGGCACAGAGGCTCGTAGATATCCTTCTCTCCGAGCTCTACCAGCCGGTCGCTGGCGCTCAGGCGATGGGAGTGCAGGGCCGGGTCACCGCAGCGCACACAGATGGCATGCACCTTGTCCACATACTCGGCCACGGCCATCAGAGCGGGCATCGGGCCGAACGGCTTGCCAAGATAGTCCATATCCAGTCCGGCAGCTATCACCCTGATACCGGACGAGGCCAGCTGCCGGCACACGTCCACTATCCCGTCGTCGAAGAACTGGGCCTCGTCTATGCCCACCACGTCCACATCCCCCGACAGCAGCAGGATGCTGGCCGAGGACTCGACCGGAGTCGACATGATGGCGGTGGCGTCGTGCGAGACCACCTCCTCCGCTGAGTAGCGTGTATCTATTCCGGGCTTGAATATCTCCACCCGCTGGTTGGCGAACTTGGCCCGCTTGAGCCTGCGGATCAGCTCCTCGGTCTTGCCCGAGAACATCGAGCCGCAGATGACTTCGATCCAGCCCGGTTTTTTTGCGTATTCTGAAAACATTTTCTTACTTTTGTCCTTTGAGAATTTGACACGGATGCTCACGTCCCGGCATCCGGACTGCAAAATTAACATTTTATCGCTACTTACTACCATGGCAGGCAAGCTTTACATCGTGCCCACCCCCGTGGGCAATCTGGAGGACATGACTTTCAGGGCGGTAGAGGTTCTCAAGCAGGTCGACCTGATCTTAGCCGAGGACACCCGCACCACCTCGGTGCTGCTCAAGCACTACGGCATCACCAAGCCGACCGAGGCCCACCACAAGTTCAACGAGCACGCACGGGTACGTCCCGTCTGCGAGAAGATACTCTCCGGGATGGACATCGCGCTGGTCTCGGACGCCGGTACACCTGGCATCTCCGACCCCGGATTCATGCTCGCCCGGGCATGCGCGGATGAGGGCATCGAGGTCATCACCCTGCCCGGGGCCACGGCCTTCGTACCCGCCCTGGTAGACTCGGGCCTGCCGCTGGACCGGTTCGCCTTCGAGGGCTTCCTGCCTGTCAAGAAAGGCCGCCAGACCCGGCTGACCCAGCTCGCTTCCGAGGGCCGGACGATGGTCTTCTACGAGTCGCCCTACCGTTTAGCCAAGACTCTTACGCAGATGTGCGAATACTTCGGGGCGGAGCGGAAAGCCTCCGTCTCACGCGAGATCAGCAAGATACACGAGGAGACCCGCCGCGGTACCCTCCCGGAGCTGGCCTCGTGGTACACCGACAACCCGCCCAAGGGCGAGATAGTACTGATCGTTGAAGGGAAGGACTATGTGGGAAGACATGGACAGCAGGAGCAGGAAGAAGAGTAAGGGCCAGAAGCTTTTCTCAAACGGGGTCGTCGTGCTGGTCTGCCTGATATTAGCGGCGCAGGCGGTATTCTTCGGCAAATATCTGATAGACAGCCGCAGGGCAATGCGGGAAGAGCAGCGGCAAGAAGAGCTGCAGGCCTCTCAGTGCAATATCCAGGACAATACTCCGGGTCAGGAAGGTCTTTCCATCACCGGACAAGGCGAATCATCCTCCCGCCGGACGGGCCGCACATCATACGAAGGCCAGCCCGGACGCACATCCTCCGCCACTGCTGCTACCCGCTCAGGCAGCACCTCGGACAATCATCCGTCAGAACGGGCTTTCTCCCCCGGGCCAGCCTCCACCCCCGCATCAGCCGCCGGAAGTTCCACGCACACCGACAGCTTCCGGAACACCGACAGCATCCGGGACAGCAACAGCACCCGGGACAGCAGGAACGGCTACAGTCCCACCCGCTCATATTCCCACGACGGCTGGAGCTGGGACCTCGTTGAGCTCAACTCCGCCGACAGCGCGGCCCTGGACGCCCTTCCGGGCATTGGTCCCTACTACGCCCGCCAGATTCTGGCCTACCGCAAGCGCCTGGGCTTCTACGCCGACATCTCCCAGCTC
>DWYD01000160.1 GCA_019118865.1 Candidatus Coprenecus merdipullorum | reverse complement strand
GTTGTAAAGGGGCTCCTTGGTGATGATGTTGATGGTGCCGGCGATGGCCGAGGAGCCGAAGAGGGCCGAGCCTCCTCCGCGCATGACTTCAACTCTGTCTATCATGCTGACGGGCAGCTGCTCGATGCCGTAGACGCTGGACAGGGCGCTGAACACTGGCCTGGAGTCTATGAGTATCTGGGTGTAGGGACCGTCGAGGCCGTTGATGCGCACCTGCTGGAATCCGCAGTTCTGGCAGTTGTTCTCCACCCTCACTCCGGGCTGGAAGGCTATGACGGACGATACGGTGGAGGCGTTGGCCTGCTCGAACTGCGCAGGTGTCAGCACGTTGACGATGGTCGGGGCCATCTGTCTGGTGGTTGCGCTCCGGTTGGCCGAGACGACTACTCCGTCGAGCATGCTGATGTCTTCCTCGATTTCGAAGTTGAGCTCGAGGGTGACACCTTTTTTGAGGGTGACCTCCCTCGTCTGGGTCTTGTATCCGGTGCAGGATACTTCGAGGATGAAGTCGCCTTCGGGCAGGTCCTTGAGGAAGTAGTGTCCGGTGGCGTCGGTGGCTGCGTAGAACATGGTGCCCTTGAGCAGGATGTTGATGTAGGGCAGGTGCTCTCCTGTGGTTTTGTCCGTTACGTGGCCGACGATGTTCGCGTCGGAGCGGTCGGGGTCGTTGTCTGCGGAGGCAGCGAGGGGAAAAATGGTAAGAAGTAAGGTGACGAATAAGGTGAAAATATGCTTGTTCATATAAATGTGTTTCAAACGGTTATGTCGTATACGACAGGTCGCGGCATCCGTGTGGGGATACCGCCGCTATGGATACAGTCTTGCCAGATGTGTCCGGGGACGGGGCAGTTGCCGGCAGAGCGCCGGGTAGAATGTCAGGCAAGGGCAGGAGGGCCTCTCCTGCTTTCCGTTTGAATATGGCACTGGGCGGAGCCGTCCTGCACTGAGGGTACGGACAGGTCTCCGTACAGGGGCAGGAAGACTGAGGGCAGGCGGCCCTGCATGATCTCGCCGTCAATGCTGAATGTCGAGAGGATCAGTATCGTACGGGCCGAATCCCCGTCGTGGCTGTGTTCGTCATCGGCGAAGGGATGGGAGTGTACGATTTTGCATCCGTCTATGATGTGGGCATGAGGAAACAGCGATATGCTGCCCATGTATGCGGTAAAGAGCATGGGAAGCAGCAGCTGGATGGCGATGTGTCTTCGTATGAATTTCCTCATGGTGCCGTGCCGTAAGCGCCTGCAAAAATAAGGAAAAATCCGGAATAAAAAAGGCAGCCGTCCCGGGTGGCGGGAGACTGCCTTTGTCCTACTGTCGGCCGGATGCTGCTTAGCCGACGAAGTGATAGTGAGGCCCGAAGCGCTCGAAGGCCGCGCGGTCGAGCTCCTCCTGATGGTCGGGATGGGCGATGCTGATGATGGCCTTGGCTCTCTCCTGGAGGGACTTGCCGTAGAGGTCCACCGCACCGTACTCGGTTACGAACCAGTGGATGTGGTTGCGGGTGGTCACGACGCCGGCGCCGGAGGTGAGGACGGGAGCGATCTTGCTGACGCCCTTGTTGGTCACTGAAGGCATGGCGATGATGGCCTTGCCTCCCTTGGACATGGAGGCTCCGTATACGAAGTCGATCTGGCCGCCGACACCGGAGTAGAACTTGGTGCCGAGGGAGTCAGCGCATACCTGGCCGGTGAGGTCCACCTGGAGGGCGGAGTTGATGGCTGTCACTTTCGGGTTCTTGGCGATGACGTAGGGGTCGTTGGTGTAGCCGACGTCCATCATGGCCACCATAGGGTTGTCGTCGATGAAGTCATAGACTTCCTGCGAGCCCATGAGGAAGGTGGATACCATCTTGCCGCGGTCGATGCACTTCTCGGCTCCGTTGATTACGCCTTTCCTGACGAGGGGCAGGACGCCGTCGGCGAACATCTCGGTGTGGATACCGAGGTTCTTGTGGTCACCGAGCTGGGCCAGTACGGCGTTGGGAATGGCGCCGATACCCATCTGCAGGGTGGCTCCGTCCTCGATCAGGGCGGCGCAGTTGCGTCCGATGGCTGTCTCGATGGGCGAGGGCTCGGAGAAGTGAGCGGGCTCCAGCTCGGAGTCGCACTCCACGAAGGTGTCGATCATCGACAGGGGGATGATGGCGTCACCCCATGCGCGGGGCACGTGCTTGTTGACCACCGCGATGACATGCTTGGCGCACTCAACGGCGGCCAGGGAGGCGTCCACGGAGGTACCCATGGATACATAGCCGTGCTTGTCGGGGAGGGATACCTGGATCATGGCTACGTCGCAGGGCAGCACGCCGCTGCGGTAGAGTCTCTGGGTCTCGCTCAGGAAGATGGGGATGTAGTCGGCGTATCCGGCCTGTACGCTCTTGCGCACATTGCCGCCTACGAAGAATGCCTGATGGAAGAAGATTCCCTCATACTTGGCATCGGTGTAGGGAGCGGGTCCCTCGGTGTGGAGGTGGTGGATCCTCACGTCCCTGAGCTCGCCTGCATCGCCTCTGCGGCAGAGAGCGTCGATGAGCACTTTGGGGGCTGCGGCCACACTGCTGAAGTGAATGTGGTCTCCGGACTTCACGACCTTGACGGCCTCGTCCGCGCTTACAAAATGGATATCTTTGTACATATTGTAGATTATTGGTAATTAGTTTCAGCAAGTTGTTGAGCGCAAAGTTAAGAATTTTCTCCAACTTTGTCACAAATCTATGCCCTCATACGTCTTAGGAATATGAATTCAGAAACAGTAAGTGCAGTGGAGGCTGAGCGCAGGCGCCTGCAGGTCTTCGTAAGGAACATTGTCGGGGACAATGCTCTGGCCGAGGATATCGTACAGGATACTGTCCTGGCGTGCCTGCAGGAGGTCTCGCAGGGGAGGAATGTCAGCTGTCCCGGGGCCTGGCTGATGAAGGTGGCAAGGAACAAGGCGCTGGATGCGGTCAGGTCAGCGGGCTACAGCAGGAGGACCGGGATAGAGGCGGCATGGAGACAGGACAGCGGGGAGAATATCGAGCTGCACTTCGGTATGAAAGAGCGGATAGGGCAGGTGAGGAAGGTCGTCGGGGAACTGCCGGAGCAGCAGCGCTCGGCGTTCATTCTCAGGGATGTGCTGGGGTATGATACGGATGAGACGGCGTCAGTTCTCGGATGCAGCGGGGACAATGCCAGGCAGCTGCTGAGCAGGGCGAGGAAGCGGATCCGGGAATATCTGTTGAACAATGAATAAGAAGGTCTATAATATGAAAAAGGAAGAAAATCTGAGAAAATTGCTGGAGCTGTACTTCGAAGGAGGGACAGACTCCGCTCAGGAGGAGGAGCTCCGCAGGAGGTTCCTTTCCGGGAAGGTGCCGGAGGACCTGGAGAAGTACAGGCCTCTTTTCGGGTATATCGCTCAGGAAAGGGCGGATGCGGCCATGACAGGTGCCGGAGACAGGAGGACGTCCGTCCGCAGGGGGCGCCGGCGTATCATGAGTATCGCCGCAGCAGCCGTAGGAGCCGCCGCCGTGATTTCCGCCGTCGGGGTGTTTGCCCTCAGCGGCAGGTTCGGAGGGGACCCCGGATTTGAACTGACGGTCGGAGGCCGGCGGGTCGCTGACGAAGCCCTGGCAATCGAGATCGCCGACCGAGGGTTGTCCCGGCTGCAGGGACTGCAGGCGGCATTGGACCAGAGCCTGGGCACGCTGCAGATGAGGATGGAAAAGACGGATTCGACCGTGCATGTCCTGGAAGAGAGTATTTTGTCAAAATTTAAATTACAATAGATATGAGAAAGACTGTAATCATGCTGATGATGCTGTGCATTGCTCCGCTGTGGGCTGCGGCCCAGTCCTTCGAGGGGCTCATGGAACGCTACGGCCCCAATGAGGGGGTGGTGACGGTGACTATGTCCAAGTCCGTTCTGCAGAGGATCGCGCGGCGGGATGACAACGAGCTGCTGCGCAAGCTCACGGAGCTGAAGGTGATCAGCGCTTCCTTTAAATGCTGTGATACGTTGAGGGAGGCTTTTCTGAAGGATGCCGACAGGTATGCGGAGGGATTTGACAATCTTTATAAAGTGTCCATGGGCAGTGACGGGAGTGTGCTGTCAGTGTATGTGGACAGTAAGTGCCGGAAGGCTCTGATGCTTTCCGTGGAGGCCGATGCGGTGCTGCTGATGGAGATGGTGGGCGACATCGACGGACAGATGCAGGATGCCCTGCTGAACAATGAGATAAGAATAAAATAGAAAAACCCAGAGGATATGAAAAAGACAATTTTTGCAATTGCCTGCGCGGCAGGACTGCTGCTCATGGCTCCCGGACAGGCTTCCGCCCAGGCGGACATAGAGATAGGTAAGACCACTATCCGGCTTCAGTCTCCGGTTAAGATCTACGGCCAGGATAAAAATGTTTACCGCTACGATGACTATGGGACGCGGAGAAAAAAGAACCGGTGGTATGACGATGCGAGCGTGTTCTTCGGCTTCAGTTTCCCGGTGGAGGGGTGCAGTTACGAGCCGACGGCCGCTATGCCGGTGAAGTACGGCAACAGTTTCGAGATCACTCTAGGGGCCAAACAGTGGTTCGGCATAGGGCATTATGCGTTCGGTATATCGGCGCAGTATACTCACTACGACTACAGGGGCAGCGGTCTGGCGGCCAGGGGCATTATAACGCAGTATCCGTGCAATGCCGTAATCGACAGGGAAATATTCAAGACCGACAATATTGGTATTGGAGTCTACAACCGCTTCTACATCTCGTTGCGGACGCCGCTGTATATCGACCTGGGTGCCTGGGGAGACTGGGCCTTCAGCCGGCAGTACAAGGTCAAGTACTATATCGGTGATTACAAGGAGGTAGACCACTACCGGGACGGAGAAAAGTTCCTGCCTCTGCAGGGAGGTGTCTATGCTGCGCTCGGTGTGAATCTGTTCTCGGTCTACTGCAAATATCGTTTCACGCACTGGTTCAGCCACTCGGTCCTGCCCATGGAGCCGCCGAGGCTGCAGATAGGGCTGATGATAGAGATTTAGTCCCGGTATCTGGCGGCGATGTCCTGAACTATACTGCGGATCTCATCGCGCAGGGAGGCTGGGGAAATGACCTCCAGCTGGTCCATGCGGGAGAGGACGGTGCTGGTGAAGTCCCATGTGGGGCGGAGGCGGTATTCGAATACCGCCCATCCGCCGTCCGGGGCAGTCTCCGTTTCTTTCTGACTGTGGTGCAGGGGAAGGGAGCGGAGGTAGCGGGCCTGGAGGCCGTAGGCCTTGATGCGGATGGTTGTCTTGGGTATATCGTTGTCGGTGCTGATGCCGCAGAAATCGGCGAAGTATCCCTGCGGGTCGAAGTCCTCGGGATATTCGAATTTCTCGTCGAGGGCGGTCAGACTGATGATGCGGTCGAGGGCGAAGGTCCGGAAACCCTCCCTCTCGCTGCAGTATCCGGAGACGTACCATCTCTGGTTGAACAGCTTGAGGCACCAGGGCTGGACGGTGTAGGTAAGCGGTTCTTCATGCCAGTAGCTGCCGTGTAGCAGTTTCAGCCATCTGTTGCCCTGCATGGCGTCGATGATGGGGGTGAGATGCTTCTGTCCGGAAGGTACGTTCTCGAGGAGGATGCGGTCGCGGATACCCTTGCTCTCGCTGATGATGTTCTTGACAGTGAATGTGTTGAGAAGCCATGAGCGGGTAGTGCTGTTCTCCAGGTCCTCCGGGTTCTCGATGTAGTAGTGATAGCCGCCTGTGCGTCTGCACTCGATGTTGATGTCGAAGGCCTGCTGTATGGCTTCCTTCCAGTTGTTGAATGTCCGGCGCGGGATGTCCGCCCCGTCGTAGAGAGGCGACATCGCCCATTTCTCATTGATTTCCCTGAGTGTGATCCGGCCCGCGCGGTGAATCGTGTCCACGAGCCAGATGTACTTGTCGAATAGGTCTTTGGTCATAATGTTGCGTTTTGTTTTGTGCAAAGGTAGTGAAAGCTTGTGAAAAATCGTGGCACAAGTTTCTCGTAATGCAGATAAATTTTGTATTATGCATTTGAATCATTATGTTTGCAGTGCATAATAAAAGCCTATAGAGTTTCTCGATTCCTCAGCACCTCTTTATGGCAGGGCAAGACGCTGGCGGGGCTCTGTCCTCAAAATGTAAATGGACGGCCCGGGAGAATGGCAGGCAGCTTGCCGCAGATCTTCTCCGCAAAGCCGCCCTGCTGCCTTTTACAAAGGATTATACAGTTGTACCGGTGCCTTTCCTCAAAAATGAGCCCACAGATAATTCTGCGAATGTGATGCTGCCGCAAGATGTCATCGGACTGCTGAAATAACGTGCAGCCTAACTGGAAATTTTGAGCTGCGTGATATTTTGCTAAATTTGCAGAAGTCATAAAAATAGAAGAAAATAGGATGTTCTTGCGAAAATAGATGCAGGACTGAAAGACATGAAGGCAGGAAGATCTAAGACGTATGATGAGTTTATGAGGGATTGGGATGAAGAGGAATAGTTTGAAATTTCAATACACCTTTGAGAAGGATGCCAAGCGTTTGGGAAAGCGTTATCCGTCCATGAAATCAGATATAGCCTCATTGTGTGAGGATATATTGGCAAATCCGAATCTTGGTACTGATTTGGGCGGAGGCCTGCGTAAGATCCGCATGGCCATTACATCCAAAGGACATGGCAAAAGAGGCGGTGCCCGTGTCATCACATTTACCGTGATAGTCTCAGGTGGCGCAAACATTATGCTATATGAGCATAATCATTAGCCAGGCCGGGAACCATGACAGTCAAGAGCAGTTCTCTGAATATACAAAATTTTAAATGGTTATCCGCAAAAGTCCCCCTGTGAAAGTCAAGGCGACCTCATATTTTTAACGAATTTACTTCGGGGTGCGCAGAAGAGAAAACCACCTTGTAAATCAGGTTGTTATGAGATATGCTGCACATTTGCCCTTTTTTAAAACTAGCAAATGTGCAACTGCTTTTGCAGACTGCTGATTTTCAGGTGTTTGAAAAATGGGATGCACCACGAGGTAAATTCGTTGAAAAATGATTAAAGGATACCTGTCAATGCAATGAAGCGTAAGGGGTGAGGTTGCGGATAATCATCAAATTTTACGCTATAGGGACAATTTTCCTTCGACTAGTGCCGCCGTGTGGCGTAAGTGGCGGTTTATTTTGCAAGCGAAAACCAGCCGCAATGAGAAAGATTGTAAAAGTCAAGGATATAATTTTCGACAGGAATCTCTTCGTGAATTATCTGTCAGGAACGGTGTTGGATTCGTTGCTTTGCAGTTACCGCGGGCTACCCAAAGGGGTCAATTACATGGCCATCGGCGACCCTGGTGTAGGTAAGACTACGGTTGTCCTTGACTTGATGGCGAACATTCATAAGGTCCACCCTGATGCGCGCATACTTTTCGTCAGTGCGGAGATGAAC
>DWYD01000159.1 GCA_019118865.1 Candidatus Coprenecus merdipullorum | reverse complement strand
CCGCTCAGCCATCTTGAGACCTCCGACTCTCGTTTTCCCATCAGAGCAGCAAATTCTCTCTGCGTCATACCCTTCTTCTTGATAAGATCATATATGCGATTTGCTATATCGATATTGAGACTCACTTCATTTCTTATCTCAGGATCAACGCGCTCAAGATATTTTTCAAACAGATTATTCGCTTTATCGTCAACCATAACTAACTACTAATTTTATATATCAATATTTTCAATTACTTCTTTTATTGCTCCTTTATCATCAATAGTTTTCCTTATTCTTTTCAACTCTTTTGTTATTATCTTGTCTATTATCCTTAAATCATTCACACATTTGTTCAGCCACACATCATCTTCATATTTTTGTAAAGTTGACACACCGCCATTACCTAAGATCAATATTTTTTCAGAATATCTCAGGCAATAAAGCCTCATCTTACCTATCTTTTTATCTATCTTGTTATTTGATGAAATAAATAAAGGCAAGGCTTTAATCCGCCTTCCTTCGGGCCAAAAAAGATTTTCTCTGGCTCCGACCTCTCTGATTTTATCTACGGCTGAGACTATTGCATCAAAGAACTTTCTGAACTGTGGTTCTTTTCGAGCATCATTAATCTTTAGAAACTTCTCAAACTCAGAGTCTTCTTCTCCATCGTACTTTGGAGAATAAATCTCAATCTCTTCACTGTCCGTTCTCAGTATCTGAATCAAACGCCCCATGATTTCTCTTCTTTGACACAAATGTATGCCATTTCTTTGAGAACTCAAAATAAAGTTCATTTTTTTGTTAAGTCAGTATGTTATGGCTTTCCCTAAGCGACATTACCGTACCGCCGACAGTCTGTAACTGACCGTATGGGATATACGGCCATAGAACAAGCTGTTACGTGGTTATGCGGATAACAGACTGAACAGTGCGCCTGGACATGTATTCTCTTAAATGCACCTTAGAAGCGTTATGGCAAGGGCAGTCTGCGGTCAGCACATTTTCTCCATGTCGAGTCTGCAATCGGATAATCCGTGTATAATATTGATAAATAACATTATATGCAAAAGAGTGGATAACAGACAAGCAGCGACACTCCTCAGTCTGTAAATCTCAAATTTTACGCAAGGCTCTATTAAACAGCAAAATACAAAAAAGCAAGACAGAACAGACTGCGCTGTATGCACCCCACCCTACGCTACACAAAGGGATTCAAAGTGCTACCCCTAAAGCTCCGCCGCCATCCTCTTCGCCCGCGACGGCAGCACCCTCTCGCAAAACCCACAGAATCTCTCGACAGCCGCCAGATAATCCTCAGCCGTCAGTCCCGGCCTGGAAGGCCATACGCCGCAGCAGGGGTCAATGAATGACCCGTCGGGAGCGACGAAGTCCTCAAGCATCATCTCATGGACGAACTGGTGGAAGCCATCCTCTCCATCGGAGAAATAGGACGGAAGAAGTCCGTCGGAGGCATCGCCGCTGAGTATGTCGAGAAGTTCCCGGTCGGCATCCCTGTCGCCCCGCATGGCTTTGAGGAGAGCTGCGAGAAAGCGGTCAATCCTGTTGTGGCACTCCCACTCCAGATAGCCGGACATGTCGGCCGGCAGGATGATAAGATTGCCTATGGTGTTGCTGAGCCTGGCCGACAAAAGGGCGCGGCTGTGATACCGCATATCCGGATCGAACTTCCGCAGTCCCTTAAAATATTCATCAAGGATATTGACCCCGAGAAGGTTCTGATAAAGAGTTATCTTTGTCGCTGCATATTTCCTGCGCTCTATGCTGTAGATATCGAGTCCCGGCCATCTGTCGCGGTAAGCCAGGCTGAGAACCTCCTGGACAAGAGGCGCACGGGACAATTCCGGATCTCCATACTCCTGGAATTCTCTCAGAGTAGACAGGTCGAACTGCGACAATGCTGCCTGATCACCGCCCAAATGCTCCGCCGTAAACTTCTGCAGTAACCTCCGTGCATGTTCTCCGGAGATTTTCTCCCGTTTCTCCTTCTCTTCTGCCAGCCGCATTGCTTCCCGGCGCTCATATTCAGAAGGTTCGTCCGGCCCGGTCTTTTTGAACTCACATTGTCCACTGACGTATTTCTGCCTGAAAATTTCTTTCAGAAGACGTCCGCAGCACTCTCCATTCCCCATTATCCACCGGGAGAAAATACAGTCCTCGCAGACCGTATCCTCAATGCCGAGATACCGGAATTTGTCCACCTTCCGGACAAATCCACTTATATCCTCATCATGTGCCAAATAGTGAATCCTCCGCCCGCAACCGTCCGGAATCCGTATGACGCGGTATCATGAACTTCATACGTTCCACCGCAGCCACATCCATGCCGGCTGCCTGAATTCTTTTTATTTCTTCTAAGTTCTCCATAGTCATACATATTCTAATACAAGAATCCGACCATCCACTACTGTCTTTCCTTGTTATGGTTTTACAACGATGCGCCAATAACCGCCATGGTCAGCTCCTTCTCTGACAAGTAATCCTTTAGCCTTCAGATTTGCTATTTGCATTTCTATCGCACGTTTGCTGACACCTATCTTTTCCGCCATTTTGTCTTGAGATATAGTACCATCTGAAATTACAAGGTCGAGAATACTCTGTGCCGTCCGTCCCAACCGCTTTTGTTTCACCGAAGGTTTTGGCGCATCACCGAAGATTTTCACCGAAGATTTTGGTGTATCACCGAAGATTTTCACCGAACCATCTCCGCTTGCAGGGTACTTTTTAAGGGTACTGTTTACCCTGTCGGCCACCGCCTCTACTGGTATTCTGCCACTCTCGCCCCAGTTCAAATTATAGAAAGTAGTGAAAAACGAGGATGCTTCGGTTTTATAGCGAGGTTCCTTACCTGGCAGGAAGTTGGGCAAAGTCTTGGTCAATTCCAACATCTTACGCAGGCCGGAGCCACGCTTCTCCATATAGTCGAGCTGGGTAAACACATCGGCAATGACGGGGTTGCGGCGTATAGACGGAACATTATAAATGTCGCGGTCCTGAATCTGAGTGCCGTCAAGCATCGCGCCGGGAGACACCAGCTCCACCCGATCATCATAGATGTCGATATGTATTTCACCTCCCATCACCGTGTAATCTCGATGGATTAGATGGTTGACCAATCCTTCAAAGACAGCCCGGTCAGAATAGTCAGGCAGATTGAGGCGGTAGTCGGGCATCTTGACCCAACCGCTCATGGTATAGTTCTTGATGAAATCCATGCCATATTTCAATAGCAAAACAAGGTTCGCCCTATGTTCTATCGAACTTATGGCATCGTCCTTATAAAGTCCTGTCCAACGGGTACAGAATATACGCGATTGGAACACCGGGCAGTTGTCTGCAAACAGCAGTCCGGCATTGGTCAGCGTACCGTCAGAAGTGATCAGTCCGAACGACTCCAGATACTTGTCGTTCCATTCCTGATGCGTCTGTTCGCGAAAAGTATTGGCAAGGATAATGAAAGAATGTTTGCTTGCTTCCACTTGTGCCGGGAGCGAATCCCATGTCATGTGCGTTCCTTTCAGGACCAACGAAAGGAGCTGTTGCGAATTGCATTCCACACTTTCATTGCCAATCCTGACAAAAGCTGTGCGCGTTCCGTCCTGAAAATAATAATAAGGTGTTAGCACTCCGGACTTTACTTTCACTTCAAGCAGAGTACGCCCCTTGATTTCAATCGGTATAAGCTCAACTTCCGGTACGGGGTCAAGCCGTGCCTTTATCATTTCGCTGATGAAATCGGCATCCGCCTGTGCGTTCTCCAATCCTACTATTTCACCTTCATCGTTTACACCATAGAATAAGCTGCCACCATCCGTATTGGCAAAGGCTGATACGGATTTAAGCCAAGACTTCACTTTTTTGCGTTCCAGCATCTCCTTGAAATCGTATGAAGTACATTCCGCTATTAATTTACTATCGTGTATTTTCATGATTTTTCTTATTGCTACACAGGCACGAGGCCACATTATAGTTTATACACACAGATTCATCACCTCGTAAAAAACAAGTTCCCGGAATATAGAATCTGAATGTTCATAAACAAATTCTGCTGCCCTGTTCTGATAATAACTGCTCATGTATTTGAACTTCACATACTACAAATATACTCAAAATAGAGATACACATCACGGCATGCCCGGCATTTTTTGTTAAGTTAGTGTAAATCGTTTCTATGTAATAGAACGAAATGCGAAACAGAGGTTGAACAGACTGTGCAGTCAGTAAGTAAATTCAGTCCTCTTCAGATCCAGTGTTTAATACATTGAGCATTCACAGCACATTTTTGCTTTTTGCAAAAAGCATTTCCAAAAATTCTCCAAAGTTTACGGCTCCGCCACCAGCTTCCCATCGCCTCCATCCTCCTCCCCGCGGACCGGATACTCCAGAGCTCGCGAAGGCCCGTTCCCGACCTCCCGGTCAGCCAGATAGATGTGATAGAGGGTCTGCTCGAGCGACTCGAGGGTGCGCCGGCGGAGAGCGGCGGGCCTGAGGCTGCACTCCCAGATGACTATGGTGTGCCAGCCGAGGCGGGCGAGAGCCTGATAGTCGCGGTGGTCGCGCTCGCGGTTGCGCTCTATCTTCGTGCGCCAGAAGTCGATGTTGGTCTTGGGGAGGCGGAAGTAGCGGCAGCCTTCGTGGCCGTGCCAGAAGCAGCCGTTGACGAATATGCAGGTGCGGTACTTGCGCAGGACGATGTCGGGATGGCCGGGCAGGCGCGGATGGTTGAGCCGGTAGCGGAAGCCGCGGGAGTGCAGCCAGCTCCGGACGGTCATCTCGGGCTTGGTGTCTGCCGAACGGATGGCCGCCATGTTCTTATGCCGCTGCTGAGGGGACATCGTATCCATACAGCGCGAATTTAGTAAAATTTACCGGACTTCAAGTCTATTTAGTAAAAATGGCAGCCAGCACGTGGTGATGCTCTGTAATACCCTCTATAACAGACGGGTGTGTACGGTATACATCTGTGCATGGTGAGCCGTGCGCTGTGAATCGCATACCCATCTACCTATGCCGTCAGACTTGACCATAACTGTCGTGCTGCCGCTGCCATTCCCGGCCTGAGCCGGTGAAGTGGAGCTTTCAGCTCCCCATTTACTGAAGTTCCACAGTCCAGTTAAGACTCTGTATCGTATTGTCCAGTTCGCGGAGTTCTTTGGAATACCGGTCTAGTTCCTTACGTAAATCCGAGACATCCACTGTCCTGACATATCTTATCTCGCTCCGACCGAAGCGGTCCTCCCGTTCGGTCATGTTGTCCGCGATTTCCCGCAAGGCCGAGACCCGCATCGTCAGTATATCCCTTCTGGCGATTAATTCGGTAAGTGTCTCTCTGCCTGCTACTGTATTCATGTTGGTAAAGTTGATGCGGTAGATGATGTCTTCCAGCTGTTCTAGAATCTCATCCATCTCCCGACGCAACCCATCTACGTTCTCGGGAGGTGTATCACCCTCCTGAATCTTCGTAGAAGCTTTCAGCCTTTTCTTCAACTGACTGAATCTCTGCTGTAAATCAGCTCTTAAACTAAGTGCTTCCGCTAATTTCATAATCCTGTTTCTTTTGTTTCACGATGCAAAGAAAGCGCAGGGATATGCCATATCACAGCACAGGAAATATCTTTTCAAAAAATTTTTATACATTTGAACTGCAGAGCAGAATCCCAGCCGCCATGTCAGGACTATCGACCCTCAGACCCGACCAGGGCATCCCCGCCTCCACCCTGCTGATGATGTCGGCAGTGGCGGGCCTGACCGTAGCCAACCTCTACTACAACCAGCCGCTGCTCGAGGACATCCGCACCGACCTGGCCTGCAGCGGCACCCTCGCCAACCTCATCACCGTGGTCACCCAGGCCGGCTATGCCCTCGGGCTCCTGCTCATCGTCCCCATGGCCGACATGTGGTCCAGACGCAGGATAGTGCTGACCATCATGAGCATAGCAGCCCTCATGTCGGCAGCCATAGCCGCCTCGCACAGCATCTGGACCGTACTGGCGGCCTCGCTCGGTCTCGGAGTATGCTCGGTCATCCCCCAGATAT
>DWYD01000158.1 GCA_019118865.1 Candidatus Coprenecus merdipullorum | reverse complement strand
GTGCCCGGTGGCCACGTAGTCGGCCCCGAGGTCGCGGGCAGCTTTCAGGAAGGCGTCGAACTTGATCTCGCTGTTGCAGAGCACGTCCGGATTGGGGGTGCGGCCCTTGGAATATTCCGAGAACATGTAGTCCACCACCCGGTGCCGGTAGGTATCCGACAGATCGATGAACTCGAAGGGTATGCCTATCTTCCGGGCCACCATCTCGGCCACCTTGCGGTCCTCCTCCCACTCGCATTCCCCGTGCAGGGTGCCGGTGACATCGTGCCAGTTCTGCATGAAGAGGGCAAACACGTCGTATCCGGCCCGGGCCAGCAGCAGGGCGGCCACCGAGGAGTCCACTCCGCCGGAGAGGCCCACGGCTATTTTCTTCCCTTTCAGATTCCCGTTTATTTCCATTTCTGTGACTTATTTTCAAAAATTCTGTGCAAATGTAGAAAATTTGGCGAAAATGTATATCTTTGCACTCGGGTAAGTCTTACACGACCAGCTCCCATCCAACCTCCCCAGGGCCGGAAGGCAGCAAGGACACGATGGTCGTAGCGGTGCGATGTAATCAGCTTACCCTTTTTTATTTTACCACAAACCAACCGTACCGACATGAGGCACATTTCCATTTCACTCATTCTCACCGCAATATGCATCTTCTGCATCCAGTCGTGTAAAACAGAAATCTGCACCGGTGTCCTGAACACATCAGCCACATACCCCCTGTCTGACAAGTCGGACGCCGGACTGGAGCTGAAAATAGACGTGGAATACATCATCTCCGGCCCTGGAGCCGCAGCCGTCAGGAACATCAACAGCACCATCATCTGCAGCCTGTTCGGAGACCAATACGAAGGCATGGATATTCATGATGCCGCAAGCGCCTACTCGGCCGAGACATCCGCCGAATACCTGTCCGCCAACCGTCCCCTGTTAGAGGACAGCCTCTTCTCTTCTTCCCCCGCCGCCGTGCTGAGCTGGTCAGACTGGACCCGGGGAACAGTAAGCGGAACCCACGGAAACATACTCTCCTACACAGTGACAAAATACACCTACACCGGAGGCGCACACGGAATGACATCCGAGACCACGCTGAATTTCAACACCGACAACGGCTCACTGATAGGCGAGACTGAGCTTTTCCAGGCTGGATACGAGGAACGGCTCTCCTCCCTGCTCAGCCTGCATCTGCCCGAGGCCCTGCAGGAACCCGGCGACACCGCAATGCTGTTTACCAAGGACATCCGTCCCAACGGCAATTTCAGGGTCTCCGAAACTGGCATCACCTACATCTACAACCAGTACGAGATAGGCCCCTACGTCCTCGGAGCCGTGGAAGTCACCATACCCTGGAGCGAACTGAAAGACCTGCTGCGGTAATATTTGCCCATCCGCTTTTTTTTTCGTACATTGCAGCGTTTTAAACTTACACACTGATATGAAACGACTGACTATCATCATGGCTGCCTCCGCCATCATCTACTCCTGCACTGACCGGACCACCTCCGACGGCATCCGCGTCATAGACGCCGACCTGACCGGCAAGGAAGTCATCGAGCTGAATCTGGCAGATCTGGAGAAGACTGTCCTGGAATACTCCGAAGAGAGCATAATCGGCTACGCAACGGATGTTGTGCTGGCTCCACATGGTTATATACTGAAATCCAACAGCGGAAATGCCGTCAGACTGATGTATTTCGACAACGAAGGACAGTACATCTGCGACATCAGCCATCAGGGCCGCGGTCCAGGTGAGTTTCTGGATGTGTCGTCAATATTCATGACAGGGGACACACTGACCATCGCCAGTTTCTATAACAAGGAAAAGCTCCTGCGCTATCTCATCACCCCCGAAGGATATGAGCCTCAGGCCGGAGTACCCATCAAGCAGCTCAACTGGGGCATTTCCAAAATCTTCTCCACCCCTGACATCCCCGGCAGATATTTCGTGAAGAACACCTGGAACGGTACACCCGGATGGACCACTCCCCTGTTCACCATCTACGACAAAGACTGGAACATCGTGGACACATGCAGGACCAAACACCCCGAAGGAGGCTTCGCATCCCCTTATCCGATATCCAGGGCCGGTGACAGAATCTACCTCAACCAGGCGTTCTCAGACACCATCTACGTTGCCTATAAAGACAGAATAGATCCGGCACTGATAATCGATTTCGGTCAAAGCGACTATCCCGCCGACATCAAGTACGACGTCATGAAGCGGTTTGAGTTCACAAAAGAGCATCCGGATGCTCATTACCTGATACACAACGGCTCTCTGATAACAGAGGACAAGGCATACCTCTACCTCAGTTCCGGACACGGTCCGTACTTTCTGGTATACGACATGAACGATGGTTCCTCTACATTCTACAGGATAATGGACGAGGATGGGGAGCCCGCTCTTATGTTTTACATATTCGCATCCCCGGACGGCAGGGTCAAAGGCACCTTCCAGTCCGTCAGCGAGGAGAATTCCTCAATTTACGACCTCTCTTCCCTATAGTCCGTTGAAAATAAACGGCAGAATATCCTCTACACAGGAAAATACTACAATACGGCTGAGGCCTCCCACGATGACACGGACGGGGGCCTCGGCTCTTTTCTGGGACTCGGCGAGGACCTGACGGCAGGCTCCGCAGGGCCAGGCCGGCTCGGGAACCATCCGTCCGCCGCGGCAGGCTGTTATAGCGATGGCCCGCACGGCCAGATGAGGGTACTGCGCATGGGCCGCGAAGAGGGCAGTCCGCTCGGCGCAGAGGCCCGAGGGAAAAGCAGCATTCTCCTGATTGGCCCCGGTGACCACCGTCCCGTCCGAAAGGAGCACCGCCGCTCCCACATTGTACTTGGAATAAGGGGCATACGAGCCTTCCGTCGCCTTGACCGCCCTTTCCAGCAGCGAACGGTCCGCCTCCTCCATCTCCGTCATCGAGGCATATTCCTGATAATCTATCGTGAGTCTTTTCTGTGCCATGGCATTTATCTTTTATTGCTTTGACGAGACAAATTTAACAATTCCATCCCGAATTTTCTAAATTTGACTTCGTCATTTGTACTGTGAAATAAATTTCCTTTGCACTCGGTTTCTTCGTACATTTGTACTATGGATTGGGATTTTATCATACACTGCATACTGGCCGTGGGGCTGTCGGCGGCTCTGATTGCACTGCTGGACAGCCGCATCAAGCTGAGGAAGGAGCGGCGGAAGACATCGATGTTCTACGGCATTTCCAAGGACTTAGAGGGGGACACGTGGAAGCAGAAGGACGTTATTGAGGAGCAGAACGGTACGATACAGGAGCAGGACAGCACCATTCAGGAACAGAACTGTACGATTCAGGAACAAAGCAGCACCATACGGGAGCAAATGCACGAGATTGAGAGCCTCGGGACGGAACTGAAGGAGAGCAGGGCCATGGCCAGGATGCTGCTGGAACGCGGTCAGGACGGCCAGGGCAGACTCACCGCCTTCACTGAGCGGCTGCTGATGCTCATCGACGAGACAGCCAACGTCCACTATGAGAGCGCATCCAGCCCCGCAACCCTCAGCCGCAGACTCAAGGAGACCCTTCAGACCGGACTCTCCGGACACGAAGCACTGGAGCAGATCGGCGGCCTCATCGAGACCTCCTACCCCGGCTTCCTCAGCGGACTCTTCAACGACTTTCCCTGGCTGACCGACGACGACCGCCTGCTCATCTGCCTGATGTGCTGCGGCCTCTCCCCCAACGCCGTCAGCGTCATCCTTGACCGCGACCTCAACCGCCTCAACAAATGGAAGACATCCCTGGCCAGGCAGATGGGCCTCTCCACCCGCCTCTCCAAATACCTCAAGGACCGGCTGGCCTCCTGCCGCTGCGCATAACCTTACCGGAAGGCCTGCATACCCCACCTCTTTAACTCTACTCCTTCCAAAGGAGTAGGGAATTGACGGGATTTGGCCACTCCTTCCGAAGGAGTGTAATGCTGCACTACAAAGAAAACGGCTTCACAACGTCTACAAGAGGTACTGCTCCGAAAAAAGCCCGATGACTCCTTCCGAAGGAGTCGGAAAATGCCGGGATTTGGCAACCCCTTCCGAAGGAGTGAAGTGACTCCACGTACCAAAACGAGAAGGTGACGGGCAAACGGCACTTTCGCCTGCACCTTCCGGAAGGGGTTCCCGGGCATAGCCGGCGAGAGAGGCTTCTGAGGCAGGTCCACTTATAACGAATTCGAGAAGGTGGTGGAGAAAGGCCGTTTCGGTCGGCACCTTCCAGAGCGTGGTACCGCAACGGCACCGAATCGCGGGAAACGCTGCCGTTGTGGAAACGGGACGGAGGCGTAAGGCCGCACAGAAGACCTGCAGCAAGGGCGCAGCGAAAAAAGCCATGCCGCAACGG
>DWYD01000157.1 GCA_019118865.1 Candidatus Coprenecus merdipullorum | reverse complement strand
CTTTTAATCGTACCATATGGAATTGAAATTGTCAAGACGCGACACCGCCAGGCTGCGGTATGCGCTTTTAATCGTACCATATGGAATTGAAATTCAGATCCTGCGTGTATATTCACCCGACAGCAGCCTTTTAATAGTACCATAGTGGAATTGGGCTTAGTCGACATTTTTGGTCCAGTATTCGCTGCGTTCATTGCCGTAGATGAGGCCGGTGTAGGATTTGGTCTCAATGATGAAGATGGCGTAGGGGGAGATGACGACGTGGTCAATCTCTGAGGTGTGTCCCAGGTAGTTGAGGAGCAGGTTGTTGATGACCTTGTATTTGCTGCTGGGCAGGCGGCGAAGGATGGAGGCGACATGTTTCTCTCCACAGCGGCCTTTTGGGATCAGTCGGCGGCAGAGAAACAGCAGTAGGATTGCGACTACGATGATGATGCAAAGGTCTTCATGAGAGCCATTTATGTTCATATTTGGCTATAAGTCGTTGATGGCGTGCTCTCGGATAATCTCAGAATTAGCTTTATCGTAATATTGCAATAACACGAAATATGAAATAGTGCTATTATGCTCTATAGATAAAACAATACTGCCATTCAGTTGTGAAAAAACAGCTTGATATTTGCAGTTGTCAAAACCGACAAAATATAATTTTTCCCTATCATCGCCTGGTTGATAAGAAGAGTCAAAATACTCTACGCATTCCGAAGGTTCCCCGTATTTTTCAGTCAGCATTTCTTTAAGGTTTGAATAGCATCCGTAAAGAGAAGACCACGTATCACAGTCGGGGAATTTTACGGTTATAGTATTGACTAAATCCTTATTGTCCAACGTAGAAACGAATATAATACAATCTTTGTAACCGGCAAAATCTCCTTCTAACGCTCCTATGTTTCCATCTTTTTCAAGTAGTATAAAGCCTTGATCGCTAAGTGCAGTGACATATTCCGACAGTGTTCCGTCAATAGGAACCCCTTTGAACTTCAAATGCTCCGTCTGTGCCAGCAGAGCAGATGAAATGATTGTGCATATAATTAATGTGATAATCTTTTTCATAATTATGAAACTCAATGTAATGCAAATCTACTAATTAATTCCGAATATCCGTCTTCATGCGAAAGTCCGCCCTCAGCATCCGGATCCATCAACCCCGCAGGAGGCGCCTTCGGCGACGGGGCGGGAGCGGAGCCCGGCTTCTTCCGGGACGAGGGTGACGGTGCCGTCCTCGAGGAGGAAGCAGGGGATGCCGGCCGCACCGGAGCGTCTGGCTCCGTCGAATGCCGGGCTGCTGTCCCTGAGCCGCAGGAACTCCTTGAGGTTCTTGACGTGAGCGCCGATGTCGATGACCTGGTATCGGTCATTTCCCTTGATCTGCTCCTCGACGTATGTGCAGTCGGGGCATGTGGGCATTCCGTAGATTTTGATCATGTGCGTGCTGTATTGAATTCGATGTACAAAGTTAGTGTTTCTTGCTTGAGATATATTGAAATAATTTTGATTTTTCGTGGATATTAGTGATATAATTGCTACCTTTGTTACGGATAATATCTTATTTGTTAATTCGAATATTTAGAGGTTATGGACAATATATTAGCAGTTGGTATGTCAAATCCTCATGGGATTGCCCGTCAGATTGCGGCAAGGGTCAGGGAAAGACGTCTGGAACTGGATTTGACTCAGGAAGGAATGGCCGCAAGGTCCGGGGTGAAATTTGCGACGTACCGTCGGTTTGAGCAGACAGGGGAGATATCCTTGAAGGGTTTGCTTCAAATTGGATTTGCCTTGAATGCGCTGTCAGATTTCGATGCTCTTTTTTCGCACAGGCAGTATCAGTCATTGAATGATGTCTTGAATGAGCAGAATGTTGTCCGTAAAAAAAGAGGAAAGAAAAATGAATAGCATTAAACAGGTAGAAGTGTTTTGTAACGGTAGGCCGGTAGGTCGTCTGGCTCTGACCATAGAACGGTTGTGTGCGTTTGAGTACTCTGCTGACTGGCTGAGTTCTGGATTCTCAATATCTCCATTTGAATTGCCCTTGAGAAGCGGAGTTTTCATTGCAAAGCCTCGTCCGTTTGAAGGTGGTTTCGGCGTTTTTGACGATTGTCTGCCGGATGGGTGGGGCTTGCTCATTCTCGACAGATATCTGCAGCAAAAAGGTGTGAATCCACGTACTTTGACATTATTGGACCGTCTTGCGCTGGTTGGTTCTACGGGGCGCGGAGCGTTGGAGTTCCGTCCGGATTACAGCGTAGGAGCGAGGCGGGATTATGCAGATTTTGAGAAACTGGCTTTGGAGGCCGAGCGGATCCTGGACAGTGACAATTATACTGGTGAAGGCATCCGGGAATTTCAGGATCGCGGAGGCTCCCCGGGAGGAGCGCGACCTAAAATCTTCGTCCGCTACAACGATAAGGAGTGGCTGGTAAAGTTCCGTGCAAAGCGGGATCCGCAAAGTATCGGTATGGATGAATACCGTTACTCGCTTCTTGCCGGGCAATGCGGAATTGAAATGCCGGAAACGCGGCTGTTTGAAGATAAATATTTCGGAGTAGAGCGCTTTGACAGAACGCCAAATGGGAAGTTGCATGTTGTCAGCATGGCCGGTCTTACCGGTGCTGATTATCGTCTGCCAAGTATTGATTACACACATATTTTTCAAGTATGTGCTGCATTGACTCACAGTGTGGCCGAAATGTGGAAAGTATATCGCTTGATGGTGTTCAATTTCCTGATAGGCAACAAGGATGACCATGCCAAGAATTTCTCTTTCATTTATCGCAATGACGATTGGCATTTTGCTCCGGCATACGATCTGTTGCCAAGTGACGGTATAAATGGATTCCGGACGACCTCAATCAATGACAGTATAGAACCGACTAATAATGATCTTTTTGCTGTGGCGGTGAAGGCGGGATTGAATGAGAAGGAAGCTGTAACGCAGTTTGAAGAAATGTATCGTCATGTGATTAAGCAGTCAGGGCATGTGGGCATTCCGTAGATTTTGATCATTTGTCACTGTGCAAGTTGTCTTAAAGGGCAGTCATAAAATTTCGTAAAATTTGCATATAACCTAATTTTTCTATAAGTTTGTGCAGATTTAGATTGGTTTGGAGTATGGATTTCAACATCGTTGACATAGAGGAATTTTCAGGAGAGATGGCAAAGATTTATTCGATTATGCTGGAAGATGATGAAGAAACGCTGCTGGATAAGTTTTTTGAGGAGAACAGAGGGTATGAGAAAGAATTGAGAAATATAGCTGCAAAGCTTGATACAATGGGGCATTATACAGGTTGTCGGATACATTTTTTCAAAGATAAGGAAGGAGCTCCTGGGGATGGTATGGCAGTGTTGAAGTCGGGGCGATTGAGATTGTATTGCTTGAGGTTTGACAATACATGCATATTTGTTGGTTCTGGAGGATATAAGCCGCCTGGTGTTGCAGCTTATCAAGATGATTTTCTGCTGAATTCGAAAGCACAGCAAATGAGGAGGATTGCGGCCTCTATCAATAAGGCGATAAAGGAAAAGGATTTGATTATAAATGATGATGGAACAATAAAAACAACTGATTTTTTGGATTTAAAGATATGAATAATAGGAGAAAACAATCGGATACACTTGCCCGTATCCTTGCCGATACGGAAGAACGTGATTTCTGCAGGATGCGAAATCGGATGCTGGTTGCAGCCAAAATTGCCGATGCTTTGAAAGTTAGAAACATCACGCAGAAAAGATTTGCTGAGATGATAGGAAGGAGTGAACCTGAGGTTTCAGAATGGCTGTCCGGTGACAGGAATTTTACTATCGACACTCTCTCCGATGTCAGTATGTGTTTGGGTATAAGACTGCTTGATGTGTCATATTCAAAAGCCGTCAGGATACCTGATGCCTTTGCCGAAGTAAAAGTAACAAAGCGCAATAAGCTTGTTTCATTCCAGGGAAAGAATAAGGGCGTCTTGGTTCAGGCTTCTGATAAATGGATAGTAGAGACTGACGGTCAAGGTGTATTATTGGCATATTAACGGTTGATATATGAACGTAAAATATAAACTGGAATCAATCGTCGAGACGGAATTCAGGATGGACTATGATTTTGATTATCCGTCTATGGATTATGAAAAGGCTCGTGTTCTGGTAGGACATGAAATTAAGCCTAATATGGATAAGGATTTGGTAGTAATCACTGCGCGTGCGTCTATAGTCTATGGTGAAGAAGAGAGGACTTTAGCATCCAATTCCATAATGATGACCTTCGGCCTGTCTCCCATAAAGGAGATTATAACCCTTAACGAAGATGGAACATTCGTAACACGCAGCAATCTTGTTGTTGAGACTTTTTTAGTTGCGGCTATCGGTGGACTTCGAGGCGTTATGATGAAGAATCTGAAAGGGACGCCTCTTGACACGTATTTTATTCCGCTTATTCCTATTGAGCAATTTCGAATCAAACAAACTGACTAATGTAAACAAATACGTAAAGAGATAAAGAATGAGATCTGCTATATACCAGACCGTGGTGCTGCTGACAGCACTGTGGACCATGTCTGAACCGGCCGCGGCCTTCGCTCCGGACCGCATGGAGATATGGTTTGACCGGCCGGCCGCCCTGAAAGGGGCGCAGATATGGTCGGAGCCGCAGTCCGGGATGATGAACCCTGATCCGGAGTGGGAGTCCTCCACGCTGCCGATAGGAAATGGCTTTTTCGGGGCCAATATCGGCGGTGGGGTAGCTCTCGAGCGCATTACCCTCAATGAGAAATCGCTGTGGCGGGGCGGTCCGGGAGTTCCGGGCGGTGCATCGTACTACTGGGACGTGAACCGGCAGTCTGCGGATGCTTTCCGCCGCATACGCAAGGCATTCGCCGAGGGTGACCTGACCGTGGCTGACTCTCTTACACGCCACTGTCTCAGCGGCACAGCCTCATATGAGGCAGGGGATGAGACGCCTTTCCGTTTCGGCTCGTTTACGACAATGGGGGATCTGACGGTAGAGACGGATGCTGACTCCGGAACCGTATCGGATTATCGTAGAAGCCTTTCGTTAGACGACGCGGTGGTATCGGTCCATTTCAAGAGCGGAGGCGTGCGGTACGGCAGGGAGTATTTCGTCTCCTATCCCGACCGGGTGATGGTGGTGAGGTTCCGCTCCGATACCCTTCAGCGGCTGAAATTGGCCTACGCTCCTAATCCTGAGGCGGATGTCAGCATCAATGCGGCTGACGGCCCTTCCGTCCTGTACCGCGGAAGGCTGAGGAGCAATGGGATGAGGTTCGCGGTCCGTATTACGGCTCTGACCGTGGGCGGCCGGGCGACCGCTGCAGATGACGGCAGCATCAGCGTGTCGGAAAGCGGGGATGTGGTGTTCGTCATAGCGGCGGCTACGGACTACAGAATGAATTTTGATCCGGATTTCACGGACTCGGAAGCATACGTGGGGGAGGATCCGGCGACGGTGACCGGAAGGATGACGGCCTCTGCGGTGAAAAGGGGCTATGACTCTCTGCTGTCGCGGCATAAGGAGGACTACCGTTCCCTTTTCGGGAGGGTGAGGCTCAGTCTCGGGCCGGAGCCGGAGGAGGCTGGCGGAGATCCGGCGTCAATGCCGCTTCCCGAGCGCTTGGAACGCTACCGGAGGGGATGTTCCGACCCGGGATTGGAGGAGCTCTATTTCCAGTACGGACGCTATCTGCTCATAGCCTCGTCCCGCCCCGGGGCCATGCCGGCCAACCTGCAGGGGCTCTGGCACAACGGTGTGGACGGTCCCTGGCATGTAGATTACCACAACAACATCAATATCCAGATGAACTACTGGCCGGCCCTTGTCACCGGATTGGAGGAGTGCTGCCGGCCGCTGACGGACTATATCCGCACCCTCGAGAAACCGGGAGAGCGGGTCGCCTCGGATTTTTTCGGAGCCGACGGATGGACTGCCTCCATCTCGGGCAATATTTTCGGATTTGCCTCTCCTCTGAGCAGCACCGACATGAGTTGGAACCTCATCCCTGTAGCCGGTCCCTGGCTCGCTACGCATCTGTGGGAGTATTACCAGTTCACCCAGGACCGGAAATGGCTGAAGGAGACGGGCTATCCTCTTATCAAAGGCAGCGCGGAGTTCCTTGAGGACTATCTTTGGAAATCCCCAGACGGGACATATACGGCCTGCCCCTCCACCTCGCCTGAGCACGGGCCGGTGGACGTGGGCGTCACATTTGCACATGCAGTCGCCCGCGAGCTGCTGGAGGCCGCCGTTTCCGCTTCCGCAGAATTGGACTGCGATGCCGGTGAAAGAGAGCGCTGGACCGGCATTCTGGACAGTATCGCCCCGTACCGCATCGGAAGATACGGGCAGCTCATGGAATGGAGCAGGGACATCGATGACCCCGGGGATCGTCACCGCCATGTCAATCACCTGTTCGGCCTGCACCCCGGACATACCGTCTCGCCCGTGACGACTCCCGCGCTGGCGGAGGCCTGCCGGGTGACTCTCGAGCACCGCGGGGACCTCGCTACGGGCTGGAGCATGGCCTGGAAGCTGAACCAATGGGCGAGGCTGCACGACGGAGACCGGGCCTACAAGCTTCTGAGGAACCTTCTGAGCGAGGGGACGACGGACAATCTCTGGTGCATTAACCCTCCATTCCAGATTGACGGCAATTTCGGAGGCTGCGCCGGCATCGCCGAGATGCTGCTGCAGAGCCAGATGGGCTTCATTCACCTGCTGCCGGCCCTGCCTGAGGCCTGGAGCTCCGGAGCGGTGGAAGGACTCAGGGCGAGGGGTGGTTTCATCCTGTCTTTCAGGTGGAAGGACGGTGCCATCACAGAGTGCTGCGTATATTCCGCCTCGGGGAAGCCCTGCCGGATATTGTACCGGGGTCAATATCTCGACCTTCCGGCCGAAAAGGGGAGGACCTTCCGGCTCATTCCGTCCGATGACGGTATTTCATTGAAAATAAGTAATAATTGACGATATGAAAGAATTTGCCACTATCCTGCTCGGCGCCATGCTGCTGTCCGCATGCGCCACTCCCGCGACCCGGGAGGAGGGTGACAGCATTCCCTACAGCAACACTATCCTGATAGATTCGTCCGACAGTCAGGAGGACATCATCGCGAAGGCGGCGCATGTGGTGCCTTCACCCAACCAGCTCGCGGCGCTGCGCAACGAGTTCATCGCATTCGTGCATTTCGGCCCGAACACGTTCACGGGCAGGGAGTGGGGAAGCGGCATGGAATCTCCGTCGGTATTTGCTCTGGAGGAACTGGATACGGACCAGTGGTGCAGGGCAATGAAGGCGGCGGGGATGAAGATGGTGCTGCTGACCGTGAAGCATCACGACGGTTTCGTGCTCTGGCAGAGCCGCTACACCGACCACGGCATCATGTCGACCGGATTCAGGGACGGGAAGGGCGATATATTGGCGGACCTGTCGGCCTCGTGCCGGAAGTACGGGCTGAAGCTCGGCATATACCTCTCGCCGGCGGATCTCTTCCAGATCGAGAGTCCCGACGGGCTGTACGGCAACCTGAGCGAATACTGTCTCAGGACCATTCCCCGCGAGGTGCCCGGCCGGCCGTTCAAGGACACCCGGAAGTTTGAGTTCTACGTGGACGACTACAACGAGTACTTCCTCAATCAGCTGTTCGAGCTGCTGACCGAGTACGGCCCCGTGCACGAAGTCTGGTTCGACGGAGCCCATCCCAAGCGCAAGGGCGGGCAGAAGTACAACTACAAGGCATGGAAAGAGCTGATACACACCCTCGCCCCTGAGGCCGTAATCTTCGGCCGGGAGGATGTCCGCTGGTGCGGCAACGAGGCAGGAGCCACCCGCCCCACCGAGTGGAACGTCATCCCTTATCCCGATGACCCGGACACTACGACCGTCTTCCCCGACCGTACGGCGCCTGACCTCGGGAGCCGCGAAAAGCTCTACGCGGGCCGCTATCTGCATTACCAGCAGGCCGAGACCAATACCTCCATCCGCGAGGGCTGGTTCTGGAGGGACGACACCCGGCAGGGAGTGCGGAGCGCGGACGACGTGTTTGACATCTACGAGCGCTCGGTAGGAGGCAATTCCACATTTCTGCTGAATATTCCGCCCAATACCTCCGGCCGTTTCTCCGACCGTGATGTGGCGGTGCTTGAGGAGGTGGGCCGCAGGATAGAGGCCACCTACGGGCCGGGAACGGACCTGCTGGCCAAGGCAAAGGGGCCCAAGGCCGTTTTAGACGATGACCCTGACACATTCTATACAATGGAAGGACCCGGCAGTGAGTTTGTAGTGACAAAGAAAAAGCCTGTGACCATCAACAGGATAATGATTCAGGAAGCAGTCGCCGAGCGGGGCGAGAGGGTAGAAGCCCACGCGGTGGACGCCTGGATCGACGGTCAGTGGCAGGAGATAGCCTCGGCCACCAACATCGGCTACAAGCGCATCCTCCGTTTCGGGGATGTCACCACGGACCGGCTCCGCTTCAGGCTCCTCGGCTCGCGGCTTTCCCCGGCTATCAGCAGTTTCTCCGCGCATTACTACCGGGCAGGAGCGCCGCAGCTGACCATCTCCCAGGCTGCGGACGGAACGGTGACCATCGCACCGCGCCGCCAGGAGTTCAACTGGAAAAGTCATGGGGAGAATGCCTCTGCCAATCTCTCCGCAGGCTGCAGGATATACTACACCGTAGACGGTTCGGAGCCCACGGATGCTTCTTCCGAATACACAGCTCCGCTGCAGCTGCCGCCGTGTGAGGTCAAGGCCGTTGCCGTCCTGCACGGTGAGGCGGGTGCCGTTGCCTCCGAAAGGACAGGCTACGCCAAGGCCGGATGGAGCCTTCAGGGGTGCAGCAGCCAGATGGAAAGCTATCCCGCATCCGCGGCCTTTGATGCAGACCCGGATACCTTCTGGTGTACAGAGGAGGGGGCAATACCGCAATATATCGCATTGGACCTCGGAACTGTCGTGGAGCTGCGCGGATTTGCCTATACGCCCCAGAAGGTCAGCCCTGAAGGCATGATGGCAGCAGGCAGGGTCAAGGTGAGCTCCGACGGCAGGTCCTGGAAGGAGGCCGCTGCCTTCGAATTCGGAAATTTAGTCAACGACCCTTCGAAGCGCTACTGCTATTTCGAAGCACCGGTAACCGCCCGCTACGTCAGGATAGAGACGACAGCCACGGAGGGCGGCAGCAGGAGGGTTGCGGCGGCGGAGCTGGATATTTTTTAAGTATGGAAAACGAATGTGTTATCAAGCTTTACAGCAGCTACAGCGACAGAGGCTCGGTCAGCAGTACTCTCAAGAGGGAGGTGCCGGTTGACGCATCGGCGATTGTTCCCGGAAGGGCTTTGCCGGACTGGCCTTTCAGCGCGAAGCCGCCGGTGGTGGATTACTATGACGGCGAGTACATGGAACTTAGCTTCGGGGGCAAGCAGTTGAAGGTCAGGGTAGGAGGGGAAATGCCTGAGCTGTTCAGCGCTGAGGTTCCCGAGAATATCCACGTCCGTGAGTCGGTGGTCGGATATCTCTCGATAGAGGCGGTGCGGCCCTGCGTGTCCCGGGATTTCCCAGAGATGTTCCGGCGCGGGTCCTTCAACGCTCTGGTACAGACATTCCTGTCGGACAAGGCGTTTGCGGATGACCCAGTTGCAGTCAAGCGCTTTATGTGGACTTTTCTGGCAGGTGAGAACTTGTTTTTCCTCCAAGACAGCACTTTGGCGAAGCTGCGCCGGTCCGCGGATACGGGCAACAGGTATGCGCTTTACGGTCTGGGCCGCTACCATTATTACGTGCGTCCTGATGAGACGTCCGACAGTATCGCAGAGCGTTGTTTCAGAAAGGCTTATGAGCAAGGATACCCTGAGGGGGCGGCGGGTCTGGCCCTGATGTACCGTTGCGGGGACATAGGACTGGTGGACAGGCTGCGGGCGAAGACCTTGTTGGCCGAGGCGATGGAACAGAGGTGCGACCTGGCCGCATTTGCCTATCTCAGGGACCTGATATTCGGAAGGTCAGGGTTGAAATCCGATCCTGCGAAAGCGATAGAACTCCTCAATGAGCTGATACGCGGCCAAGGGGACAATCCGATGTGGAGGTATATGCGCGGGTGGGCCGTTCAGGTAACCGGCAGTTTCCCTGACGCGAAGGATGACTATGAGGCGGCGGCCCATGGAGGGATTATCGCGGCATGGTCTGACCTGGCGTGCGCCCTGTCGTTCAATGAAAACGACGAGCTGGCCGACCCGGAAGCATTTTCAGCGGCGTTGGCGGTAGGGGCGGAGCACCGGGACAGCTACTGCGTCTATCTGCAGGCATTGTGCCAGGTGGAGGATTTCGACAATATGCAACGTTATAGTCAGTTGTGCGCGCGGGACAGGTACATCTCCCTGCTGGAGAAGGCCTACGGCATGGGGTCGAAGGAAGCTGCGGTGAGCCTTGGAAACACCTATCACTATGGTTTGTACAATACTGTCGTGGACTACGGCGAGGCCTATAAATGGTATGCCCGCGCTTCAATCCTCGGCAGCGGTGACGCATACGGGCAGCTGTACCTCATGTCGCTCAACGGGGATATCGAGGAAGAGGGGGATGCGCAGTATTTCAGGGACATCTGTGCTCTAAAAGGAGCCCGCTACGGTTCGGAAGCAATGCTCTCTGAGGCATATAGGCAGGGCCGTCTGACCGCATTTGCCCCGGAGATAGAGCAATACTATCTGCCGCTGTCTGACGGGCAGGGGACGCAGGAAGAACCGGATGAGACGGATATACCGTATGATGAGGAATATCCCGATGATGACGGACGCTACGATGCTTATGTCTAACCGATTAACACTACGCAGGCTATGAAAATATATCCTTTGCAGATTCGCCGGTCCGTCAGACTGCTCAAACGGATGCGCAGCAATTCCCAGAAAATGATGATGTGGAAAAATTATCCACTTGCAAATGAAGTCGTTTCGATGCTGGACGCGCTCCCGGAGCGGAGCGGCCGGCACTCTCCTTACGACAAGATATTTCTCATGAAAATCCTTCTGGACAATATTTCTAAGAGCGACACTCCGCGCTTAGCTATCAGCGTCCTCGAGCGGCAGGCCGCACTTTTCAAGTCAGTGACGGAGGAGGATCTGAAAGAATATGACGATCCGATGACAGTCGGAGAGGTGGAGGCCGAGCTGAGAAAATGGCGGGAATACATCGACATGGACGGGGTGACTGAGGAAGAGTGGTGCCGAAAATATCACAGGTATCTGCGTTTTGACCCTATCGAACGCACTCCGCTGTGGGAGGAGATCTACTACGAGGTGGAGAAAGAGACGGACGAGGCCATAGACAGGAATGTCCCAAGGGGCATGGGCTTCTGCTTCATGTACTGGAGTTCTAAGGCCGAAGTTCTCGCCCGCAGAGGCATCAGCTGGAGAAGCCCCCACGAGATGAATCCGCGTGTGATGTTCGACTGAATGTTGTCCCGCACAGAAATTTAAAAAATATCTAAATTTTAAAAAGCTGTAAACTTTGACATCTTTTTTTAGGATTCGGATTTCAGCCGGATAATTCCTCACCTTCGTATTCAAATGAAATCGCGGGCAATCGCATAATTTTAGAAGCTATGAGTAGAGGACATTTTGATTATCAGCGATGGCGAATACGTGAAATCGCTTCAAAAAACTGGTCTCACCCTTATGACGGATGGGATGAGTAGGTCTAGAAAAAAGTTTCCGGCAGGAGTTGTATGTGGCTGTAAATCTCAGAAAAGAGGCAAGCAGATTGCATCTAAACGTTTCCGCAGGCGTGTCAGGATACTGATGCGTCTGCGGAAATATGAGCGGCTGCCCTATCGTTCTACGGAATTGACTTCGCCGTGGGATCTGGGCGGGGACGGCAAATGCTTTTACGGTTACCATCCGGATAAGGAATGGTATGCGAAAATTATGCGTAAATGACTTTATGGGAAGATGAACTGTAGAATATAATTGCTATTTTTGTATGGATTAAAAGCGTATCAGAAAACACATATTCCGGCAATATGCCTACATATAACTCAATAAAAGAACTGACCAGGGGGCTTCAACAGGGAGCCAGGCTTCTCAACGACATGTTCATCAAAAGAAAGACCGTGTCGATAAAGTATGACGATGCTGTCGAGACCCTTGACGGAGATGAGAATAAAGTAAGGCATCTCATTGATTTCGGTGTCATTGTCCGCTCAGGGGATACGCTGGAGCTGGATGATGCCTACCAACGGTTTTTCGAGGAGGTGCTGGCGGTGAACGAGGATATCGACATTGCCTCTGTACAGACCTATATCTCAAAGCTGAAACTGGGGATAAACTCTTTTCTTGCCGCAGACAATCAGGCCAGAAGAGCACAGTATCTCAGAGAGATACGTCATACATTCAAAAGTATTGAAAATGCTACGAGGCGGAATGTGGTTGACCTCAAGCGTAATGTAGAGCAGACTTACAAGCAGGAACCGAATTTCAAAATAAAGGAACTCAGGCTGCGTGACTTTGATGAAAAGGCCAGACTTATATCAGAACTTATCCGGCAGACAGAGAAAGCCATGGATGAGCAGACTGTATTCTTTGCCAGTGCTGCTATGAATGTCGGTCTTAGGCAGACTGTCAGCGAGGTTAGGGAAGGCCTGCACGAATCGTTTCATGCCTTGATTTCTATATCGGCTCAGATTATTGACTATCTGAACAGAATAGAATACCAAAGCAAGCTGATCAAAAAAATCCGGCAGCTGAAGTACATGAAGGACCAGCTGATGATAGAGGAGAGCACTGATATCAGAGTCCTGCTCAGCAGAACAGATGACTTGTGGATGGAGAAGCAGCCGAAATATATTACCCGTGTTTCACTGGATTTTCTTCGGAATGATGATTCCGCATTGGAAATACTCGGCAATATAAGACGCAGGCTGTCCCGGAAAACAATGGTGAAAGCCAGGCTCGCGGACAGGATTGATGATAAATTCCTCTCTGAAACACAAGAAATCAGCAGGATGTTCAATCATGCTGAGATAATGAACGGTTTTTTTGCCCAAAGCAATGATCTGTTCAACTACGTATGGAATTATGAGTTTACAACACCAGCGGATGATGAAATGCGGCTTGTACTGTTCCTTCAGCTGGCATCCCAGTACGACGCACAGTTGAATTATTTGCCTGAAACTAAGACCGTCAGAAACATAGAATACCCTCTAATTTACTCAAAATGAATTATACCAGGGAAGTTTTCCAGAGGTTGTCCAGAGGACAGTTTATTTCAGGAAACAGCATAGATCCTGAAACCAGAGCTATATACAATGACATCGAAGAATGTCAGCAGGAGTACGAGGATTATTTCCGCAAGATAGATTTTTATCTGTCTGCCGGAGACGGGTTTTACTATTTCAGCAGAAAAGAGCCGAGGGTTAACATTGAGAACAAACTTCAGTCCCTTTTCTCGTGGATTGACTATCTGGATTTTCTGAAGACGTATGATACCGCGTTTGACGCAGGGACGCAGTTCTCGCTGGCTCAGATGGAGATAAGGCTCTCATCTGATATTGAACTTAAGGAAAAGCTCACGCGGCTGTTTCCGGACAGACAGTCCAACAGGGACAAACTGGAGGCCCTTGCAGGTGTAATGGTCAACATGGGGTTTGCCGAGCAGACCAACGAGACAGAAGGCCGGTATCAGGTAACATCCGCATTTAATTATATCGAACAGATAATATCCTGTATAAACATTGACGAGGAGGTGAAAGATGAGATACCTGAATAAGATAGTATTCATAAACAGCGCGCATATTCCATACGCGGAGATTAAACTTGACGGCAATGTGCATTTCATCGGTACGCAGGGTGTCGGAAAGTCTACACTGCTCCGCGCAATACTTTTCTTCTACAATGTGGACAAGAGCAGGCTAGGCATACGGACTCAGGACAAGCAGAAGAGCTATGATGAATTTTATTTCCCATATCCCAATTCATATATTATCTACGAAGTTTGCAGGGAGAATGGAAAGTTCTTTGTAATGAGCTTTTTGTCCAGCGGACGAGTCGCTTTCCGTATAGTAGATTGTCCTTATGACAAGCATTATTTCGTCGATGAGGACAACAATGTAAGATACGAGTGGGGAAGGATAAGCGAGCAGGTCGGAACAAAAGTCTACCGAAGCAATATTATCAGGAGTTACGAGGAATTCCGGGATATCATTTATGGTAATGTCCAGAATGTATCCAGGGACCTTCGTAGATTCAACCTGATGGAAAGTTCAAGGTATCAGAATGTTCCCAGGACTATTCAGAATATTTTCCTGAATCAGAGTCTGGAATCGCGTGTTATCAAGGATACAATAATTGACTCAATGGATTTTGCAGGAGACAGCATAGACTTGAATTTTTACCGGGAGTATGTGAAGAATTTCCGCCAGCAGTATGAGGATATATGGAAATGGTACAAAAAGGAGAAGAACGGCAGGGTGAAAGTTAAGACCGAGGCGGAAAAGGTCATCAGCGGCTATTCTCTGTACGAAGTGGTAAGAAAAAATATAAAGGAATTGGGCGCCAAGCTCAACTATGCAATGGAGCGTGATACCGGCAGGCTCCCTTTGCTGGAGGAGAGTATCGCGGATAAATCTAGGGAACTGGACCGCCTGAAAAGGCTGTTGAGCGAAGAGCAGGATAAATATAACAAGGAAAGAGATAGCCTGAAGAAGGAAGAGGGAGCTGTGGAAGGCAAGCTGAAAGAGACAAAGACCAAACTGCAGCATTATTCCGAAATAGGGATTGAAACGATAATTGCGAAAATTGTGCGGGAACAGGAGCTTAGAGTCCGTAAAACTTCGCTGCTCAACCAGCAGAGTGTCCTGACGGATAAAAACACGGGCATTACAACGCGGTATATGGCTTTGATGCAGGAACTGGACAACAATCTGAAGGAGTTTGTCATTCAGGCTGGGCAACGCATCAATGAGATAGAACGCATACAGACAGATGAAGTTGCCAGGATTCAGTCGGAGTATGTCTTGGAACGGGATAAGTTGAATACTCTCTGTCAGCAGAAACTGGACGAAATACAGGAAAATATAGATGCTGTCACGCAGGAAAAGACGGAACTGAGGCTTCAGGAGCAGAAAATCCGTCAGTTCAATCCTTTTCAGAAAGAAACGGACGACCTGCTGGCCCAGATTAGCGGACTGGAGGCAAGACGACATGACCTGACAGTGGAATTGAATCAGAAACAACAGGATATCCTACGGATAACAAATGACACGGAATCCAAGCGCAGGGAACTTGAGAATGCCTGTGAAAAATTCATCCTTGAGACAGGACATAAGGAAGAGAGATTGAAAAATGAAAAAAGCAGGCTGGAGGAACTGTTGGCCGCTCAGCACGGCTCCTTCATAGAATGGCTGGAAGGCAATGTGACCGGATGGAAAGACAACATAGGTAAAGTCGTGAACGATGAACTGCTCTACAGTACGTCTCTGGAGCCTCGGAAGGCCGGATATCCTGATGCTCTGTACGGTGTCAGCATTGAATTGCAGAATATCGGCAGGACCGTCAATACTCCGGATGAGATCCGTTCTAAGATAGAGGATTATGAGCGGAAAATCAAATCATTGGAAAGCAAAGTGGCAGAGAGACAGCAGCGGCTCGAAGATGATATCAGAAGTCTGGAACGTCAGCCGTCTGCAAAATTGAAGACGCTCCGCATGGAAAAGATCAGTCTTGAGGCGGAACTGGGGCAGATTCCGGCAAGGATTGAACGTTGTAAAAAAACAGTTGCGGAATATAATGAAAAACTCAAGGACTGGAGGGAGCGGGAACTGAATACCGTAAGAGAAAAGTCAGGGAAAGTAGAGGAACTGCTGGCTAAGCATAAGGCATCAAAACAGCAGGCAGCCGCTCAGAAACAGAAGGATGCTGAGGAGTTACGCAGATTGTTCGACCGCAGGAAAAGAGAAATAGAATCTTCTGCAAAACAGCAAAAGGAAGATGTGAATGTGACAGTGAAGCGGCAGGAAGCGGACAATGCGGCGCGCAGACGGGAGCTTGAAACGCAGATGGACGCAGAACTGAAGGGGCAGGGCGTAGACGTGGACAGGCTCTCGGAGATAAGGAGGCAGCTCCAGCTGGTAAATGCTGAACTTGAGTATATTGAACATCATAAAGAAGATTATTACGCCTGGCAAAAGGACAAGAAAGAATATTTTGATCTTGAGCAGTCCAGAAAGGAGGAGCGAAGACGGCTGCAGAGGGTGCTGGAGGATCTGAAGCATAAATTTGATCTTAGGAGGGAAAAGAAAGAGGCGGAGTTGCGCACTCTTTCCGAGAATGTTCAGTCCATGCAGAGGGAAAGAGCGACGCTGACAGAAGCTATAGACCGGGTCAATCTGTTTTTGAACAATACCACCTGTCCAGCAGATATTGCGGAGGCCGGAATGCAGGAGAACCGGGAGCCGCTTTCTTCTATCCTGGACAGCCTGAGGGACAACATCGGCAGCATGCAGCAGAGGATGGAGGAATTTAAAAAGGCTGTTACCGTATTCAAGAGCAATTTTTCTCCTCAGAACACATTCCATTTCCGGACTGAGTTCAGTACTGACGAGGATTATCTTGAATTTGCATCCGAACTTAACGAATTTATATCCAACAATAAGATAGAGGAATACCGGATACGTACCAGCGGTCTCTATGCCGACATCATCAAGAGGATAGCAAGGGAAGTCGGAGACCTGGACCGGCACGGGGCGGAGATAAAATCCACTATAAATGAGATAAACCGGGATTTTAAAGAGAATAATTTCGCAGGTGTCATTAAGGAAATAGAGCTCCGGGCAGTGGAAAGCAGCGACAGGCTCATGCAGCAGCTTATCAACATCAAGAAATTTGATGATGATTATGGGTTTGACATTGGAAATCTGAATTTGTTTTCTACGGAGGAATCACTGAATAAGACAAATGACCAGGCAGTGGGGCTATTGATGAGTCTGGTCGAGATGATGGATATAGAGCGTAAGCGCGAAAGAATAACTCTTTCTGATACTTTCAAACTGGAATTCAAGGTCAGGGAGAACGACAACGACACCAATTGGGTGGAGAAACTCTCGAATGTGGGTTCGGACGGAACGGACATCCTGGTGAAGTCGATGGTGAACATTATGCTCATCAATGTGTTCAAAAGGAAGATATCCAAGCGTTTCGGAGATTTCAGGCTGCATTGTATGATGGATGAGATAGGAAAACTGCATCCTGATAACGTGGAGGGCATATTGAGGTTCGCCAACGTCCGGAATATTTTCCTTATCAACAGCTCGCCAACAACATATAATGCACAGGTCTACAAATATACCTATTCGCTGAGCAAGGATGACAGGAGCAATACTGTAGTCAGGACATTGTTGACGATAAGATAAATTCGAGGATGAAAAGTACAGCGGCGCAGACGGAAAAATTACTGAGGCTGGCAAAAGGGGAGACCTTGCCGGCAAGTATGCTGAAAGACGGTCAGTTCGAGCAGATGGTTTCGGACGGAGTGCTGATTGCCGTCACCCGGGGCAGCAGGAAGAGTTACCGTGCGAGGGATGAACGGTCGTTGAGGAGCTATATAGCCGCCCATTTCGGCATCAGGAACCTTGAACAGCATCATGAACTGCTGCGGGAAGGAGAGGCGGCCCGTGCTGAGCAAGTAAGAATAACCGGCGATTCAAAGGCCGTAGCGCACCGTACATTTTGCGGATTTATGGTCAATTGCTACGATCCGATACCTGTTGCTTTGGCAGGAAAGTCCTTTGAACTGCTGCCGGAGGAAGGAACTTTTGTTTTCATTTATGACTTTAAGACATTTTCAATTCCCGGTGACATTGTTGTTGTGGGCGTTGAGAATGCTGAAAATTTCAGATATATCGTAAAACAACGGCATCTGTTCGAATCCACTCTATCCAAAGATACAAAATTGCTGTTTGTATCACGGTATCCCCAGCAGCAGAGCCGGGACCTTATGGAATGGCTGGCCTCAATCCCCAATCGGTATATCCATTTCGGTGACCTGGACCTTGCGGGAGTTCACATTTACCTGAGTGAGTACTACATACATCTTGGTGAGAGGGCTTCATTTCTGATTCCTGAAGACTATGAGAGCCGAATCTCAATGGGCAGCAGCGCAAGATATAACAGCCAATATCCCAAGTTCGGCAAAATGGAAATTACCGATCCACGTGTCTCTCATTTGGTTGAGTGCATCCACAGATTCCACAAGGGGTATGATCAGGAAGGTTTCATTGAAATGGACTGAAAATGGAAAAGTGTTGAATTTAGAGGGATTTTTCTATGGAAAAGTGTATATTTGCGGTAAGAAAATCCATAGAAAAGTGTAAATGCCATGCTGTATAGAAAGATTAAATCATATATCGAGGAGCATCTTAAGTCCAATGACGACAAGATTCTTCTTATTGAAGGGGCCAGGCAGATAGGCAAGTCCTACATCATCAGAAATGTCGGAACGGATCTGTATGACAACTACGTTGAGATCAACTTCGTTGCAGATGATGAAGGAGAAAAGGTTTTCAAGAATGTCCATACGACCGAAGAGTTTTACCTGAACTTAAGCATGGTCGCGGGCTCCCGGTTGGACAGATATGACAACACATTGGTCTTCATCGATGAAATCCAGCATTATCCGCAATTCCTGACCATGCTCAAGTTTCTGAGGGAGGAACACCGGTATAGGTTTATCTGCAGCGGAAGTCTTCTGGGCATTGCCTTGAAAGGAACTGTATCGGTGCCGGTCGGAAGTGTGATTCCTAAGAAGATGTATCAGCTGGACTTTGAGGAGTTCCTGATTGCGAATGATTTCGGCAAGGAGGCTATTGAGTATTTGAGAAAGTCCTTTGAGCAGAAGCGGTCTTTGGCCCCGGAGGTGCACGACAAGGTGCTGGGGCTTTTCAAGAGGTATCTTCTCGTGGGAGGTATGCCGGATGCCGTTAATGAATATCTGGCTACTCACAATATCGTCAAGGTAAGAGAGATTCAGGAGGCGATCATAGTCCTGTATGGTATTGATGCATCCCGTTATGAGGAGGAAGCAGCCAGAAAACTGTATATCCGTCGTATTTATGATATGATTCCGTCCCAGATGGAGAATAAGAAGAAGCGTATCGTAGTGAAGGATATCCAGAATAGGGAAGGGGACAGATTCAGTAATTATGTAGAGGAGTTCGAGTATCTGATTCATTCAGGTATTGCTATAGCATCCAATGCCATCAGCAATCCTAAGTATCCATTAGCCGAATCACAGCAGAAAAATCTGTTGAAGCTGTATATGAATGATGTCGGTATGCTGAGTTCCCGGCTGTATCAGTACAATGTCCGGCCTGTCCTGAACGATATTGCCGGCATCAACCTCGGCTCATTATACGAAAGTGCTGTCGCACAGGAGCTGAAGGCTCATTACAACAAGCTGTTTTACTATGACAATAAGCAGAAAGGAGAGGTAGACTTTCTCGTTGATGACAGCAGCACCATGAGTGTCCTGCCTGTCGAGGTCAAGTCTGGAAAGGATTATATGGTTCACAGTGCCTTGAATAACCTGATGGCGGTTCCGGACTACCATATAGCTTCTTCAATCGTATTCTCAAACGATAGGGAAGTAAGGACGAAGGGCAATATCCTCTATCTCCCGATTTACTATGTGATGTTTATGGAGAACAGGATGCCGGAGAGAGAGGATTTGTACTTCTGATATCCGTAAAAGGGAATTGTGATTTAGAGTCAAAATAGTTAAACCATATTATGCCAAACGAAATTCAATTTATATTATACAATCTTCCGGAAGAGGAGGGCAAGGTGCAGGTTGTCATCAAGGATGAGACGATT
>DWYD01000156.1 GCA_019118865.1 Candidatus Coprenecus merdipullorum | reverse complement strand
CAAGTAGATGGGAGCCAGGGCCGTGCCGTAGCGGGAGACGGCATAGTGCCCGGCATTGCAGTGGGTCAGGATTCCCATACCGGGACGGTCGATGAGTCCGACGCCATACCCGGCTATCGCACGGCACATGGCCACGTCCTCGGCCTTTATCGCCTCCGCCTCGCTCCTGAGAGCCTCCAGCAACTGAGGAAGCCTCATGCCGGCACAGGCCGCGTACCTTCTCTCCATCCTGCTCAGGGCCGCGGAGAGATTGACTGCGGTAGGTCTGGCCGAGCAGAGGTAACGGCTGATACGGGAAAATTCCTCCGCGGCATGCCGGAAGTCGAACCCGGGTACTGTCACCTCCCTCCGGAATGCCACGTACAGCCCGAAGGCCGCCGCTATCCCTATAGCCGGCGCCCCCCTTACACGCAGCTTCGCGATGGCCTCGTAGACCTGGTCCTCGTCCCTAAGCGTGAGGAATTTCTCCTCCCATGGAAGCAGAGTCTGGTCCACTATCACCACCCCGTCACCCGCGGGCGTGAGGTCCACACTGTCGTATGCGAAAAGATCGTCCAGCTGCACGGCCGTGTCCTCCTTCCGGTCAGAGCCTGGATATAAGCTCGGTAAATATCACAGTCATACGGTCGGCGGCGGCATCCGCTGCGCGTACCACGTCGTCACCGTTGTTCTCGAAGTCCTCGGCGTAGTCGTCATGAGCCTCGTTGGTGATGACGGACATACCGAAGACCGGAACGGAGCTGTGCCGGGCCACTATCACCTCGGGGATGGTGGACATGCCTATCGCGTCCGCTCCTATCAGACGGAAATACTTGTACTCCGAGGGAGTCTCGTAGCTCGGACCGGTGCCGGCGAGATAGACGCCTTTCTTGAGTTCAATGCCCTTCTCGCGGCCTATCTCCTCGGCCAGGGCTATCAGCCTGGGGTCGTAGGGACGGGTCATGTCCGGGAAGCGGGGGCCGAACTCGTCGAGATTGGGACCGATGAGAGGGTTGGGCAGCTTGTTGATGTGATCGCGGATAATCATAAGGTCGCCCACATGAAAGCCAAAGTTCACTCCTCCGGCGGCGTTGGATACGAAGAGGGCCTTGATGCCCAGCCGGACCATCACCCGCACTGGGAGGGTCACCTTGTCCATGGGATAGCCCTCGTAGTAGTGGAAGCGGCCCTGCATGGCCATGACGGTCTTCCCGCCGAGGGTTCCGATGATGAAATTGCCCTTGTGGCCGATGGCCGTGGACTTCACGAAGCCCGGGACATCGGTGTAGGGTATCGTCAGCGGAGCCTCTATACGGTCCGCCAGCTTGCCCAGACCGCTGCCCAGGATGATGCCGACCTGGGGCCTGAGCCCTTCGAGACGGCCTTCGAGGTACTGTACCGCCTCATTTATCACTGTCATTCTGTTGTCCATATCTTATGCGTTTATTTTCCTTAAAAACCTTTCCGTCTCCTCCCTGGCCCTGGCGAGGACTTCTTCCTGTCCCTCTACCTTGCCGCCCTGCATGAGGATGCGGCCGCCGCAGATGAGAGTGTCGATGCTGGAGGAATTGGCCGAATAGATGAAATTGGCCTTGAAATTGTGCGCCGGGACGAAGAAGGGCGAGGCCGTGTCCACCAGGATCAGGTCCGCGAGGGCTCCTTCCTCCACCTTCCCGGAGTTCAGGCCGAGGGCGCGGGCGCCGTTGACCGTTCCCATGGCCAGCAGCTCGTCCAGTGGCAGGGCCGCAGGATCCTCCCTCCAGGCCTTCTGGGCCAGGGCGGCGGTCTTCAGGGCCTCGCGCAGGTCGAGATTGTTCGAGGAGCCGGCCCCGTCCGTACCCATTGTCACATTGGCACCGGCACCGCGCAGTTCATTGTACATGAACCGCCAACCGGATGCCAGTTTGAGGTTGGAGTTGACGTTGTGCACCACCGTAGTGCCGGAATCCCCCAGCAGCCGGACGTCCTCGTCGCTCAGCCAGAGGGTGTGGGCGGCTGTCAGGTCGCGGCCCAGCAGCCCCATGTCGGCCAGACGGCGGGCCGGAGAGACACCGTAGCGGGCTTGATGGGCCTCGTTTTCCGTCCGTGTCTCGGAGAGGTGGGTATGCAGCAGAAGTCCCCGGCTGCGGGCAAAATCCGCGGCCCAGAGCATATTGTCGTCGCTGACGGTATAGTGCGCGTGGATAGAGACTCCGAAGCGGACCCTGGAGGACCAGGAACGGGACTCCGCGTACATTGCCTCACATTCCTCCCTCTGGAGCCTCTGCTTGTCCGGGTCGCCCCCGTCGAGGAAGCAGTAGGTCAGATGGGCCCTCATCCCGCTGTCCTCCACAGCCTGGGCAGCGCGGTCTATCCTCCAGTACATGTCATTGAAGGCCACGGTGCCGGTGCGGATCATCTCCAGGCAGGCCAGGCGGGTCCCCCAGTAGACCAGGTCGTCGTCCAGTGCCGTTTCTGCCTTCCATACGGCATCGAGCCAGGCCTTCAGGGGCATGTCCTCACAGATGCCGCGGAACAGGGTCATTCCGGCGTGGGTGTGCATATTGACAAAGGCCGGCAGCACGCTCATGCCGCGACCGTCGAATATCGGGGTATCCTCCCTGCACCTTAGGGCGGAGCCTATGCGGGATATTGTTCCGTCCTTTATATAAATATCGCAGGAACAGCCGTTCAGGAGGACGTTCCTGAGCAAAAGATTGCCTTTCATATCGTCCGTTTCACATCTTGTCGTAAACAACAAATATAAGAATAAGTGGCGGAATTACGGAATTTTTTGCAAAGAATTTAAATTTTTAAGATGTAGAGGCGCTGTTGATTAAATTTATAAGCAAATTAGACATCTTTGGTATATATTTCGTATATTTGCAGAATGTAAATAGAATTTTGCACGAAATGATAACAAAAGAGTTAATCGCGCCTAAAAGCATTGTGGTCGTCGGAGGTTCGGACGATGTCCACAAGCCGGGTGGAGCCACCCTCAAGAATCTTCTGAACACTCACTATGCCGGAGAGCTGTACGTCGTCAACCCCAAGTGCGACACGGCCCAGGGAGTCAAGTCCTACAGGGACATAGAGCTGCTTCCCTCCGTGGACTGCGCCATCCTCGCCATCCCCGCGAAGATGTGTCTGGCAACAGTGGAGACCCTCTGCAACAAGAAGGCCTGCAAGGCTATCATCATCCTCTCCGCCGGATTCAAGGAGGACAGCAAGGAGGGAGCCGAGTGGGAAAGAAAGATCACCGAGGTCTGCAACTCCACAGGCACCGCCCTCATCGGCCCCAACTGCGTGGGTGTGATGACTCAGCACTATATCGGAGCCTTCATCCAGCCCGTGCCCAAGATCAATCCCATGGGCGCGACCCTCATCTCCGGTTCCGGAGCCACCATCGTATTCATCCTCGAGGCCGCCATGCAGCTCGGCCTGCACTTCAACCAGGTGTTCTCCGTGGGCAACTGCGCCCAGATCGGAGTCGAGGACGCCCTCGAGTACATGGACGAGAACTACGTGCACGGCAAGAGCTCGCCCGTCATCATGCTGTACATCGAAAGCATGAACGATCCCGCCAAACTGGCCAAGCACGCCAGGTCCCTCATCGCCAAGGGAGCTAGGATCGCTGCCATCAAGGCCGGATACAGTGAGGCCGGCAGCCGCGCCGCATCCTCGCACACCGGTGCCATGGCCTCACCCGACAAGGCCGTCAGCGCCCTCTTCCGCAAGACCGGCATCGTAAGGTGCTACAGCCGTACCGAGCTGGTGACCGTAGCTGCCGCCATGATGTATCCCGAACCTCAGGGACGCAGGGTCGGCATCGTCACCCACGCCGGAGGTCCCGCCGTCATGCAGACCGACGTGCTCTCCTCCAACGGTATCGAGATACCCCGCCTCTCCGGTCCGAAGGCCGAGGAGCTCCTCAAGAAACTCTACATCGGCTCGTCCACAGCCAACCCCATCGACTTCCTGGCCACCGGCACCGCTGAGCAGCTCGGCTACATCCTCGACGCCTGCGAGAACGATTTCGACGTGGACGCCATCACCATCATCTTCGGCAATCCCGGCCTGACCACTGTCTATGACGTGTACGACCTCATAGGCGAGAAGATCAGGACTTCCCGCAAACCTATATATCCAGTCCTGCCCTCCGTGGTCAACGCCCACGACGAGATCCAGGCCTTCCACGACAAGGGCTTCATCAGCTTCCCAGACGAGGTGGCCCTCGGCTCGGCCATCGTGAAGATCATGAACCGGCCCAAGCCCATTGACGGATGCACTCTTCCGCCCGTGGACAAGAAGATGATCCGCGAGGTCATCGACTCCAACGGCAACGGCTATCTGGCCCCCGACCAGGTACAGCTCCTGCTCGACGCCGCCGGCATCAACCGCAGCCGCGAGTATGTGGTGAGCGAGCTGGGCGAGGCCATCGAGGCCGCCAAGGAGATCAAGTATCCCGTGGTGATGAAGGTAGTAGGTCCCATCCACAAGTCGGACGTTGGCGGAGTATCCCTCAACATCACTGACGACAATACCCTGACCTCCGAGTTCTACCGCATGATGCGCATCAAGGACGCCACTGGAGTCCTCCTGCAGCCCATGCTCAGCGGCACCGAGGTCTTCGTAGGCGCCAAGAGGGAAGAGAAGTTCGGCCATCTGATCCTCTGCGGTCTGGGCGGCATCTACGTGGAGGCCCTCCACGATATCAGCTATTCCCTCTCCCCTGTCTCCAAGGTGGAGGCTGACGAGATGATCCGCGGCCTGAGAGCCATCAAGCTGCTCGAGGGAGTCCGCGGCAAGGAAGGGGTCAACCTGGTACTCTTCAACGAGGTCATCCGCCGCGTGTCGGCTCTCTGCGCCGCCGCTCCGGAAATCTACGAGATGGACATCAATCCCCTGCTGGGCAACTCCAAATCCATCACTGCGGTGGACGCCCGCATAAGGATAGAGAAGGCAGACCCCGCAAAATAAACACAGCATAAAACACCAAAAGATGAGCAATCCCTTCAAAAAACTCAGCAACTGGTATTCAGAGCAGACTCCTACGGCCAAGGGCTTCCTCTGGATAGGACTCCTGCTCATCATCGGCATCATCCTCCGCTGGGACTACATCAGCAAGGAGGTAGTCGCTGCATTCGGATTTTTAAACTTCAACCAATAACAAACACTAATTTTATGGCAACACAAGGAGCTATTGTAGTAGACAAAGAGAGGTGCAAGGGTTGCGGCGTATGCGTCGTAAACTGCCCCACCGAAGCCATTGCCCTGTCCCACGAGGTCAACGGCAAGGGTTACAACTTCCTTTCTCTGGTCAATCCCGAGAAATGCATCGGCTGCGCCAACTGCGCGACCGTATGCCCTGATTCAGTTATTACTGTTTATCGTGTTAAAATCTAAATTTTGAG
>DWYD01000155.1 GCA_019118865.1 Candidatus Coprenecus merdipullorum | reverse complement strand
ATCTGCTGGGTGTTGTGGAACCAGCACTCGCCCACGAGGGTGAAGTTGGGGAACTCCTTCAGGATACCGGCAGTCCAGGCCGAGATGTCCTCCTTGCGGGTGTAGGGATAGGTGTCCACGCGGATACCGTCCAGGTCAGCGTACTCTATCCACCACACTGCCAGCTGGATGTAGTACTGAAGGCAATAGGGATTGCTCAGGTTCATGTCTGGCATCGAGGTATCGAACCAGCCGGTCACGCAGGCATCGATGTCGGTCTGGGCGGCGTGGGGATCGGAGTGTCCGGACATGGCGTAGTTGGAGCGGGTAAATGTCGGATGCTGATGGATCCAGTCCTGGAAAGGCAGGTCGTTGAACCACCAGTGGGCGGTGCCGCTGTGGTTGGGCACGATGTCCTGGATAAACTTGATGCCCTTCTCATGGGCAGCGGCTACCAGCGAGCGGTACAGCTCGTTGGAACCGTAGCGGGGGTCGATCTGATAGTAGTCCGCGCAGGCATATCCGTGGTAGGAGTAGGTCGGCTCGTTGTCGAGGGTGATGGGCGTAGGCCAGATGGCGGTGATGCCGAGGTCGGCCAGATAGTCCAGATGGTCCATGATGCCCTGGAGGTCACCGCCGTGACGTCCGCCGGGGAGCTTGCGGTTGCCCTTCTCGGCGGTCAGGGGCGAAGAGTCGTTCTTCTTGTCCCCGTTGGCGAAACGGTCGGGCATCAGCAGGTACACCACGTCGGAGGAGCCGAAGCCCACCCTATCCCGCGACCCCTCGCGCCTCTTGTCTATGCGGTAGGCAAATGTCTCGGTCTTCCCATCGGGGTAGTTAATGGTAAATGTGTACTCGCCTGGAGCCAGGTTATCGGCGATCTCGAGATCCACGAACACGTAGTTCGGGCTCTCGGCATAATGCACGGCCTTCACCGTAATCCCGTCCGAGTCCACGGACACACCCGCGCCCGAAAGTCCGGGAGCATGCAGCATCAGCGTCAGCGGGGTCTCCATCCCAGTCCACCAGCAGGGCGGCTCCACGCGCAGTCCCTCCTGGCCCACGGCTGCGGAAGCCATGGACGACAGCCCCATCGCAGCCAGAATCGTAGTCAGTAAATTTTTCTTCATAAATTATTGCTATTTGGTTTTAAATATCGTTACACTTTGTCCACCTTCCAAAGGTGGGACGTTTTCGGCCGTTTTCTGCACACCTTCCGAAGGTGAGAAAATGCGAAGGTGGAGAAACTGGTGACAAGCATGGGAAGCCGGGAAACGCAGAACGGCATCAGAACACGAACTGATAGCCGTGAGCGGGAAGGGTGTAGCTCTGTCCGGCGATGCTGCCCTCGGAGACGGTCACGGTCACTTCCTCCGCGGAGAAATTGAACACAGCGGCGAATCCGTCGCTGTCGTCAGAGAGCCTGCGCTCGAAGGCAAACACCTGCTCGGGCCTGTCGGACGCCAGTATCACCATCGGAGCGCCCTCGCGGGGAGCATACATCGACGGATGCTCATCCCTCATGGCAATCAGTTCCTGGTAGAACTGAGTGAAGCCTCCGCGGTCCTCCCACACGATGGGATCGCGCATGAAGAACTCGAGGGACTTATCGCTGCCCACCTCCTGACCGCTGTAGATCAGAGGCATGCCCGGTTCGGCGAAAGTCAGGGCGGCGAACTGGCGGGCAGCGTCCCCCATCCTCTCGAACTCGGTGCCGTTCCAGGAGTTCTCGTCGTGGTTGGAAGTAAAATTCATCTCGATGCTCTCCACGGGCAGCTTGCCCTCGTGCTCCACACGGTAGGCAGCGTACTCGGCGGCAGTGGCCTTGCCCTGGGCGAGCCTGTTCATAAACGCATGGTTGGACCAGCCGTAGTAGGCGTCGAAGGCGTCGGTCATCAGAGCGGGCTCCTCGGACTCGGCCAGCATGAAGAGGTCGGGACGGATCTCCCGGAGCGCTGCCACGGCGTCATTCCAGAAGTCCACCGGCACCTCGTGAGCCACGTCGCAGCGGAAGCCGTCTACGCCTACCTCGGACACCCAGTAGGTCATGGCATCGAGCATGGCGGCACGCATATCGGCATTGTCGTAGTTCAGCTCGGCCACATCGGTCCAGTCGAAGGGAGCCACCGGAGTACCGGTGCTGTCATCCATCACGTACCACTCGGGATGCTCGGCGATCCAGCCGTGGTCGCGGGAGGTATGATTGGCCACCCAGTCGAGAATCACCTTAAAGCCCAGTTCATGAGCCTTGTCCACCACGGACCGGAAGTCCTCGATGTCTCCGAACTCGGGATTGATGGCCTTGTAGTCGCGGATAGAGTAGTAACTGCCCAGCTCACCCTTGCGCTCCACCTCTCCGATGGGATACACGGGCATGAACCAGAGGATGTCCACCCCAAGTTCCTTGAGCCGGGGCAGATGCTCTTCAAAGGCCTTGAAGGTGCCCTCCTTGGTATATTGGCGGACATTGACCTCATAGAGGACTGCGGAGGCAGTCCAGTCGGGATGGTTCACATTACTCACAGGAGACTGCACCTCCTGCCCTGATTTGCCGGCGCATCCTGCAAGCAGAAGTAGGGCTACGGCCGCAAAAACGATTGTCTTAATCATCTTCATAATACAATGATATTTTAGGAAAACAAAATTACTTTCTTCTCACAGTCCCGCTGCTTCGGCTGCGCTCCACAACGGCAGTGATTTCCACGATTCGCTGCCGTTGCGGATGCCAGTGCAGAGCCATGCGCAAAGCCAGTGGTATGTTCGCGGACGTTCATTTACTTTTCGATCGGCCGGATTACTACTGCCGCACCTCCGCCCGGAGCCAGGGGGATGCGGAGGGTCGCGGAGGGCTTCACCTTTTTGGTATAGATCCGGTAGCTCTGAGGATTGGACTCCCAGTCGGCGTCCTCTCCGTCGGCGTAGACCGTGGCCTCGTATTTCTGGCCGGAGCCTGAGGGGAGGAACGAGAGAGGGATGACAGCCTCGCGGGCATTCTCGTCGGTGACGGCGCCCACGAACCATTCATCGGCACCGCGGGCCTTCCGGGCTACAGTGATATAGTCCCCGGGCTCGGCCTCGAGATACCAGGAGTAGTCCCAGTTGAGGGCCACATCGCGGATGAACTGGAACGCGTCCTTAAAGCGCAGGTAGTTCTCGGGCAGGTCGCAGGCCATCTGCAGGGGCGAGGGCATGGTCACATAGAGGGCCAGCTGCCGCGCCAGTGTGGTACCGGCCTGCTCTCCGGGCTTGCTGCCGCCCTCGTAGTAGTCCAGCTTGGTCTGGAAGAGGCCGGGGGTGTAGTCCATCGGACCTCCCTTGAGACGGGTGAAGGGCAGGATGCAGGTGTGGTCGGGATCGTTGCCGCCCATCGACTCGAACTCTCCGCCGCGGGCCGACTCCTGGGCCACCCAGTTGGGCCAGGTACGCATCAGTCCGGTCGGACGCACGGCCTCGTGGCTGTCGACCATGATCTCATACTCTGCGGCCTTGCTGACCACACGCACATAGTGGTCGTTCATCCACTGCGAGGAATGGTATTCGCTGCGGGGGATGATGTAGCCCACATAACCGGTCTTGACCGAGTGATAGCCGTGGTCCACCATGTACTGGAAGGCCCGGTCCATCTGCAGTTCATAGTCAGCCGCGTTGGAGGCCGTCTCGTGGTGCATGATCATGCTGACTCCCTTCGAGCGGGCGTATGAGGACACCTCGTCTATGTCGAAATCCGGATAAGGTCTGGTATACATAAAATGCCTGGCCTTGCGGTATGAGGCCCAGTCCTCCCAGCCTTCGTTCCAGCCCTCGACGAGCACCGCGTCTATACCGTGCTCAGCGGCGAAGTCGATATAGCGCTTCACGTTATCGGTATTGGCCGCATGCCGGCCGTTGGGCGTCAGGGAGGCATAGTCCGTCACTCCCGGCCTGGCCTTGTAATAGTCGCTGTAGGCCCATGTCGCACCGGCTCCAGTGAACATCTCCCACCACACGCCCACGAACTTCTGGGGCTTGATCCACGACACGTCCTCTATAGCGCAGGGCTCATTCAGGTTATATATCAGCTGAGAGGCGAGGATGTCGCGGGCGTCGTCACTGACGATGACCGTCCTCCAGGGCGAATGGAAGGGGGTCTGGAGGTACCCCCTCACCCCGTTCTTGTCCGGCACCAGATGGGCGCTCAGACTGAAATCGGATGTATCCACATCCAGGAGCATAGCGGCATAGTGCACCAACGCAGCCTCATGGATATTGATGTACAGCCCGTCATCCGTCTTGAGCATCAGAGGTGTCTGCACGGACAGCCCTCCCTCGGCCCTGGTCTCGTAGGTCTTCAGGTACAGCCGCTTCTCTATCTCCTCCTCCAGGCCGGATATCCTGGATGTCGTATAGGCGAACTCGTTGGTGTCGTAATCCCCGGGGATACAGAACGCCAGATGGTCTCCCGCCAGATTGAACTCCGTCAGTTCATCCCTCAGGCTCACATAGTTCACCCCGTCCTGCTCCGGCACCTCGTAGCGGAAGCCCAGTCCGTCGTCAAACAGACGGAAGCGCACCGTCATCATCCGGCCGCTCCCGTCCTGTTCCAATGTCAAGGCCATCTCATGAAAATGGTCCCTGACACTGGCATACTCGCCCCAGACAGGAGTCCAGCTCCGGTCCACTGTATCCCGGCTCACGGACACCACCGAAAAGCCGGAAGTCAGGTCCGCCTCGTCCCCCGTCAGTCCCAGACGGCTGGGGCTAATGACGGGCAGCCCCTTGTAGGTCAATACATAGCTCAGCATCCCGCCCGTGCACTCGACGTTAAGGGACAATTCCCCGGAGGGAGAGCTCATCTGCTGCGCTCCAGCCCCTGAAGGCAGAAGGGCCGTCATAAGAAGGAGGGCAGCGGCAGTTATCATATTCTTTCTCATACAGTTTTTATTTTCTTTAAGACAATTCTGTTTCTTCGGAGAGCACTACCCGCCCGTCCTGCACCGGCACAACGATACCGCTGCCGGCTCCAGCCGCATTGTGCGAGAATATGCGGATATAGGAACGTCCCATCTCCGCCGCATTGGAGGGAACATGCACCGTGAACACTCCGCTCTTACGGTAGGACAGGTACTTGTGGCCCAACAGGGTATTCTGCCACAAGACCAGGTAACTGGCAGGGGTGTTGTCTACCTTGACGGTGAACTCCCTGCCGCCCATGTCGGTGCCCACTACGGTTACCTCGGGTACGGTCTGCGACTTTACATCCTCCCGCTTGAGCACGATCACCCCGTTCTCCTCCCCCGTGGTCACTCTGACCGTAGAGATGTTGCGGGAGGCCGGACCGACAACCACCAGCACTGTATCCATGCTGTCCGGGGAGAGCGGCACCACCGTATAGTCGTCACAGGTCAGCCCGTCCACCCGGCCGATTCCGGGGAAATAGTCCCGGACCACCAGCAGGGTCGTATCGGACAGGAGCACGCAGGGTCTTGCCGGTGCGGACTTCTCATCGAAGAAGGGGTTGCGCTCCACCCTGTACGAACAGGACAGGGTCATAAGCAATACAGCTGCCGCCGTTATCATCAATCTGAATGTTTTCATTTCAAATATTGAATACTACGGAAGAATATGCGCCCATGGTCAGACGGGGAGTGTCCCCGCTGCGGTCCATGGACACCTCGCCCTGGACGGCTACCGTACCGGTGACGGTGTCGTGCAGGAGGAAGTTGATCTCGCCTCCGCTGAAGTTGTGCAGCACCAGCACGCGGTCCTCCTCACTTTCCATGATCCAGGCGCAAAGCGCGGGGAGGGCGGTCAGGGTCTCGTTGTAGAGGTCATGGCGCACCATCCGGCCGTGAGCCAGGGCAGGGCAGGCGTGACGGGCCCGGGCAAAATCCTTGTACACCCGGAAGACGGACGAGGCGTCGGCGGCCTGCTCTGAGACAGATGCCGTCGGGAGAGCTACCTCCGCCTTATCGGTGTAGGCGGCCAGCTTGGTGTTGTAGCTGTCGCCCCAGTTCATGGGGATACGCACATACTCGTCGCCGTTGTCCTTGACTCCGGTATAACCCAGCTCCTCACCGTAGTAGATGTAGGGCTCGCCGCCGGCGGTCAGAAGCACGGCACCGGCCAGGCGCATCTTAGCGGTGGACTCGCCCAGGTCACTGCCGGCCCGGTTCTCGTCGTGGTTGGACAGCTTGGTGGCCTCGATATAGTCGGGACGCACGGCGGCATACTCCTGCTGATAGGACAGGATGTCCTTCACGAAGGTGTTGCCTGTGCCGGAGTTTACGGCATCCTTGAGTCTCCACCAGAAGGCAAACTCGAAGGCCGCGGGCAGGCCGGCGTAGTAGGGCGCCACCTCATTGTGCTCCGAGAACACCTCTCCGACCATATAGAAGGGATCCTCTCCGGTGAAACCCTCGCTCATGGCATCGTAGAACTTGCCCAGGAATGTCGGGTTCTCGCTGGAATTAGCATTGTGGTAGATATGCTTCACGGCGTCCAGGCGCATGCCGTCGATGCCGTAGTCAGTCACCCACTGGCGGCCGATGCGCACCAGTTCCTGGAAGGCAGGGGACTTCTCGGCCTCACCGGCAGCCCCGTAGTTGAGATCCGCGAACCAGGAGGTCCACATGTGGGAATGATAGTAGAGGGTACCGGGCATCAGGAGATCGGCCACGGCGTTGTTGTCCTGAGAGGTGAAAAGTTCCTTGGGTACACCATATTCTATCATGGCCTCCGAAGCGCTCTGTGCACCGTATTTGGAACCGGCCGGCCACTCGTCGGAGTTCATCGGGCGGATCAGGAAACCCCAGGGTGAATCGAAATCCACCGTCAGGGAGTACATCCCGCCCCCGTCATCGTAGAACTTCACGTGACGGCCGGGGTCGCCCAGGTAGAGGTACTTGTCGCTGTCCGTATCCGGAGCGGTATTCTCCGGGTCTGCCGGCCCGTCCGTGCGGGTCACGGTAACGGTCGGAGCATCGGGGTCGGTCCAGTCCAGGACGAACTCCATAGTGCCGACGGCGGCATTGCCGGCCACGTACCACTGGGATGCGTCGTAGCCGTTGGAGCCCTCGGTATTGATCATGGGGATGCGTCCGGCCTCTATATCAGCCCGGGGGTTGTCCGAGAAGATATAGAAGTCGCGGTAAGGGCTGTCCTCATTCTCCTTGGCGTCCAGGAACCAGGGATGGTCCTTGCTGCTGTGGTTGAGTACGTAGTCGATGTATATCTTGATATCCCTCCCGTGGGCCGCGGCCACCAGGGCCCTGAAGTCCTCGAGGGTACCGTAATCTGGATTCACAGCCGCATAGTCCTTCACGTCATAGCCGTGATAGGAGGCCGCAGGATGTATGGGAGAGAGCCACAGGGCCGTCGCTCCGAGCGAGTCCAGGTAGTCGAGCTTGTCGATGATACCCTGGAAATCACCTATGCCGTCTCCGTCCGAGTCGGCAAAGGAATACACCAGCAGCTGGTAGGTAATCTCCGCATTCTTCGTCCCGTCCCACTCGATGGGATCCGCCGTCAGCGTCCCGCTCAGTCCACCCCCGCCTTCCTCCCGGCCTTCAGGCTCGCAGGAGCAGAGGACCAGAAGCGGCAGGAGCAGCAGACATATTGCCCAAAATTTCTGTCTCATAATATTTATTTCATTTAAGATAACCGCAAAATACCACTATACATTTTCGTTATGTCGCAATATCGTAATTTTCAGTAAATTATTGATTCTAAAAAATGTAAGAAGGTCACAAATTACGCGGAATACGGCCTTTTTACGCTCTCCTTACATTTTGCATTTTTCACAACTTGCTGATTTTCAAACACTTCTCATCCAACTAAAATGAATAGTGACATTCCACACACGATGGATACAGTACAATATTAAAAAGGGCGGGTACAATATCTGCCCCGCCCTCCATTAAAATCTTCTGTTACTCGGCTGCCGTGAGAGTCAGGGTCTCGTTGGCCGCGTCGTAAACCATGTTGTAGGTTCCGACATTCTCGCCGGGGTTGATATTGCCGCCGCCCTGCTTGAGGCTGATGGGAGCTCCCACTGCGAAGGATGCGCCGTCCGCCAGACCGCGGTCAGGGACAGTCGTCTCGCTGGTAGACCACTGACCGGCCCATCTGAGTTTGAACTCACCTTGAATCTCTGCAGGGACTGCGGATGTCCATGTGCCTGCTGCCGCGTCATAGAGCATGGGAAGGTCATTTCCCCAGCTGTCACCGGCAACCGCTCCGATAACGCCCCATCCGAGGATGTAGACAGTGTTGTCATTGGTATTGAGAACCACCTTTCTCAGACCTGCCTGCGAAGCAGACACTCCGAAATTCGAACCTCCGGAAGTCAGTCCCTGATAGACCACGCCTGTCGACAGGGTATCACCGGCCGCTGCCGCGCCTATCTCTGCCTCCCAGTTATTGTACTGGATCTTGAACTGATTGCCCTCGGCGAAGTTGATGGGAGCACTCACCCAGATACCGCTGCCTGCGGGGAACTCCGTCATCACATATTCATTGGCCCATCCGGTGTCACCGTCGAAGTCTCCCTTTATTCCCCATACAGGCTCATCGGGATCAGGATCAGGGTCTGGATCGGGATCAGGATCAGGGTCATCGCCACCGCCCACTGGCTTGCCGTAGTCGGCTGTGCTGAGACTGTAGGTAGGATTGTCCCAGTCATTGAGGTCGAGGTAGAACCTGTACTGACCAGGTTCTGCAATCTGTATGTTGTCGCCCGAGCCGATGCCCACACCGTTCTCGCCCTCACCTGTTCCAATCCATGTACCGCCGTTGTCCAGAATAAACTTGAAACTTCCGGCAGCTGTAATGTCAAGGTCGATATAGAACTTACCGTTGGAGCGGATCTGGGCCATCTCATCGGTGTTGCTGTCGTCAGCAGCCCATCCGTTGAAGTCTCCGGCGACCTTCACGCTGTTGAAGCCCTTGATCATGTTGAGTGTCAGAGATGATTTCACAAAGTGGAAGTTGTAGTAGCGGAACGAGCTGTAGTTGGTAATGTTGCCGCTGCCTCCGTCATCCCATAAAGTAATCGAAGGAGCTTCGGGATCGGTGGAAGTCATGTCACCTGTACCCCAGTTGCCGTTGTCCCAGTTGGCCGCACCGGTGATCTTGAAACCGTAATCCGCGCACTCGGCACCGAAGTCCACGACTCCAGTATAGTTTTCCTCATCCTCGGCATAGCTGAAAAGGAAGGCTGTCTGAGTGTGATCCCAGCCGCAGAAAGCACCGATGACATACACTGCCGGATATACTTTCTCTGCATTATACGGTGTCACCGATGCCGATACCGTATTGGAAATGAGGGCTGCCACTGTGCCCACTGTCGATGACTCGCCCATCATCTCCGCCTCTATCCTGAAATATACCTGGACGGGCTGAAGAGGCTCACATCCCAGGGAAATCAGTGCATTGTTGAGCGTAAGCCCGCTTACTGTGATGCCTGCGGTATCTGTCGGAACATTCCCAAGGGATTTCTTGGAAGAGAAGTTCTCGTCTATGTCCGCATATGCAGTATATCTGACAGCCGTCTTTACACCGAAGTCAGCTGCAGAGAAGGTAAGTGTGGCGAATGTCTCTCCGTCCACCAGCACATAACTGCCGTCAGGTTCCGGAATCGCATCCAGAACCGGTGCCACGGCATTCTCAGGAGTATAGACCACTATCTCCTTTTCGGCGCAGGATGCCAGGGCAAGCACGGCCATCAGCACCGGGAATATTATAGTCAATAACTTTTTCATATCGTTGATTTGTTTTTAACTTACTAGATTAGTATCCGGGATTCTGCTGCAGCTTGCTGT
>DWYD01000154.1 GCA_019118865.1 Candidatus Coprenecus merdipullorum | reverse complement strand
CCTGTCAGCAAGCGTTTCACAGAACAGCAGAAGATGATATACGATATGGCCCTGCACGCGCATACCGTTGCTGTGGATGCCCTCAGGCCCGGCATCGCTTTCCGGGAGATTCACCTCAAGGTGGCGGAGACCATCGCCGCCGACCTCAAGAGCATCGGTCTGGTGACCGGAGATCCCGCCGAGGTGGCCAGCGAGGGAGCCTACGCCATGTTCTTCCCCTGCGGTCTGGGCCACATGATGGGACTGGACGTACACGACATGGAGAACCTGGGCGAGGTCTGGGTAGGCTACGACGGTCATCCCAAGAGCGCGACCTTCGGTTTCAAGTCCCTGCGTCTGGCACGTCCCCTGGAGCCCGGTTTCGTACTCACCATCGAGCCCGGTATCTACTTCATTCCCGAGCTGATAGACCTATGGAGAAGCCAGGGCAAGTTCAAGGACTTCCTCAACTATGACGAGATAGAGAAGTTCAAGGGCTTCGGAGGCCTGCGCAACGAGGAGGATTACCTCATCACTCCCGACGGCAAGCGCCGGCTCGGACATCTCTACAAGCCCATGACGACCGAAGAGGTGGAGGCAATGAAACAGTAATCCACTATAGCACAGGACAATGATAGTTAAAATCTGCATAGGAAGCTCCTGTCACCTCAAAGGCTCCTACGACGTGGTCGAGGGCATGAAGGAAATGCTCCGCAAGTACGACGTGGAGGAGCTCATCGAGCTTCAGGCCAGTTTCTGTTTCGGACAGTGTGCCGACGGGGTCGTAATGAGGGCCGAGGAGGCTCTCGACGGCTCCGCGGACGTCTTCGTCCGAGGCGTGAACAAGGACAATATAGAGGAAAAATTCCTCACCGAAGTGTATCCCAAGCTCGGCCTGCCCCAGCCGTAACCCGGGGTCCGGTACTGACAATCCAAGCTTATGAAAGAATATCTCGAATTTAAGAAAGCCCGGTGCAAGGACTGCTACAAATGTCTCAGGGAATGCCCGGTGAAAGCCATTGAGGTCAAGAACCATCAGGCTCAGATCATCAAGGAACGGTGCATCCTCTGCGGACGCTGTACGGTAGTCTGCCCTCAGAATGCCAAGATCGTCCATAGCGAGAAGGAGGAGGTGGACGCCCTCCTGCTCTCGGGGGACAATGTGGTGGCGAGCATTGCACCGTCCTTCATCTCCTCCTTCCGTCTTCAGGGCTTTGCACAGATGGAGGCCGTGCTGCTCAAGCTAGGCTTCGCCTTTGCAGAAGAGACCGCCGTCGGAGCCAATGCCGTGACCAAGGAGTACGCCAGGTGCATTGCCACAGGAGAGTATAAGAATTTCATCACCTCCGCCTGCCCGGCCCTCTGCCGCCTCATCCAGGAGTACCATCCCGATGCCTTGAAGTACCTCGCACCGGTGGATTCTCCGATGATTGCCCATGCCAAGATGCTGAGGCAGAGGTTTCCCGGCTGCAAGGTTATTTTCATAGGACCCTGCATTGCCAAGAAGAGGGAGGCCCGTGAGAGCGGACTGATAGCCGGAGTGCTGACCTTCGAGGACTTGCGCCGGCTGATGGTCGAGAGGGGACTTACCTTCCCCCTGCCTGATGCTGTGGCCCTGGAAGGGGAGAAATACGGCTGCACCGGTATCTCAGGAGAAGCTCCTGCCAACCGCAGCAAGTCCTATCCGGTCCGCCGGGGCATCATTCATGCGTTCGAGGCGCGTCCCCAGGGATACGACTATGTGGCGGTGGACGGTCCGCTGAATTGCGTCAATACGCTGGAGAATATCGAAAAGGTAAGCGGGGTGTTCTTCGAGATGAATATGTGTGAGAATGCCTGTGTCAGCGGTCCTTGCAGTCTGATAGGTGACGGCGAGGGAGTGAGGGCGACGGTAGATGTGAAACGGTATGTGCGGCATGAGTGCGAGGTGCTGCGGCCTGAGAAGGAGGGCGACCGCGAATACACCGTGGATATTTCCGCGGCATATCCCAGGATCGAGAACAGGAGCCTGATACCTACTCCGGAGCAGATAGAGGAGATACTCCGCCGTACTGGCAAGTTCAAGCCCGAGGACGAGCTCAACTGCGGCTCCTGCGGTTACCCTACCTGCCGCGAGAAGGCCTGGGCCGTGTTCAACGGCTATGCCGATATAGACATCTGCTTGCCCTACATGCGTGAGAGAGCCGAGTCCATGTCCTACGAGATCATTCACAACAGTCCCGAGGGCATCGTCGTCCTGGACAGCGACATGAACGTGGTGGACATCAACGCCAAGGCCCGCGAGCTCCTGGGCATCACCACCGTCAATGTCAAGGGTCTGCCGGCCGTGGATTTCTTCAATCCCACCGAGTTCCTCATCGCCCAGAACTCCGGGAAGCAGTACGTGCGCAAGAAGATGTACGTCTCCGAGACCCGGCGGCATATCGACCTGTCCATCAGCATCCTCAAGAGCAACCACGCCCTCTTCGGCATCCTCAAGGACATCACCGACGAGGTGCAGTACAGCGAGAAGCTGGGCAAGATGCGCATGGAGACACTGGCCACCACCGACGACGTGATCAAGAAGCAGATGCGCGTGGCCCAGGAGATCGCCTCGCTGCTGGGTGAGACCACGGCCGAGACCAAGGTGGCCCTGCTAAAGCTCAAGAAGACACTCATGCAGGAAGAGGAGGAGAGGGAAAAGTCCGGGGAAAAATCCTAATGTTCAGGAGGGCCGTTTATGAAGGAACTGTTTATAGAATACGGGTACGTCTCCCTGAACAAGTACGGGGAAGAGCTCTGCGGGGACAATGTCGAATGGGTGACAGTCGACGGCTACACCACCCTCGTGCTGGCCGACGGGCTGGGCAGCGGGGTGAAGGCCAACATCCTCTCCACCCTGTCCTCGAAGATACTCTGTACGATGGTGTCCAACAACATCCCCATCGAGGACTGCATCGAGACCATGATCCAGACCCTGCCGGTGTGCAAGGTCCGCGGGGTGGCCTACTCCACTTTCTCGGTCATACATGTGGATGCTTTCGGTAAGGGATATCTCTTCGAGTTCGACAATCCTCAGGCGATATATTATCACGACGGCCGCTGCATCGACTTCGACCGCAAGCCCCTGGAGGTGCTGGGCAAGAAGGTCTACCATTCGGAACTGTCGCTGTGCGACGGGGATGTGGTGATGGTCATGTCCGACGGCACTATCCATGCCGGTATCGGACGGGTGCTCAATTTCGGCTGGGACCGCCGCGAGATTATGGAGCATCTGGACCGCAATATCCAGCCGGAGATGTCCGCCCGCTGCGTGGCCTGGCTCCTGGCCGCCGCCTGCAACGACCTGTACATGGACAAGCCCGGGGACGATACCACCGTGGCTGCCCTGAAGATGCGCGAGGCCCTGCACGTCAACCTGATGGTGGGCCCTCCGGTCAACAAGGAGAACGACGACTATTACGTGGGCAAGTTCATGGAGGGGGACAGCAAGAAAATTGTGTGCGGAGGCACCAGCTCCCAGATCGTGGCCCGCTACCTGGGTAAGAAGGTTACTACCAGTCTGGACTTCCCGGATAAGGACATTCCGCCCATCGGCCATATCGACGGCATCGACCTTACGACCGAGGGTGTGATCACCCTGCGCCGCCTCCTCGAGCTGACGGAGAAATACATCTCGCCCAACGATCTAACACCCAAGATGTTCACCAAGCAGGACGGAGCCTCGCTCCTGGCCGAGATGCTGCTGGAGAAGGCCACCCATATCACCTTCTTCGTAGGTCAGGGAGTCAACAAGGCCCATGAGGGTCTGCCCATAGACACTACATTGAAACTCAAATTAATAGAACGCCTTGCCGCTAACCTCAAGGCTATCGGCAAGGTCGTCGAGATTCATTACGCCTGACAGTCCGGCTTACGGCTGGCTGTGTCGGGTTTGCGGTTTCAGGTTCCGGGCCGTCTTTACCGGATGTCAGATGGCAGCTGGGCCTGGAACTATGGTGGTGTCGTTATGCTGAGTGACAGTTACCTGTTCGAATTCGGGCCGGGTACTATGGAGCCGTCATTGAACTGCGTTATGTCAATGTCGGTCCCGACGGAGCCGCTTTCTACTCTGACGGTCGTTGTGCGGCTTTCCTCATTGCCGGGATTGCTCCATTCCTGAACGGTAGCAATGAAAGAGCCATAGCCTTTAGGACCACATGCCGGGGAGAATGAAATCCAGTCGGCATTGCATTCTATCATCCATCCGAAATATGAATCTACATTGATGGTATAGCTTCCTCCATACACTGGAAAATGTAATGTATTGCAATCAGCTGTAATGTAATTACCGCGTACAAAGTGCTCTTTTTCCGGTACGGAGATATTGTCATCGTTGATTTGGCCTATGAGGACCGATACGGTGTCGGTGCCGTCGGTGAAGTAGACACTGGCCATACGCGCTTCCTCGCTGTCCTCATTGGCCCATGTGTCCGTGCCCACGGTGACGGTCGCGTCACCTGTTCCGGACTCGGGAGTCACGGTCAGCCATTCGGCGCAGTAGAGTGCGTTCCAGGGTTTTCCGGAAGTCAGGTTGATGTCGTAGGTGCCGCCGCTCAGAGGGTAGTTGATGGCCTCGGCATCCACGCCCAGGCCTGCGTTCTCAGAGTCTTTGTTGCAGGAGACTGTCATCGCAGCTGCCGTAATGACCGCTGCCGTCAGAATCATTTTCTTCATAGTGCTTGATGTTGTGCTTAAATTCAAAATCGCGCAAAGTTACTCAATCCTGCGGAAATAGCAACAAAATAGTTGCGACAAATAAAATGTTAAGAAATTGTTTAAATTTGTTTATAATTAATTGTAAATCAGT
>DWYD01000153.1 GCA_019118865.1 Candidatus Coprenecus merdipullorum | reverse complement strand
ACATCATGCCCTGGTCGCCGGCGCCCTGCTCCTTCTTCTCCTCACGGACTACACCCCGGTTGATGTCGGGGGACTGCTCGTGCACTGCGGAGAGGATGCCGCAGGACTTGGAGTCGAACATGTAGTCGGCCTTGGTGTAGCCGATCTTCTCTATCACGTCGCGGGCCACGTGTTGGATATCCACGTATGCGTCTGAGCGGACCTCGCCGCCTATGACGGCCAGTCCGGTGCTTACAAATGTCTCGCAGGCCACCTTGGCCTCGGGGTCCTGACGCAGGAAGTCATCAAGGATGGCGTCCGATATCTGGTCGGCCACCTTGTCAGGATGTCCTTCTGAAACTGATTCTGAAGTGAAAAAATATGCCATAATATATAAAAGGTATATAAAACAAAAAAATCTCTTCCGAACGAGTTTCGGAGAGATTTGACAAAACACTAACTGTATGAAAGATTCATTTTAGCATTTTTTAGTGTGGTTGCAAGCAGGCAAATCTGTCCACAAAACTCGTTTTACATTCCCTTTTCAGAAATGTCGCGCAAATGTCACAACAAAAATTTGGATATGCAAATTTTTTTGAATTTTTTTGCGGAAAATTTTACAACCAAATTACAATCTACACCAATGAAAAGAACAATCACAAAGATTGCTTTAATCTTGTTGGGCCTTTTTGTCGCAGTAGCGGCATCAGCTCAGGTTACAACTTCATCAATCAGCGGTAGGATTACAGACGAGAACGGTGCCGAGCTAGCCGGTGCTACAGTCATTGCTGTTCACGTTCCTTCTGGAACTCAGTATTGGACTATTGTCGACTCCAAGGGTAACTACCGAATTCTTAACATTCTTCCCGGAGGCCCCTATACCGTCAGAGTAGAGATGCTCGGATACAGGGTGACAGAAGTTACCGGTATAAATGTGGCTCTTGCCGATAACTTTGTTGTGGATGCCACTCTCCAGGAAGAGAGCATGGATCTCGACGAGGTTCTGGTGGTGGCGGAAAGCGCTACTTCCAACATGCGCTCGGACAGGTCAGGAGCAGTGACGTCAGTGAACATGAGGTCACTCAGCACGATGCCTGTCATCAGCAGACATGTGCAGGATGTAATCAAGCTTACTCCGCAGGCCTATGACAGCGGCAACGGTCCTCAGATCGGCGGCGGTACCTACCGTCAGAACAACTTCACCATCGACGGTGCCGCGGCCAACAACGCGTTCGGTATCGGAGGAACCATGCCTGCCGGCGGATCCCCTATCTCCATGGATGCGATAGAGCAGATATCAGTGAACGTGACACCTTATGATGTGCGTCAGAGCGGATTTATCGGAGCTGCTATGAATGCCGTGACCCGCTCGGGCAGCAATGATTTTGAGGCATCTGCATACTCATATTTCTATAATGAGAAGTTCAGAGGTAAATACGTAGAGGGCAATGAGCTTACCATCAACCCTGAGCAGCATTTCCTCGTAGGAGCCCGTGTCGGTGGTCCCATCATCAAGGACAAGCTCTTCTTCTTCCTCAACTTCGAGATGGAGAGAGACGTGGAACCGGGTCCCTCGCGTCAGGCATCCTCTAAAGATCATCCCTGGACAGACGGAAATGACGGCTATGCCCGTCCTTCTGTAGACGTGATGAATGCTCTCCAGAACTACCTTATCGATGAGTGGGGATACAACCCCGGTGCTTATCAGGGATATTCCACGATCAGCCCCGCTTATAAGTTCCTGGCCCGTATTGACTGGAACATCAACAGGAACCACAAGTTCAATATCCGCTACAACATGACCAAGTCGAAATATCCTTCGCCTCCCTCGACCTCGACCAGCGGTCTTGCCGACAGGAACAGCCTCAGGGGCGACAGGCAGGATATGGAGGCTATCTACTTCCAGAATGCCAGGTATTTCACCGAGCAGAACTACTCCTCGATAGCGGCTGAACTCAACTCCCGTTTCCTTGAAGGTAAGGTCAATAACGTGCTCCGTGCCACATATTCCCATCAGAACGAGCCCAGAAGTACAGAGGGAGGCATGTTCCCCTTTGTGGACATAGGAGTAGGCGGATACTACTACACCTCTTTCGGTACTGAGCTCTTCTCCCTCGGTAACCTCAGGGACGTGAACACAGTGACCGTGACAGACGAGGTCTCCGCTTCTCTGGGCATCAACCAGCTCACAGCCGGTGTGCAGTATGAGTGGAACAGGACCAAAAATGGTTTCCAGAGATTCGGTGCAGGCTACTATTCATTCCTTTTCGATACGGAGGAGGATCTGATGAACGCTATCAACAACGGTACTCTCTTCGACAATCCGTCACAGTATGCCATCACCCACTCGTTTAACGACGACTGGTCGCAGGCTTTCCCTCAGTTCGATTTCCACCAGGTATCCCTCTACCTGCAGAATGAGATGTCATTCAACCGTTTCAAGCTCAGTTATGGTCTTCGCGTGGAGATACCTGTCTATCCTTCGCTGGACTACAACTTCAACCAGCAGGTGGCTGACGCCACATTCGCAGAGTACAACGGCAACGGCGGTAAGTACGACACCCGTCAGCTTCCCTCCACCACCGTTATGTTCTCGCCCCGTATCGGCTTCAACTGGGATATCCTCGGTGACCGCAGCCTCGTGCTCCGCGGAGGTTCGGGCTTCTTCACGGGCCGTCTGCCTTTCGTGTGGATCGTGGCTCAGGCCGGTGACGCAGGTGTGATCCAGGCCACTACTACCAGAGTTGCCGGCGGCGACCTTCAGGTGCCTCCTTTCATTGTGGATAGGAACGAGCAGCTCAACTGGCTCTATCCCAACGGAGCAACTCCATCTTCCACCAGCATTTCCAGCATCTCCCTGATGGCTCCGGACCTCAAGATGCCCCAGACATGGAAGAGTTCCCTTGCTATCGACTACATCCTGCCCGGTGACGTGATGCTCTCAGTAGAGGGTGTATACAATTACGACATCAATCCCGTGACCATCACCAACGTAGGTCTCAAGGATCCCGTATATTCCAATATCAACAACTTCGCGGACAACCGTTACGTATGGGACGGCTACTACGAGCCCAGCCTCCAGAACGCCTACCTGCTGAACAACTCCAAGAAGGGCGGCCACTATTATTCCGTAACGGCCAAGCTCGAGAAGCACAATTATTATGGATTTGACGGAATGATAGCATATACCTACAGCAATGCACTCAGTTACGGTGACGGCTGGGGTGACCAGGTGTACTCTGCATGGCAGAATGCCTCTACAGTAAACGGTCAGAATTTCGTTGAACTCGGTTATGCAGGTTATGTGATGCCTCACCGTATAATTGCATCCCTAAGCTATACAGCAGATTATGCGAAGAATTTCGGAACAGGAATCAGTATCTTCTATGAAGGCGGTCCACGCGGAAGATACTCCTACACCTACACATCCAATATCGTGGGTGACGGCGGTGCCGACAACCTGATCTACGTGCCTGCAAGCAAGGACGAGCTGACATTCGAGGATTACACCATTCCCGGAACAGACGTAACCTATACAGCTGCCGAGCAGGCCGAGGATTTCTGGAACTTTATCAACAACAGTAAGTACCTCAGTACCCGCAAGGGTCAGTACGCTGAGCGTAACGGTCTGGTGGCCCCCTGGACACATCAGTTCGATGTACGTATCTTCCAGAATTTCTACATCCCTCAGAAGAACGGCCAGCGCCATACCATCCAGATCGGTCTGGATATCGAGAATATCGGCAACCTTCTCAATCAGAACTGGGGACATTTCTGGTCTTCCAACGGTACCCAGATTCTCGAGGTTGCAGGTAACGGTTACACCCAGGGCGGTGTAGGCCAGAGCTCCAAGCCTGTTTATCATTTCATGACAAACGGAACAGAGCGTATGACCAAGGAGTTCTCTCCTTCTATCAGCCTCTCTTCTACATGGATGATGCAGCTCAGCCTCCGCTGGATATTCCAGTAGTGGTTTCTGAAAAAAGAATAAATTGAAATCCCGGCAGTCTCACTCTTGAGGCTGCCGGGATTTTTTATAGTAAAAAAATGTATGAAAAATATCCTGCGTCAGATGGAGGTTTCGAACTCTCTGAGGAAACGTACATCGTTTTCGAAGTACAGTCTCAGGTCCTTGACCTGCCATTTCAACATGGCTATGCGTTCAATTCCCATGCCAAACGCGAAACCAGTGTAAACTTTTGAGTCGATTCCGCAGGCTTCCAGTACGTTGGGATCTACCATACCTGCGCCCATGATTTCCAGCCAGCCGGTGCCCTTGCAGATATTGCAGCCCTTGCCGCCGCAGATGTTGCAGCTGATGTCCACTTCGGTACTGGGCTCCGTGAAGGGGAAGTAGGAGGGACGCATGCGGATCTTGGTATCCGGACCGAACATCTCGCGCACGAAGATCAGAATCGTCTGCTTGAGGTCGGCAAAAGACACGTTCTTGTCCACATAGAGGCCTTCAACCTGGTGGAAGATGCAGTGTGCACGGGCTGAGATAGCTTCGTTGCGGAACACCCTGCCGGGGCATATCACGCGGATGGGGGGCTTGCGGTTCTCCATGGTCCTCACCTGTACGGAGCTGGTGTGGGTGCGCAGGAGGACGGGATTGACGCCTGAGGAGATGAAGAATGTGTCCTGCATGTCCCTGGCCGGATGGTCCGGAGGGAAGTTGAGGGCCTCGAATACGTGGTGGTCGTCCTCGATTTCGGGGCCTTCCGCCAGTGCATAGCCCTGCTTGCGGAAGATGGAGATGATCTCCTCGCGGGTGATGGATATGGGATGGCGGGTGCCCAGCTCGAAGTGGTCTCCGGGCATGGTCATGTCGAAGGAGGGGGCTGCGCCTTCGGAAGACTCGGCGGCGCTGTTGCGGAGTTCCTCGATCTTGGCTGCCGCCGCATTCTTCAGATTGTTCAGTTTCTGGCCGAATTCCTTCTTCTTATCCGCCGATATGGTGCGGAATTCCTCGAAAAGCTGGGTGATCTCTCCCTTCTTGCCGAGCAGATGGACCCTCAGCTCCTCGATTTCCTTTTCTGTCTTTGCCTTTGCACCCTGGATTTCCGCCAGGATGCTCTCGATTTTCTCGTTGATCATATTATTGAACTGATTGAATTATTCCCATTTAACAGCCTTGCGCGACAGCGGCATGGTCATGCAGCGTGCTCCGCCGCCTCCACGGGGCAGCTCCGAACCCTCTATGGTGATTACGCAGCGCTTGTCGCCCTTGACGGACGCCTTGCCCTCGATGAAGTCCCATGCGGGGATGATCTCGAAGCCGTGCTTGGACAGCTCGTCCAGGGTGTGGGTGTTGCGGGCATAGGAGATGACCTTGCCGGGGGCGAAGGAGAAGAAATTGGCTCCGCTGTGCCACTGCTCTCTCTCCTGGTCCCATTCATCCGACTCGCCGCCGCAGACTATCGGCTCGAGGTCCATGCCCAGGCGGCGCAGGACGGTTAAGATGTTGGAGACACTGTTGATCTTGACCACCTTGCCGTTTTCCATGGTGATGTGGACGGTCTGGTACTGGTTGTCGCCGAGGATGAGGGGTTCGAACACCATGCATTTGTCCCTGTCCAGAAGGGTGAAAACCATGTCCAGGTGGATGAAGGACTCGGGAGTGCGGGGCAACTGCTGAACGATGATGTGGCGGCGTCCCTCTGGTGCGAGGGCTCCGAGGCGGGCGGCCAGCAGGTCGATGCCCTGGGTGCTGGTACGGGCGCCGTTGCCCAGCAGGAGGATGTCGTCACGGGCGATGAGGATGTCGCCGCCCTCCATATAGATGTCCGGGTTGCCGGGCTGGTAGTCGTAGGCGTTGATGATGCCGCAGCTGAACTCGCCGCTGCCCTTGTAGATGGCTTCCATGATAAGGGATTCGCGGGTCCTTACGCGGTTGGCCATCTTGCATATCAGGGCGTTGTTGCCGATGGTGACGGCGGCGTCGCGGGTGAAGTAGAAGTTGTACAGGGGAAAGAGGGCGTAGTAGTCCTCGTTAAGGAAAGATGTCAGGGTGTTGATCTTGGCCGGGAGTCCCTCGATGAGGACCTTGGCCAGGCGGGCCGAGGACATGTCCATGAGCATGTCGAAGTAGTCGGTGACCTGCTCCATGACGCAGATCTTGCCGATAAGGGCCTGGCGCTCGGCATCGTTGTCGAGGACCTTGACCAGCAGGTCGCTGACGGTATAAACCTTGGCCAGCTTCTGGAGTACTCCGCTGAGCTGTGCATATTCTTCCTGGGCGATGGAGAGATTGAGGATGTCGCTGTAGAGCGCTCTCTGGGCCATTTTCGGGGTCATGTTCTCAACCTCGGCTCCGGGAGTGTGGAGCAGGACGGCATCCAGCTGGCCTATCTCGGACTGGATGTCTATGTTCAGTGGTTTCTTGTCTGTCATATAGTTGTGTTTCCTGTTTGATTACATGTATCGGGATTTGTCGTTGACGGCCAGGTCGGCGATGATTTCCTTGAACTTACCTTCTACCCTGGGGCAGATCATCAGCACGTCGTCTGTGTTTACGACCATATAATTGCTCAAGCCCTTGACTACTACCAGCTTGTTCTTCTCGTGGGAAACGATGATGCAGTCTGATGTGGAGTCAATCATGGTGTCGTGACACTTGATGAGATTGTGGCTGTCGTCCTTGGGGGCGTGGAGATAGAGAGACTCCCATGTGCCCAGGTCAGTCCAGCCGAAAGATGCCTGAAATACCCAGGCGCGGCTGGTCTTCTCCATAACACCGTAGTCAATGGAGATGGCAGGGCACTCCTCATATATCTTGGTGATGAAATTCTGCTCCTGGGGTGTACAGTAGTATTTGTCTCCGTCCTTGAAAAGAGAGTATATCTCAGGCAGCCATCTTTCCAGGGCTCTGCAGATAGTGACTGCATTCCATACGAAGATGCCGGAATTCCACAGAAACTCGCCGCTGTCGACAAATACCTGGGCCAGTTCCCTGTTTGGTTTCTCCGTGAAGGTCTTGACCTTGTAGGCTATGTTTCCGTTGACTGTGGTGGACTCTTTCATGCTGCATTGTATGTAGCCGTAGCCGGTTTCCGGACGTGTGGGGTCTATGCCCAGAGTGAACAGCTCATCGCGCTGTGATGCGTAGTTCAGGGCGGATGAGATGGTGTCGATGAAAAGACTCTCGTTGGAGATGAAGTGGTCGGAGGGGGCCACTACCATGGTGGCGTCCGGATTCATGTGGCGGATTCTTGTGGCAGCATATGCTATGCAGGGTGCGGTGTTGCGCCTGTACGGCTCTGCCAGGATGTTTTCGGGAGGAAGGCCGGGCAGATGCTTGCAGACCATGTCCACATATGCGGATGAGGTGACTACAATGATATTCTGCTCGGGAACTATCTTCAGGAACCGGTCATATGTGAGCTGGATGAAACTCTTGCCGATCCCAAGGATGTCCAGGAACTGCTTGGGCATGGAGTTCCTGCTTATAGGCCAGAAACGGCTGCCTACTCCGCCGGCCATTATTACGCAATAGAAATTATTGTTCATCTCGTTTAATCTTTAATATAGTTGTGTTTTGTCCTTTGCATCTGCTCTGGAAACGTGCGTGTCCGCTGTCCTTTCCGATAGTCACCGGCCCATTGGGAAATAAGCGTCCCGGATATGGCTCAGGCGCAGAACTGCCGGAGTATCTCCTCTGTCCAGTACTACGGACACTATGTCAAAGTGTACCGGAGCATCTTCTCCCGTCATCCTGATCCAGGCTACGGCCGCTGTTTCCAGATTATGCTGCTTGCATGCGCGGACAGTCATTTCGGGCTCCTGCAGTACGGGTTCCCTCATTGTCCTGACTTCTACTATGTGCAGGCCGTCGTCACCTTTCATTATCAAGTCCACCTCCTTGTGGCGGCAGCGCCAGTTTCTTTCAATCAACTTGTATCCTGTTTGCAAAAGGTATTCCAAAGCTATCTCTTCTCCCAGTCTTCCTGTCTCGTACCTGCCTCCATCGGCCCTGGTCCTGCTGTACGTATCCTTTGATCTGCCTCGTCCATTTCCGCCGTTCTCAGTTCTTCTACGCGGTGTTCTTACCCGTCCCGTACCTCCGATATTGACCGGTGCCGGACCATGAATCCATCTCTTCCTTCCCATACTGCGCTATTTTATTATATCTCCGCAAATATACTCAAAATCCTCCTAAGGGAGGCCTGTGCCTTTCGAAAAATGAAATTATTCTCAAAAAATTTGGAAATTAAAAAATAATATCTACCTTTGCAATCCCAATCGCGGAAATAGCTCAGTTGGTAGAGCACGACCTTGCCAAGGTCGGGGTCGCGAGTTCGAGTCTCGTTTTCCGCTCCAGTCTGAAGGTCAGTTTCCCACTGACCTTTTTTCATGCCCTGACCTTCCGGACGGCATTCTTTTGATGCGGCACAGGGTTTGCGGGAAGTGGGGTGTTGATGTATGAGTATGAAAAAAATCGGAAAATCTATATCGCAGCTGGTGCTCTGTACGGTGCTCCTGACAGCGTCAACAGGTTCAGAACTGAGCGCGCAGAGTCGCGGATTACAGCCCTATCGTGATTGGTTCGGCTCTTACGGATATGTGGATAGTGTGGGTAATGTGGTGATTGCTTGTCAGTTCGATGATGCTAAGGAGTTTTCAGAGGGCTTGGCAGCAGTGCTGTCGCGGGATGGCAATGTGTCAGAGGGCGGGGTCTTCGGTCCGCTGTCGCTGACATTGAAGTGGGGCTATGTCGATACTACAGGTCTTACGGTGATACCGTGTCAGTTCGATTTTGCCGGGCAGTTTTCGGATGGGTATGCGGCAGTTATGTCGGGCAATAAGTGGGGTTTCATTGACCATAACGGCGATACTTTGGTCGACTATAAATATGACGAGGTCCACCGTTTTGTCAACGGCTATGCAGCTGTGTGCCGTGACGGCTTGTGGGGTTATATTGATACGGACGGCAATCAGTTGGTGCCGTGCCGGTATGAGGTGGCGTCTGATTTCGGTTCAGATGGTTTTGCGGCTGTCAGCCGGGTGGACTCTACAGGTTTTGTCTTCCGCAACGGGCAGTGGTACGGGACCAAGGACAGGGCCTTGGATTGGATTCGCGGCATTCCATTTTCGGTCTATGCCAAGGACAAGGTGATGAACCGTGTCAATGAGTGGCAGCTTCAGGAACCTGACGAGACTATTCCCGATTGGGAGGTCCGGGTCAATGATGAGACATTCATGGCACGCCTTGAAGGCTTGGAAATGCGTTACGAGGCGGAGTATGCTGCGGCCAACAGCATTGGCTCTCCGAAGTTTAATGTCGGGCTGTACGATACGTTGAGCGGTACGGTCCCGGTGGATGTCGTGGATCACGGGACGCGTGGAAGGCACTTTCATATTGATCTGCCCGTGCCGGAGGAAGAGGTAGGGGACGTGTTGAAGAACTGGGACCGGCTGAAGGCTGACTTTCAATATTGTATAAAGGGGGACCGGATAGCTGTCGCTAAGGCGGAGTTTACGTTTCCCGGCCGCAGGACGTATATCTGGACGGATCCGGACTGCAGTGGTGGCCGTACCATCCTGCTGGATTACGATCTGGAGAAACTGGACTTTTCTCTCCCCGGGAAGATATACAGGCAGATGCTCCAGTCCGGGGCGGATTCTTTGACTGAAGTGGACACCGATGTGGACATTCCGCAATACGGAGGGTCTGGCGAGGGCTCGGATATGTATGCTGTGATTATTGCAAATCAAAACTATGCAACCGGAATGAAGGTTCCTTATGCCATTAACGACGGAAGGGTGTTCCGGGAATACTGCCGCTCACGGCTGAATATACCTGAGGACAACATTGCATACCTTACCGATGCGGATGCAGAGGATATCAGTTCCCTGGAACAGTGGCTTGACAGGATCGCTCCGTTGCTCGACTCTGATTCCAGGATTCTGCTATATTTCTCGGGACAATGCCTGCTGGACAAAGGGGTGGGGGAGACGTATCTACTTCCGGTGGATTATTCGTCCATGGGGGTGCAGAGCGGGCTGGGATTGAGGAATCTATATAGGCGGATATCCGGCTGGAATGTGGATGACGCTCTTTTTCTGGTAGATGCCACTTATGGTAAGGTGAGCCGCAACGGTATGAGGATAAATGTTTTCAAGGACGGAGATACACCCGAGGAATGGCTCCGGCCTGAGGACCGTATGGTAGTGTTCTTCGCGGCTCAGGAGGATGAGGCAGCTCTGCCCTATCCCCGGAAACGTCACGGTCTGTTTACATACTTTCTGCTGAAAGCCCTCCAGCAGCATCCTGACGGGATTTCATTCGGAACGCTTTTTGATTTTATTTCGGACAATGTAAGGGCGGTGGCGCAGAGGCTATACGGTGTTGTCCAGAGACCTGCTGTTTACTCTTCGGAGTGGGACGGTGAGGCGTGGAGGGAGTTCTCTCTATAGTCGTATTTCCCCTGAGCGATATAGCGGCGGCAGACGCGGCGGAATCTCACGTTGAACAGCAGCGCGGCCACGGCCAGTCCCAGCAGCAGTCCGATCCATACCCCGTCCGGGCCGAGTCCGAAGGTAAATCCGAGGAGGTAGGCGCTCGGCAGGCAGATGACGTAGTAGGAGATGCCGGAAAATACGGTGGGAATGTTGATGTCCTTGAGTCCCAGCAGGGAAGAGCGGCTGGCCAGCTGCACGGCGTCGAAGACCTGGTAGAGGGCCAGGATGATGATCAGTCTTCCGGCTATGGGGATGACGGCCGGATCCTCAGTATATATAAAAGGTATTACCCGGTGCAGGCTGATGAACAGCAGACCGAAGAAGACCATGATGGCCACGGCCATGTGGACTGCGGCTATGCCGGCGTGGTAGGCGTCTTCCCGGCGGCCCGCCCCGAACTGGTGCGAGACGCGGATGGTGGCGGCGGCTCCGATGCCGGTGGCTATCATGAAGGACAGGGAACTGAGGTTCTGGGCTATCTGGTGGGCTGCCAGCTGGTATTTGCCCATCCAGCCGACCATGATGGCGGCGAAGCTGAATGCCGTGACCTCCAGAAGGTTCTGCAGCGATATGGGCAGGGAGAGCTTGAGCTGGCGGAGCATTTCCCGCAGGTGTACCGCCCGGCGCGGGGTGAGCCTGACGAACTTGCGGTACTCCTCTACCCGGAAGAGTATGATCAGGAAGGCTATTGCACCCAGAACTCTGGATATCAGCGTGGACCAGGCCGCTCCGGCCACTCCGAGTGCGGGGGCGCCCAGCTTTCCGTAGATGAGCACCCAGTTGAGGAAGATGTTGAGGATGTTCGTGCCTATCGTTATCCACATCTCGTTGCGGGTGTTGCCGATGCCCTCGGAGAAGAAGCGGACGTTGAAGAAGGCGATCATGGGGATGAAGCCCGCGACGATGATGAAGTAGTACTGCTTGGCGTACCGGAGCACTTCCTGGTCCTGGCCCATCCGGTCCATGAAGACGCCGACGGTCAGCATGATGCCGGTGAGGACCACTGCCATGATGGCGTTGAGGGCCGCCGAATTGCTCAGGGCCACCGCTACTGCCCGGCCGTCACCCTTGCCGAAGTGCTGTCCCACGACCGGAGTCACACCCTGCGCGAAGCCTATCGCGAAGACCAGCCCGATCATGATGATGGCGTTGGCGAAGGACACTCCCGCCAGCTGGGCCGCGCCGAGGTGCCCGACCATGATGTTGTCCGCCAGCTGCACCAGCACCTGCCCGGCCTGGGTAATCATCACGGGGAAGGCCACTTTCAGGTTGCGTTTATAGAAAGGTACGTATTCTCTTAAAGTCATGTTGTATCTGTCTGTAGGAAATGGGACGCAAATATAAGTTTAAACCGGCAATCGTGGATAGAAAATAAAAATGTAAGTTGGTAGAGGCAATGGTCTTAAAATATTTTGTAGATTTGCATGAAATGTAAAAAACAAAAAATGTAGCCTAAAAGTATTTATTTGGACATATAGAAGTTATTTACGATTGTTTGTGATATCAGAAACTACCACTTTCGTCAACACCACAACGACAATCAGTAAATACTCGCACTGTAAGTGTGGGTATTGCTGCATGTGGTGTAGGCTGTGGTAGGCCTCTGATACGGCGCAATCATCCACACTTTTTGTGTCGTAATATGTCAGACTGATGAACTACGAAAACTATTCGGACAGGGATATCGTGAACGCTGTCATTGCAGGTGAGGAACCGGTCATAGATTGGTTCTTTCATCGAAAATGCTCGTCTCTGTTCAATTATATAATCAGCAGTATATTCCGTGGGAATATTGACCGGGAGGAACTGGTCAATGAACTGTATCTCTTCCTGGCAGACCGTAACTGGTATAAATTGCGTCAGTTTGATTACCGCAGTCGTCTTACGACGTGGATCAGTGTCGTAGCCGTAAGATTTTTCCTTAAAAAACGGAGGCAACTGTCGGAAAACAGTGCGCCGGAGTGTCTATATAATCACGAGCAGATGCACAGTAACCATGTAGTTCCGGCAGATTGCCGGATGGATGTAATGAACGCGGTGGGAATGCTGTCGGATGAGCGTTACCGTAGGGTGATTGTAGCTCTTGATATTCAGGACAGAAGTCCTGAGTCAGTAGCCGAGGAGTTGAATATAACAGTGGATAACTTGTATAATCTTCATCGCCGCGCCAGGCTTAAGCTCAGGTCGGTGATGAGAAGAAAGGAGGATTATTATGGATAGGATGGACGACAGCTATATTACTGACGAGATGCTGGCGGCGTACTTGGACGGCAATGCGACGGAGGAAGAAAGTCGATTGATAGAGTCTTCTGTCAGTTCCGGAGGCCTGGTCTCTGAGATAATGTCGGTATTTGGAGTTGAGGAAGAATCGTTGCAATCTGATATGTCCGGTATTATTGAAGAATTGACGGATGGATATGATATAATGGTGAGTCCCGAAGACTTTAATAATGGTGTTGACGATGATATGTCGGTTTATGGTGACAATGTGCTGGATGATGGAAATTTGCCAGATGATGAAGAATTTGATGATAATTTAACTTAAGTAAAAATGAGTGTTTCAGTATTTTTAGCAAGTGTCGCGCATATAGCGGGCGGTGTTGCAATCGCTCAGATGCTGCGCAAACCTATTCAGTTTATCTCTGACAAAATCATCCCGTATGAAAAAAGCGGAGAGGCCAGGGCGACTGTGCACCGCGGAATGATAAATTATGAGACTCAGCAGAAAATGGAGGAGCTGAGGCATAAGAACCAGATGGAACTCAACCGTCAGAACAATCTTTCGCAGGCAAGGCTGTCAAGAAACTCAACAATAGCGGCTCAGAATTTCCCATTGAACATATCTCCATTTGTAATCTTGGGAAATAACGGTTTTGATGTCATAGACGGTGTCTCTCAGCATGAGATTGCACAGAAGAGTGAGACAACGGCTACGCCTCTCAATATATTCATCAATCCCCTGTTAATTAATTCGCGTGTTCAGTCCAGCGGTATTGTGACCGCGCAAGTCTGGAACAGGGTTATACAGAATGTGGAATCCGTGTTTATCAATGAATATGGACGGAATGGTGAGCGTCCGGTTATATTTTACTCAACGGCATGGAATCCGAATGTGCGTCCGGGGACTCATGCAGCAGAGACCATCTATTATTTCCTGAGATATATTCCGACACTGGTTGTGGAACCGCGATATGATGGAAAGACAATTCATATAATAGTCTCAGGATGGAACATCGGTATGGAACAGAATAGGATGTTCCGCCAGGAGATAAATATAGACTGGGACTGGAGTATGATGATATCGACGGCTTGCTATGAAAGGTCTAAGAATGCTCTGGCTTTGTTGGAAAATGTGACTGGTATAGCGTCTGTGGATGTACAGAAGCAGATGTTGGCCAAGAATGTTCAGACGTATGAGCAGCTGCACATAGCGGATTATCTGAATGGGAAGAAGGAATTAAGTGAACTTGAGTCTTTGGGGGATTATTCCCGTTTGTTCTCTGTGGATGAGAAGGATACTCAGATCTTAGCCGATATGGTTTCTGCATATATAGGCATGACGATGAGCGCACTCGCAGATGTTCATTACCTTATATCTGCCAATGTCAGCCCTAAATTCAAAACAGTGTGCAATGACTATTTCAGTAAAATTATAGATAATAATCTGATTGACGCTTATCTGCCTCTATTTGACAGCGCGTATAAGCGTTTGTGCGATGAGTATTATGCTTTGCAGCCCGCACTGCTGCTTAATAAGGCTGAGTTCGTATTGGACCTTGGGAAATTGGCCGGATCAAATGTGGATAAAGAGGAATCCGCTGTATGTGATGCAATTATCTCCTGGTTGGAAAGTCAGGATGTGACAGTACCCGAGTCACAGAAAAATCTCATGAATGTAATTGATGTCATGTTGGGCAGTGTACAGTATGATTCGCTGGAAAAACGTAAATCTTTATACAAGTTCGCAGAGATGGTAGAGAAGATAAGCGGGAATAACAGTGCGTATAGGATGGCAGCTAAAAGAATGCAGGATAAATTACACGAATAATTAAAATGCTGATGAATATGAAAAAGTATGCAGTTGCAATCGATTTCGGCACATCCAACAGTGGTGCTGCTTATGCAAGAATTTCCGATGGAATCCAGGCAAGGCCGGAGTTTCTTCCGTATAAGGGGGTAAATGGGATTATACCTAAAGTGCCGACAGCTCTTCTGATAGAGGAGGGCCTTCTGAGCCATTTCAAATCAGAAGGAGTTACTGATACAGAGGTTCTGAACGCAATATCCGTTGCAGGAAACAGTGATTCCCTGATTTATTTTGGAGTACAGGCGAACCGTTACCGCAACAAGAGAGGGTATTGCTATTTCAGTGACTTAAAGATGCTGTTGTACAATTACAAGAAGACACCTAATGTGATGGCTGTCTGTACAAATACTAAGAAAGAGTATCCTTTGGACTTGGTTATAGAGATAATGTATCGTGTCCTGAAAAACCAAATGCTCAAAGTGTTGCAGAATATCCAAGGCAGTCCGGTCTCGGAAGACGAGTGTGTGTGGGGCATTACGACACCTGCAATATGGAAACGTGATGGAGGTGCTGTAAATAATCGAATAGTAAAAATTGTCCACAGAGTCTTTAAGGATGAAAGAATGTTGGATGAGGCAACTGCGTCACTGTATGGTGCGTTGCGGCAGAATATACTTTCAGGAAGCCGTAAGATTTTTAAGCAATACATGATAATAGATGTCGGTGGAGGTACGACTGATGTGGCTGTGACATCTTTGATTGAGGATGGCGGACACCTGGCCTTCGAGGAGAAATGCCCGCCGTCCGGATGTGCTCAGGGCGGAACGGACATAGACCGTAGATTCTGGCTTTTCCTGGTTAAAAGAATGATTAAAGGTACTTCGGCTGAGTTGATATACAAGAATGACCATGAGTTGCTGGGGAAATTTATCTACGCTTATGTCAAGGAGAATCCTAAGGAATTCGAGATAAATATGAGGGATGAGTGGTTGAAAGCGAAGCTCTCATTGGAAAATCGGAATGAGTTCCGGTTGCCGGAATCCTTTAGAGAGTGGGTGTCGGCTGTTCATAATGTAAATGTTCCGAAATGTATTGATTTTTCGGTAGGTGAATATAATCGGGAGGTAATTGATCCGTGTGCTGATGTAATCTGCGGTCTCGTCTCAAAGATTGTCGACAATCTTCTTGCGCAAGCCATATCCATTGACGAGATAAGGCTGGTAGGAGGAGGCTCCTTGGACAATTGGCTGAGGCAGCGGATAGATATGGTGCTTGCAAAGAAACTGGGAAAAGAATCTATAAAGCAGGATAATCCGATAGAGGCTTTGTCTGCGGTTCTTTCAGGGTGTGCATATCAGTTGATATCGGGTAATGAGGTTCCGGTATACAAGATATTATCGTTTAATCTATATACTGTATATACATCGTCGGCTGATGTCAGCATCGAACGTGCAAATATCAAGAGTTATTATAAAGCCAATTTCCCCAAGTTTAATCTTAGCGATGAGAATCTGACTATGCTGTATTCGGGACAGAAGAAATATTTGCTCCCAGTAGTACTTAAGGGTCAGGTGGTCAAGAATATAGAACAGCCGTGCTGTTTCTGGGGCAGAGAATTGAGAGACATTTTTGTGCGTTCGGATGAGTTGATTATCGGATTGACAGAGAAGAATGTCAAAGGATTGGAAGTGGTCAAAGAATTCAGTTTTAAGGATAAACCAAAACTTTTCCAACCCCAAAGGGAATATGTTTATGAGATCTCTATAGGGGAGCAGGATTTTAACATCTACACTCTTAGGATTAAGGACCCGGAGACAGAGGAAATCAAGTATACGGAACGAATAAATGTAGGAAATCATGAATCAGAAAATCAAACAAATGTGCAGTAAACTTGGAAAGTATTTCTGCGCGGACCTGTATGAGGCTATCGTAGACCTTGACCGTAAATTAAGAATCGTCCAATCGGATGTGAAGGTGACTGTGGACGAGCTGAAAGAGTTGAATGCCAAGTTGTGCGAGGTAGGCGAAAAGGCGAATGAAGAAAGAGCAAAGAGTATGTCCGAATCCAATGTAGTGTCGCATGATGAGAGTCTTGTGCAATTTAGAGACGGCTACCTGGTGTGCGATGAGCTTCTTTCAACATTTGCAGAGAAACTCAGCACTTTTGTTTATCAGTTTCCTGAGGAACGTATTCTGTCGGCTGTTTCAGATATCGTTATGCATGGCAGGACTCAGGGACAGGCAGCAGTATTGATGAGTAATCAGCTCGCGGAACAATTCGCGGAAGGCGGTAAGTATGACCCTGTTTACCTTCAGGGCAGGCTTTATGAGCTGTTAAGTTTTGTTAAACGGTATGAGCCGGAGACCGATTATGGTCTGCGTTTAAGGAATAAAGCCGGGAAAAATATTCAGGACTATATGTTCAGTCCTTCGAAAGGAGAAGCATATAGTCTGTACAGACATACTGGCCTAGGGAATGATGTAGGTAAAAAGCATGTTGTTCAGTCGTGTGTATTTCCTGGCATTCAGTATGGAAACATGGTCTTGATGCGTGCGGTTGTTAAATGTGAATAAATTAAAATAAGCATAATATGTTTGATGAATGTATAGATGTTGATAAGTCTCCGTATATGGAGGACAGTGACTTCAACTTCGGAGACGAAGATGCTGTGTGGCAACAGAACAGTAACGATGGCGTTTTGCAGAATGAAGTAGCCTCTTATGGCGTAGTGTCGTCCGATATGATTGGCGGAGGCGGTGTGTCACAGGATATCCCTGCGGATGTACAGCATGCGCTCAATGTCGTGAACGATTATTTCCTGCCGGATGAGATGGTCATAAATGCAGCGCAGAGAGCATGTGACTTTTTTGGAATTCCCATGCCTCCAATACAGAATTCTCCTGAGTTTGGAGTTTGCGTGTTTACGAATAATCCGGACACTCTGTATGATGATGCATTCGGATTCAGCCGGGAGCAGATGATGGAGATGGGAATAAGAGGAGAGGATTCGATGACCCTGGTGTTTACGCATGAGTGTGCTCATCGTGCGCTACAGCAGTTTTGCGGTAATCTCAGTCCGCATACGCAGGAGTTGATATGTGATTATTTTGCAGGAATTCATGCAGCGGCGAATGGTATAGACATCACAAATTTTGTAAATTCATTGCGCGATACGGTAGGTGGACCGACACATCCTGATGGAATCCTCCGTTCCGATTCTGCTGAATCTGGAGTGCAGGCGTATTATGACCTCAAAGAGCAGGGAGTGGACTTGACATTCAACAATTGTCTGGATTATTTTTTCAAACATTATAATGATGCGGAGGGTATATTCTCATATGCTCCGTCTGCCGGGGACATTGACTATTATCAACACATGGTGAATATCACAAGCGGTTCGGAACAGACCCATTTCACTGAGCAATTAGGACAGGCAATAGATGCGTCACGACATGGGTTCGCCGGACTTGAGCATCATATGCCTGAAGGTTCGGATGTAGGAAGCGGCCACGTCCTGTATTCAAGATTCGAGGACGATATGAGGCATGATCGGCACACATCGTTTACGGGGTCTTCAAAATGGGATGATGACGATTATAACATAAAGGCGGCCAAAGAAGCTGAGGCCAGGGGAGATTATGAAACCATGAATAAGCATTTGAGAAGAGTAAAGGGCAAGTAATCCCTCTGTTGTGGAAAGGAGTCTCATGTTCAGACAGGCACTCCTTTCCGAATTAATTTTCACTTCGGTATGTAGGTGCATAAGTGATTTTTTCGGTACAGGAATCGATTATAGATGCGGGCTTACCCGCAAAAAGAGTCAAGTACTGTTAGATTTTCAAACCCCGAAAGCTCTATACTTCCGGATAACATAAAAATATTGCGATGAAAAAGGAACTTATCGACTACGAAGCCCTGAAGGAGAAGATATTCTCCCTGGCAAGGAAAGCGGGCCGGGCCGGGGCGCGGCCTCTCCTGCTGTTTTATTATGTGATGAGAAGCAAGCAAGTGCCGTGGAAGGAGAAAGCGGTTATCTTTGCGTCTATTGCATATCTGATTCTGCCTGTGGACATACTTTCGGCCAAGAGACTGCCGGTCATCGGCTGGCTGGACGAGGTGGCAGCTCTGGTGCTGGCGTTTAACAAACTGCGGAAATATGTCACTCCGGAGATGGAGCTTAGAGCGGAAGAGGTGCTGAACGGCTGGTTCGGCTGCGAGTATGAGCTGTTGGATTCAAAACTGGGGTAGGGGGCTCGACCATGCCGACTAAAGTACAGAAACGGGAGCACCGCCGCCGGTATGAGGAACAGAAGGCCAGGGGAGGAGTTATGTTCCGCGGGAAGATGACTCTTCCGGAGGAACTTGCGGAGATTTTTCGGCCGCGTCTTGTTCAGGACTGCGGTGCATACATTATATGGAAATATGACGTTGAGGCTCCGATTACCGTTTTCGGCCATACTTTCAACGGCATGAAAGATGTTATGCGGTGTGTCCAGCTGTCAGCAGTATGTGGTTTCGGAGGAATGAGTGTTGTGCCGGAAGTACCGGAGCTTGCGGTCCCCGGAATCTATTGTGCCCGGATTTTTCAACCTTATCCTGAATTTGATGTTTATGACCTGGGAGACAGCAGGAGCTACGTCAATGTTTTTTTCTCCCGAGCGCCTTTTACGCCGGATAGACTGGAGGAATTGTGCGGTCTGGACGGTGGATATAATTTCTGTATGGTGCATGACAGGCTGCCTGCCGATGCCCTTCCAGTGCTTTACCGCGATGGTGACAGCCTGGACATGCTGTATGCGTCAGTGTCTGACTGATTCCGGGAAAGTCGCAATAACTCTCCGATGGCTGCCGTCTATGCTTGACGACTTTTTGTCGGGCTGATGAGTTGGCAGCTTTCGTGCTGGTATTCAGTCTCTTTTGGATGGGGCCTTCCGCCGTAAGCGTTTTGAAAAGCCTTACGGCGGAAGGTGGAGTTTTCAAATGGCTGGGTGTCAGCGCTTTGTGGAAAGAGCGTCAGCCCGATAAAATATAGTTGGACAAAAGGATGGAAAATGGATGCCGAAAGTCTGCGAAAAATGAGGGAATCAGGAGCGGAATGTCAGCAAATGGTATTATATTTGCATTTAATAAATCATTTAATTGATTATTAAATACGCGATGAAAGACAAGGACGACAAAGAAGGCCGGGAGGGCGGCGACAGCAGCATGGAGGAGCGGATACTCGCGAGCGCGGAGAGGCTCTTTCTCAGCAAGGGGTACAATCTCACCAGCATGACCGAGATAGCCCGGGAGACCGGCTGCACCCAGGCTTTAGTGCACTACTATTTCAGGACAAAGGAGAATCTCTTCTCGAAGATCTTCGAGTCGAAGTTCCACCAGTTCATCGGCTGCATAGTCCAGCGGGAGGACGAGGAGCTTCCGTTCGCGGAACTTATCTCCGCCCGCACGTCCCGTCTCTTCGACCTGATGGCGGACAATCAGCGTCTGCCCTTCATGTTCCTGAGCGAGTTCGTCATCAATCCGGAGCAGCGCCTGACCCTCAAGGACAGCATTTTCAACCTCTGTGCGGAGGCTACTTCCCGTCTCGAGGCGATGATTGCCGCCGAAGTGGAGAAAGGCCGCATCCGGCCCACCGGCACTATGGACATCACGCTCAACATGTTCTCCCTCGTCGTGACATTCTTCGTGGTCCTGCCCTTCCTGGAGGATCTGGGCCTTGTCACCGATGCCAACAAGGAGGAGTTCATCGCCCAGCGCAAGCAGGAGATAATCAGAACCATAATAGGAAGTCTCAAGCCATGAAAACGACTGTAAAATATATACTGGCGGCGGCCCTCGCTGCTGTAGCGGTGTTCCCGGTGTCCGGAGCGTCCGCCATGTCTGCGGAGCGGGTGCTCACGGGCAGTGAGGAACTGGAAACGTCCCGGCAGGACAGCCTGGAGCAGGATGCCCCGGACGTTTACACCATCGAGCAGTGCTATGACCTCGTCCGGCAGAACTACCCTCTGGTCAAGCGCTACGAGCTGCTGGACCTGACCGAGGAGTACACCCTGAAGAACGCCTACATGAACTATTTTCCCCAGATATCCCTCCAGGGCTCGGCCTCCTGGCAGACCGACGTGCTGGAGTTCCCCTTCGACCTGAGCCCCTACGGGATTGAGATGCCGACCTTCAGCAAGGACCAGTACGCGGCCGTCATCGAGCTGTCGCAGGTGCTCTGGGACGGCGGCATGATAGCGGCCAACCGGGCCAACATCCGGGCCAAGGCCGACGTGGACATGGCCCAGCAGGAGATCAACATGTACTCGCTGCGGGAGAAGGTCAACGAGCTGTACTTCGGCATCCTCTACCCCGACCAGCAGATCCGGCAGGTGGACATCATGATGGAGGAGCTGGAGAGGGGATACGCCCGCATCGAGGGCTGTATCGCCAACGGAGTGGCCAACCTCTCCGACCTGGACCTGATCGAGGTCGAGCGGATCACTCAGAATCAGAGCAGGGACCAGCTTTCGTCCATGCTCGAGGCCTATCTCCGTGTGCTTACCATGATGACCGGGGTGAGGATAGACGACAGCCGGCAGCTGGTCATGCCGTTGCCCGAGGGGATGGATAAGGAGGCGATGCTGGATGCCTTGATAGTGTCGGAGATACGCCGCCCGGAACTGGAACTCTACAAGGCCCAGGAACTGGAGATAGACACCCAGCTCGACTACTGGACCGCCGGCGGTCTGCCCCAGTTCAGCCTCTTCATCCGAGGAGGCTACGGCCGTCCGGGACTCAATATGCTGGACAACAGTTTCCAGCCCTTCGCCATCGGCGGTATCCGCCTGGTGTGGAACATCAGCCAGCTCTACAGCCTGGGCTACGGCAAGAAGATAGTGAATTACTCGAAGGAGCAGGTCAATTCGGTGCGCGAGACTTTCCTCTTCAACACCAACCTCCAGGTGCAGGAGCAGGTGGCCGGGATACGCCGCTATTTCAAGACGGTGGAGGATGATGAGCGGATAGTGGAGCTCAGGGAGAAAATCCGCGAGTCCACCGCCGCCGGAGTGGAGAACGGCACCAAGAACGCCTCCGACCTGGTCTCCGAGATAAACAAGGAGAATGCGGCCCGCAGGCAGCTCATCATGCACCAGATAGAGATGATGAAGGCTCTGTACGAGCTCAAGACAATCAAGAACAGCTAAAGAACGAAAATAGAAACAACACGGATATCATGAAAAAGATCAGATGGATATACCTCCTGCCGGCAGTGGCCGGTGCAGTGCTGATGACGGTTACTTCCTGCAAGGATGCTGACGGGACCAATGATGCCTCGGGTACGTTCGAGGCCACCGAGGTGATGGTCTCCTCTGAAGCCTCCGGACGCATTCTCTCCCTTAGCGTGCACGAGGGC
>DWYD01000152.1 GCA_019118865.1 Candidatus Coprenecus merdipullorum | reverse complement strand
GACGCTCTCCTTGAAGAACTCGTAGGTACCGGAGGATGTCTCGCGGGAGTAGACCACTATCTTGCGGTCCTCGCCGCCCACCTCCTTCCAGTTGGTGATCTTGCCGCGGAAAATGTCCTCCAGCTGCTCGCGGGTCAGCTGAGTGACAGGATTCGAGGGATTGACCACCACAGCCAGGGCGTCATAGGCCACGATGACCTCCCGGGCCTCCAGACCGGCCTCGGCAAACTTCATTTTCTCCCCGAACTTGATGCGCCTCGAAGCCATCGCAATGTCAGTCGTATTCTCCATCAGAGCCGCTATGCCGACTCCGGAGCCGCCGCCGGTGACGATGACCTCCCCCTCGGGATGCTCCTCGAGGTAGTCTTCAGCAAGTTCCTGTGTAAGCGGGAGAAGTGTGTCGCTGCCCTTGACCCGCTGGGCCTGAGCCGACCCGGCAGCGAGCATTGCGACAAATACGGAAATAAGAATCTTTTTACGGTTCATCTCTGTATTTTCCGCCGGGATTTGTCCCGACAGGCCGCAAAGATATCAGCCTCTTACGAGTCCGCAAGAGGCTGACCTCAGGTTTCATCTTTCCGTAACGGTATTTTAACGGCTTTGTAACAACAGGGCGCTTCAGAAGCCGGCATGCTCCTGAAGCCTCTCACGGCTCTCTAAACCGCGGTTCTTCTCCCCGGTGTAGGTCCACTCGACACGGTCCTCGAGGGTCTGCCCGTCCGGAGCGGTGACGGAGGCGCGGATGACATTGTCCCCCTTGCTCAGGGTCACTTCGTCGATGATGTAGTGTACGTCGGTGTATCCCTGACGGATGCCCTTGAGCTTGCGGCCATTGAGCCATACTGTCGGGGTGCCGCAGTTGCTGTAGACGGTGATGGAGGTAACGCGCTTCTCCCGGTCGGTATTGCGGCGCTGGGTCAGGTAGAGCACCGGTTCCTCGCTCCAGTTGGCCTTGTACCAGTAGTACGAATCCTTTTTAATCTGGCGGTCGAAGGTCACTAATCCTTTCATGTTCCGGGCCGGAATACCACCCCTTTCCCACATCGGGCAGGCGAAGTCGAACATGTTCCAGAGATAGGAGGCGATGATGTACGGATGGCGCGATATGACGGCCCACTGGTACTCGTGGGTCTTGGTCTGGAAGGTCTCGGGGTAGAACTGCTTGGACCAGTCGAGGGATTCGCCGAGGTATTCGGTCTGGTGGGCGGTATTGGCGTCGGCCCCATACTCAGTGAGCATCAGCTTCATGTCGGGATAGTTCTCCTCCAAGCCCTCTACCCAGGCATCGATATCGGTAATCTCCCGCTCGTACCATCCGTAGTAGCGGTTCATGCCCTGTATATCGGAATTGAGGTTGACCGGATGGTCTGCGTGCCCGTGACCGTTTACGGCCGAGGTGTAGCGGTCAGGGTCCTCTGTCTTGGCCAGGTCGTGCAGGGACTGGGTCAGGGCTGCTGTGTAGGCGTGAGGCTTGTAGACCTCGTTGTGCAGGCCCCAGGTATAGATGGAAGGATGGTTGAAGCTCTGGCGGATGAGCTCCCGCAGCTGACGGTGGGCGTTCTCCCATTCCTCCCCGGTGACTTTATTGACAAACGGTATCTCCGCCCAGACGATAAGGCCCAGCGAGTCGCATTTCGAGTAGATGTAGTCCGACTGCTGGTAGTGGGCCAGACGCACAGTGGTGGCGCCGATGTCCATGATCATGGCTAAGTCCGTGTCATGCTGCTCCTTGGTGAGTGCGCTGCCGGAGCCGAGCCAGTCCTGATGGCGGCAGACCCCGTACATGGGCCAGCGCTCCCCATTGAGGTAGAATCCCTCCCCGGCCACTATCTCGAACTTCCTCACTCCCAACGGCTGCACCACCTCGTCTATGAGGCTGCCGTCCCGGTACAGACGGACGCACACCCGGTAGAGATAGGGGTCGCGGCGGCCCTGCCACAGCCGGGGACTATCAAGGGTAAAATCCGCCCTGAACTCCTGCATGCCCTGGGCGCTCAGCTCTATATCCGAGCGCTGCGAGGCCACCAGCCGTCCCTCCATATCCTCGATGACGCTTTCTAAAACGAGAGGCTCCGTCCGCAGTCCGCCGTTGTCCAATTTGGTGCGGACAGTTATCCGCGCCGACTCGCGGGAGACATCCTTCTGAGTGATGTACACCCCGCTCGAAGCGTGGTCTGTCACGGCGATATTGCATCTGTCGGTGACTATCAGCGATACCGGACGGTAGATGCCCCCGTACACTCCGAAAAGGAAGTGGTTGACGGGGATGACATCCGGCCGGGAGGCATTGTCGGCGATGACCGTTATCTCATTGTCCTGTCCGAAGCGCACTTCCTGCTGTATCTCGCAGGCAAATGCCGAATATCCTCCTCGGTGCTCCCCTACCAGCACTCCGTTGACATAGATCCGGGCGCAGCTGCCCACTCCCTCGAAACGCAGGAAGAGGCGGCGGTCCTTCCATTCCTCGGGGAAATTGCAGACCTTGCGGTAGGTGGCCTCTCCCTGGTAGAAATCCTCGACCCGCAGCTGCATGTCATCGGCATTCCATGTATGGGGAAGGGTCACATCTTCCCATGCATCCGCCTCCGCTATGCGGAACTGCCAGCTGTCATTGAAGGACAATACCTGTCGGGCACCTTCCGGACCGTCCGCCGGGAAGGCAGCAGCGGACAATGACGTTAAAAATAGGAGAGTAAAAGGGAACAACAATAGGAATGATCTTCTCATAACGATTTTATTTTCTTATTTTAACGATATTATTTACTTATTCGAAAATGAATAAGGCAAATCCTCATCAGCCGTCGCCCTGCTGTAATCCGGTTCAGGGCTCATCTCCAGATGCAGGATGCCGCCGCCGAGCAGACCCTCATGAGTGTAGTAGCTGCGGGTATAGGGCCTGCCGTTGAATTCGGCCGAGCGGATGTAGCAGCGGTCCGGACCGTTTTCAGGCGCTTCTATGGTCAGGCTCCGTCCGTTCTCGAAGTGCAGCACGGCCTTGCGGAACAAGGGGGAGCCGGCAACGTACTGGTCGCTTCCGGGGCAGACGGGATAGAACCCGAGGGCCGAGAATACGTACCATGCGGAGGTCTGTCCGTTGTCCTCGTCCCCGCAGTAACCGTCGGGTGTGGGGCTGTAGAGACGGTTCAGGACCTGACGCACCCACCACTGGGCTTTCCATGGCCGGGCAGCGTAGTTATAGAGGTAGATCATGTGCTGGGCGGGCTGGTTGCCGTGGGCGTAGTTGCCCATATCGGCTACGGCCATCTCCCTTATCTCGTGGATAGGATATCCGTAGTAGCTGTCATCGTAGACCGGAGGCACCGAGAACACCGAGTCGAGCATGGCGGTAAATGTCCCGCGGCCTCCCATCAGGTCGATAAGGCCCTGGGGGTCATGAAAGACGGACCAGGTGTAGTGCCAGCTGTTGCCCTCGGTGAAGGCATCGCCCCACTTCAGGGGTGAGAAGGGGGACTGGAACTGTCCGTCGCGGTTGCGGCCGCGCATCAGGTTGGTGGAAGGGTCGAAGACATTGCGGTAGTTCAGGGCCCTGCTCCGGAGGGTGTCTATCTCCTGCTGCGGCCTGCCGAGGGCCTCGGCCAGCTGGAGGATGCACCAGTCGTTGTAGGCGTATTCGAGGGTACGGGCCACGTTCTCGGCTATGCCGACGTCATAGGGGATGTAGCCGAGGGTGTTGTAGAATTCATGCCCGAGCCGGCCGGTGGAGGAGACCCGGGGATGAACGTTACGGGTGCCGTGCAGCAGTCCCTCATACAGGGTCTGCACGTCCTCTACCCTCACGCCCTTGACCCAGGCATCGACGAGGACAGAGGCGGAGTTGTTGCCGACCATGCAGCCGCGGTGACCCGGACTGGCCCATTCGGGGAAGAAGCCGCTCTCCCTGTATGTGTTGAGCAGTCCTTCCTGTATCTCCTTATTGACCGAAGGATACATGAGGTTGAGCAGAGGGAAGAGGCTGCGGAACGTATCCCAGAATCCGGTATCGGTGTACATGTATCCGGGCAGTACCTCTCCGTTGTAGGGGCTGTAGTGGACGGGCCGGCCCTGAGCGTCCATCTCGTAGAGCTTGCGGGGAAAGAGCAGCGAGCGGTACAGGCATGAGTAGAATGTCCGGTACTGCTCCTCCGTGCCGCCCTCGACCTCTATCCGGCCCAGAACGTCGTTCCAGGCCCGGCGGCCGGCCTCCGCTATCTCCTCGAAGGAGCTGTCTCCGAGTTCCTGCAGATTGCGCTCAGCCTGCTCAAGGCTGATGAATGAGGATGCGACCCTAACATTGACCTGAGTGCCGCGGGCCGTGCTGAAGCCTACTATCGCTCCGGCATGACCGGTCTCCTGCTCCAATGCTCCGGTCTGTATCTCCCCGTCGCGTACGGTCGCCGTATAGGAGAACGGACGGTCGAAGACCATGACGAACCAGTTCCGGAAATTGTCCGGACACCCTCCGCTGTTGCGGGTGCTGTAGCCTACTATCTTGTTTTCCCCGGGGATGACCCTGACATACGAGCCGCGGTCGAAGGCGTCCACCACCACATTGGCACTGTCGCTCTCCGGGAAGGTGAAGCGGAAGATGGCCGCACGCTCCGTGGGAGTCAGCTCCACCGTTACGTCGGGCTTGGCCAAATAGACCCGGTAATAGTGCGGCAGGGCGGTCTCTGCCTTGTGGGAGAACCAGCTGGCACGCTCATTCTCATCGAAGACCGGAGTTCCGACTGTGGGCATGAGGGAGAACTGGCCGTAGTCGTTGATCCACGGGCTGGGCTGATGGGTCTGCTTGAAGCCCCGGATCTCCAGCTGGGAGTAGACGTAGGCCCAGCCGTCGCCCATCTTTCCGGTCTGAGGCGTCCAGAAGTTCATGCCCCAGGGGCGGGCTATGGCCGGATAGGTGTTGCCGGTGGAGAACTCAAATGTTGAGAGGGTTCCCATCAGGGGGTTGACATACTTAGTGTAGTCCCGGGCGGTGTCCTCAGCCCGAGAAGTACGGGCCGTAAACCCGCATACCGTAAGGACGGTCAGCACACATGCGAAGTGCAGGAGAGCTGTCTTTTTCATTGTCTGTCGGTTATTTTTGTTCATCGGTCATTTCTATTTCGAGGATACCCCCTGCGGTGATGTCGCTGAAGTCGATCCACCACCTGTCATACGGCTCTCCGTTCAGTCTGACACTCTTGATGTATCTGTTCTCGGGGGAATTGTTCAGGGCCCTTATGGTGAACTCGCCTCCGGCCACCCGGATCACCGCCTCGTCGAAGAGCGGAGAGCCGAGGAAATAGCGTCCTCCGGCAGGCTCCACCTGGTAGAAGCCGAGAGACGAGAGGATGTACCACGAGGACATGGCTCCCACATCCTCATTGCCCGAAAGGCCGTCCGGAGCGGCGGAATACAGCTCTGTCAGGATGTAGCGCACTATGTCGGCGGTCTTGTCCGGCTCCCCGGCCATGGTGTAGAAATAGGCGACATGGTGGCTCGGCTCGTTGCCGTGGGCGTACTGTCCGATGAGGCCTGAGATGTCAGGCGATACGTCCTCGCCCTCCAGCTTGGAGTCAATCGTAAAGAGCGAGTCCAGCTTGCTCAGGAATGCCTCGCGGGAGCCGAAGCAGTCTATCAGACCCTCGAGGTCCTGAGGTACGAGGAAGGTGTACTGCCAGGCATTGCCCTCGCAGTAGTCATCGTTGCGGTGCTCCGAGGAGATGGGGTTGAACGGCTCGTGGAAGCTGCCGTCGCGGCCCTTGCCGCGCATGAAGCGGGTCTGCGGGTCGAACAGGTGGCGGTAGGAGCGGCTGCGCTCTATGAAATACTCATAGTCCTCCGTATGCCCGAGCCTCCGGGCCACCTGAGCCACAGCCCAGTCCGCGATGGCGTATTCCATGTCGAAGGCCACCGACTCGTTCATTGTCTCCCAGGGGATGTAGCCGTATTCCTTGCGGGCGGCCATGCCCCTCTCGTCGAGCATAGCAGAGTTCTTCAGCGCCGTGTAGGCCCTCTCCTCGTCCTCGACGTAGCCCTTGAGGACGGCGTCGGCCAGGATGCTGATGCCGGGGTTGCCGACCATCGTGTTGGTCTCGCAGCCCATCAGATGCCATACGGGCAGCTTGCCCTGCTGGTCGTATATCGTCATGAAGGTCTCAGCAATATCCCTCATCTTCTCCGGATGGATCAGGGTCATCAGAGGATGGGCGGAACGGTAGGTGTCCCAGCACGAGAGGGTCGTGTAATTGACGAAGCCTCCGTCGGGGTGCATCTGTCCGTCAGCTCCGTAATAGTCTCCGCTCACGTCACAGAACTCCGAGGGGCCTATCATCGTATGGTACAGTGCCGTGTAGAACACCTTACGCTGCTCCTCGTCCCGAGTGCCGATGCGGATCTTCGAGAGCTCGCCGTTCCATGCCTGCCGGGCAGCCTCCACGCAGCCTCCAAAGTCCCATCCGGGCAGCTCCGCAGCCATATTGGCCCAGGCATTCTCCACCGACGTGGGGGAAAGGGCTACCTTGACGTAGACCGGTGCTCCAGCGGCTGCATCCAAGGATGCGCGGGCGTAGACCCTGCGGCCCCTGCCGTTGTCCTGAGCGGACTGTCCGTCGGTGATAACCTCGAGGGAGGTGACGGGGATGGAAAATTCCGCCGCGAAGAATATCTTCTGGTCCGATGCCCAGCCCTTCGAGAAGCGGTAGCCCTCCACCCTGCTGCCGTCCACCCGGGTTATCCGTGCCTCCACGGGAGAATCCCAGCCGCCGCCGTTCACCAGGTCGATGACCACAGCCGCGTCGTCCGGGGCGTTGAAGGTATATTTGTGGAATCCCACCCGCTTGGTGGCGGTAAGCTCCACATCCACGTCATAGCGGGTCAGGCGGGTGGCGTAGTATCCCGGACGGGCCGTTTCCTTAGAGCGGTCCGAATAGGACCATAGGCCGGAGTCCGGGTCGTCCTCCGTGCCGCGGGCGTATGTCACCTCGCCCGTAACCGGCATCAGGGTGATGTCGTGCAGGTCGCCTATGCCCGTTCCGCTCAGGTGGGTGTGAGGAAAGCCGATGACCGTCGAGTCGCTGATGTGGTAGCCGGAGGTCCAGTCCCAGTCCTGGGGTATGCTGGTCGGGCCGAGCTGCACCAGGCCGAAGGGGACGCTGGCCCCGTAGAAGACGTGACCGTGGCCGCCGGTGCCGATTGTCGGGTCCACATATTTTGTAAAATCCTCCTGCGAGGGAGTGCAGGCGGCAGCGGCGAGAAGGACTCCGGCTGCCGCGATTATTGTCATTGTGCCTGATATGCGCATAGATGGATATGTTATTTTGTTGCTTTGGTGTTGGGCTCGCTGTCCATGACGAGGGTGAGCGTGCCGCCCTTGACCAGCTGCCTGTAAGGCAGGACGTAGGTCTTGAGAGGACGGCCGTTGAGCTTCATGCTGCGGACGTAGATGTTGTCCTTGCTGTTGCCCTGGGCCTCGATGACGAAGGGCCTGGAGCGGATGTCCTCGGGGAGGCGGATGGTGACGCGGTCAAAGACGGGACTGCCAATCTGAAAGGAAGGCTCCCTGTCACCCAGTCCCTTGACGTCGAACAGGCCGATGGAGGACATCACGTACCATGCTCCGAGCTGGCCTTGGTCCTCGTCCTGACCGTAGCCGTAGCCGTGGATTTCCTCGATGCCGTAGAACTCATCGCAGATGGCCCTGACCCATTTCTGGGTGAGCCAAGGCTTGCCGGAGAAGTTGAAGAGCCAGGAGATGTGGAGATTGGGCTGATTGCCGTGGTTGTACACTCCGGAGATGCCGGCGAAGGCATCGACTACCGTGCCGCCGCCGAAGATATTGGCCCGGGAGATGGTGAAGATGCTGTCCAGACGGGTGTTGAACTCGTCACGGCCGACGGTCTCGGCAAGGGTCGCGGCGTCATGGGGTACGTAGAAAGTGTACTGCCAGGCGTTGCCCTCCTGGAAGCCCACCCAGGGGCGGGAGGGATCGAAGGGCTCGATGAACTTTCCGTCCTTGTCCTTGGGGCGGATGAAGCCGGTGGCCGGGTCATAGAGTTTCTTCCAGCCGTGGGAAAGCTCCATCAGCTGACGGGCGTCCTCCTTGTGGCCGAGGGCTTCGGCAAAGTTGGCCACTGCATAGGCACTGAAACAGTATTCGAGGGTGTGCGAGGCGCCGAAGGGAGAGCCGTCGCGGTGGTGCTCGTCGTTGACCCCGGTACTGGGAACGTAGGGCGAATAGCCGTATTCGACAAATGCTCCTGCATCGGACTTGCCGGCGCCGACGGGTCTGTCTTTCCAGCCTAACTCATTTTTAAGGGCCGCCTCATATCCGGTGGCGATGTCGAAGTCGCGGATGCCGCAGTTGTAGGCTCCGGCGATGACTAAGCCCATGAAGTTGGTCCCCACTCCGGAGACGTAGCGGCTGTTGGCGATGCCGTCGGCCAGCCATCCCGTCTCCTTGTAGACCAGCAGCTGGCTCTGGACGAAGTCGGCGTAGTACTCGGGATAGGCTAAGGCCCAGAGCAGGGTCAGGTTCCAGCAGCCTCCCCACATGGCGTCCGTGTTGTAGTGGTGGTGCAGGGGGCGGCCGTCGGCATCCTTCTCTATGTGGCCTACAGTGCCGTCGTTGCGGGGATAGTCGCCGTTCACGTCGCTGGCCAGGCCGCGGCCCAGGAGAGCGTGGAAGAGGCCGGTGTAGAACTTGGTCTTGTCGGCCTCGTCAGGCCCCTCGACCACGATGCGGCCCAGAGCCTCTTCCCAGATGCCGTCGGCTTTCTGACGGGCCTGGTCGAAGGTCAGGTTTTCAGCCTCGGTCATGAGGTTGTTCTTAGCGTTGTCGACGGAGGTGTAGGACACCCCGACCTTGACCTCTATGGTCTCGTTCTGTACGGTCGTGAATGTCATGTAGATGCCTGAGCCGGGGCCCATGCTGCGGACTGCCGAGGGCTGGACAGCCTCACCGGCGAACGTGCCCCATTCCTCGGGACTGCGGCTGACCTGAGCATAGAAATACAGGGGTACCACGGCACCGGGCTGATATTTCTGGATGTATGCCGGTTCGGTTATCACGCAGCCCTGAAGGGTGCCGTCCCCGTTGTACTGCACCTCGGCGTCCACTACCCTGCCGCTCTCGCCCCAGCGGCGCCCGATGTCGAATATCAGATGAGCCTGGTCCGAGGCCGGAAACGTATAGCGGTGAAAGCCGACCCGCTCAGTGGCCGTCAGCTCTGCCCTGATGCCATAATCCTTGAGTATGACGGAATAATATCCCGCCGTGGCATATTCGTCCCGCTTGTCGAACTCCGAGCGGTAGCCGTCCTCCGTACCGTCCAGGCTGCCCGGGACAGTCTTGAGGGTGCCCGTGGCAGGCATCACAGAGATACCTCCTACCTGAAACTCATGCAGGTTGACAAAACCCTCGATCGAGGTATGGCGGGCATCGTAGCCCACGGCCTGCCAGCCGTCCTTGTTGCCATAATGGCCGTTGGTAGAGGGCGCCACCTTCGCCATGCCGAACGGCAGGGAGGCAGGAGTGTAGAAAAACCAGCGGCTGTGCGCAGTGCCGATGTTGGGATCCACGTAGCGGGTCAGGCCCTCCCGGCCGGGGTCCTCATACTGCTGAGCCGATGCGGGTACGGCTGATACAGATATCCCGGTGAGGGCTGTCAGGCAGAATGCTGCCCATAAGGATAATTTCGTCATAATCGTCGTCGCGTATTAGTGTTTTGCGGTGACAAATGTACGAAATTTCCCAATACAATGCAGCCCTCAGACAAGCATCGCGGAAATCGTCGGAAGTATCTGCACATCCGCCGGCAGCCAGTCCACCGCATTCAGCTCCTGTGCCGACAGCCAGCGGGCGGATTCGTGCTCCTTGAGCTTAAGGTCTCCGGCGGCGACAGTGCATAAAAAGCAGTGCATCGTCAGATGAAATGCCGGATAGTCGTACTCCACCGTACAGAGCAGCTTCCCGATATTGATCTCAGTGTCCAGTTCCTCCCGGATCTCCCTGTGCAGAGCCTCCTCCCGGCTCTCCCCGGCCTCCATCTTGCCGCCCGGGAACTCCCATTTGTCCTTGAACTCCCCGTAGCCGCGCTGGGTCGCCAGAATGCGGCCGCCGTCATGAATGACCGCCGCCACCACCTCTATCCTCCGCCTACCTTCCATTGTCCCCGGCACCGCCCAACATCGTATATACCTGAACACCTGCTGCCAAGAACGCTCCGACACCATAGACCTCGGTCATCTCGCGGGTCACCTTCTTGGGGTCCGCGCCGATGGGCTGCACCCAGCCGAGCTTGCCGTCCGGCTCCACAGCGTCGGTCAGGGCCTTCCAGCCTTTGAGTATCACCGGGGTGAAAGTCGCCGCATCGAGAAGTCCGGCGTTTACCCCGTAAGCCAGGCCGTAGACGATAAAGCCGGTCGCGCTGGTCTCGGGTGAGGGATAGGACGCCGGATCCAGCAGGCTCGCATGCCAGTAGCCGTCAGGACTCTGAAGCCCGGCCAGTCTCGCGGCCAGATTCACGAAAAGGTCCTCGTAGAAATCCCTGTAAGCGTTTGTCTCGGGGAGAATCTGCAGCAGCTCCGCCAGGCCGCCTAATACCCAGCCGTTGCCGCGACCCCAGAACACCTTCTCGCCGTTGGCCTCCCGGTCATCGAAATACCGCCAGTCGCGGTAGAAGAGCCGGGCCTCCTTATCGTACAGATATTCATAAGTAGCCTTGTACTCGCGGTCCATGAACTCCAGGAACTCCGGCCTTCCGGTCAGGACATACATCCTCGCATACACCGGAGGCGCCATGAAAAGCGCATCGCACCAGGACCAGCGTTCGAGAGTCGCCGCATCCGTATAGTCCAGTTCGAGAGTGCTGCACGAGGGGTACCTGAGCACGAACTCCGTCCGCGCCAGTGTCGGCAGCAGCATATTGCGTTCCCGGTACTTAGCATACATCGTCAGCCACGCCTGCGACACCGCAATGTCGTCCGCATGGTACATCATCTTCCCCGTCTGCCAGCTGTTCCTCCGCCCTATCCTCCTTATCCACTGATAGTAGCTGTCATCTCCGTCCTCCCTCTCAGCCACCTCGGCCCAGTCCAGCATCCCCACATACAGCGCCGCCTGCGTCCAGGCCAGATCGCCGTGCTCCCCCTCATCTATCAGATGATTCGCCCTCTCCCAGTCAGCCACAAGCCTAAGCATAGATTTTACCTCCTGAGCCTCAGGAGCCTGCGCCGCAGCCCCCACTGTCACCAGCGCCATCAGCGCCATTATCGTCACGATGTGTTTTTTCATATAACGGTTCCTTTAAAATGCGGGGCAAACTTAGTGTTTTCGGGGGATAACTCCAAATTCAGATTCTTTTGAAATAATCATACAGGAATATCGGCAAAGTATTCAAAACAGGTATCCTACAATCGGCATCTGATTGATACTTCGCCTTTTTGACATTCTGCTCCTTCAAATACTCCCAGTTAGCCCTGACTTCCGCCGTATGTTTATCCATCCCGAGCCGTTTGTTCCTCAACAGTATAAAATCCCAATTAGGATAACAACTGAACTCATCGACCCTACGCTTGAAATCGCGGCATTCTTCCCGGCTCACTGAATAACAGACATACTCATCATCCGGCAACCGCTTTGTATACCTCAATGATTCTATCATAGGATAATCTCACGATAAAGCTCGTATATGTCATTACCATACGAACACAGTCAGTATCATACCTCAAATGTTCCCCCTCTAAATAATTTCTCAATATTGTGACCGAAACGAAGTTCTTTGTCCGTACATTCATTTAACGGCTTGATCTTATTATTGTTCAAGATGAAGTTGCAGTCAGGACGCAGCAGGTCATTCGTCATCAAGTATGTATTATGCGACGAAGTGAATACCTGGCAATTCAAGGAAAACAATCTCCGGCACACCTCGAAAGCCAATTTAAAATGATAGAAGGCATCAAATTCGTCTATGAATACGAATGAGGCTGAGTCTTTCATCTTATGTATCCAAAAATACAGCAACTGTAACGACCTTGTTCCAGTCGATGCAATTACCTGGAACGGCACTACTGCCTTATTGATTTTACAGAACAGCAACTTGCCCGTCTGGTCCGAAACAAACTCAAAATTCTGTCCACTGACCTTCTCCAAAAATTCTGCAAAATCGTCCATCAACTTATTTGATATGATGTATTCATCCAGCATTGTTACACTGTTGTCCAGACCTATAAACTCCCGGATATCCAGATTACGGAACCACAACATTGAGCCGACGAACTGCTGCAGTTTGATCAAATAATTATCTGCGTTCAAGGGATAAGATGTCAGCAGGTAATTTATTATAGAAATGTTATTCGCATTGACCTTGATATTCTCTTCGACAGATGGCCCGACAGGAAATAAGGGACTATACATCTCAAATGTGCCCACTCCTTTCTTAAATATATCCGAACCATTCACATTCAATTTTTCTGAGACCAAAAGACCGGCAACATTTTTAGAATAGTCATACTGAATCAGATCCTTGCCAAATCTAAATGTGTACTCAAAATCCACTGTCAGGTTTTCCCTTCCTGCATAAATGAAATTTTGGTAATAATCCTGCTTTTTCCATTTCTGAGACAAATGATTCTCAATATCGAACAACGCCAGGCTGAAATTAGTCTTTCCCGACCCGTTCGGACCATACACAATACCGTTCTTTACCACACCGTCCTTTATGACATGAGTGTTGAACTCGTAGTTGCTCGGGTGAGATAAATCCCACTCTATCCGGTCCTTGAAACCACGGTAATTTGTAACTGCAAACTTTGTCAGCATATCATTGAAATAGAAATTTGTTTCAAATATATACATTTTTCATTTGTCCGTAAAAAAATTACGGCATTCTTGGTGGAATTTGCATTGTCAATTCACAAATTTGATAATCCAGTAAAATAAAATCACTAACTTTGAAACTGTTCCTACGTACATCCGCAGAACAAAATAACACAACAATATTATGAAGTTTATTTCCAGTACCGATTTAAAAAACTGGGCAAATACTAACTCAGCCCACGAAACCCTACCCGAACTGATAAGAAAACTTATATACGCCAATGTAAAAAACAGTGGTAATATCTCAAAGATATCTTTTCCAAGCGGAGACGCAATTTCTTCTCCCGGGTGGGACGGTACTCTGGAATGCTCGGAAAACATATTTACAATTGAGAAAGGAACTTCCCTTTGGGAGTGTGGCACCAATAGTGACATAGCCCAAAAAGCCAACAGCGACTACGATAAACGGACCAGAGATCCGCTCGGTATGAACTCCAATTCATCCACATTCGTATTTGTCACTCCCAGAATATGGAACAGTGCGTCTAAATGGGAAGCAGAAAAGATTCGTGAAGGAAAATGGAAAAAAGTCCATGTAATCACAGCTATAGAACTAGAGGATTGGCTGGAACAGACCCCACAAGTAGCAATATGGCTCTATGGCCTCATACACAATCACCCTGAGATCAAACTGTATTCTCCCGAAGAATATTGGAATCGTTTTGCATCAAATGGCCAGTATACTATTAAAACGGAAATAATCATAGGCGGCAGAATAGAGGAAGCCAAATGCCTGCTGGAAAGCCTCTCCACACCATCTGTCACAATAATTCAATCCTACACCACAGTAGAGAGTATGGCTTTCGCTGCAGCTTGCATACTTAGAGCTCCCGAAGAGATTAAGAACAAATGCATTCTCACTGAAGATGAAAACACATTCGAGTCTTTGATAAATGATTACACAGATTTAATACTGATTACAAACATACACAAACGTGATCATGCATTCGCCAAGCAGAAAGGACACAGAATAGTGTACGCTGTCACACCTGAGCAATTTTGCGAACGCGACAATTTACTGAGACTTCCCCTTATAGACCAAGGCTGCTTCATAAAAGCGCTTCAGGAAAGTGGCTTCTCTTTGAATGATGCTTATTCCCTATGCAGAGATTGCTCAGCCGGCATAATGCCCTTGCGCAGGAAATTAGGCATTGACTGTTCTACATCAGAGTGGTTGCACGACGACAATATTAAACTTATTATTATTCCAGCATTGCTTGCTGGGTGCTGGGCTGATGATTTTAACGGAGATAAAGAGATTCTAAAATCTTTATCCGGCATCCCGTATGAAAATTATGCAGAAAAGTTAAACATCCTTTCCAACAATCCCGACTCGCATCTAATCAGAATAGACAATATATGGAAAGGCACCTCACAATATGAGATATTTGAGGTTTTGGACAAACAAGGATATCTTACTCCGGAAAAACTGAACCCGTTTTACAAAGCCATATCAACCATTTTCAGCACATCTACAACCGACAAGCAATACTCTGATGCAATAAGACGCGGTCTCTTACAAA
>DWYD01000151.1 GCA_019118865.1 Candidatus Coprenecus merdipullorum | reverse complement strand
ATCCAAGGCCCTGACCCACGGCTACACCCCCGAGAAGATACACGAGCTCACCAAGATAGACCGCTGGTTCATCGACAAGCTGATGAACATCATCAATACTGCCGCAGAACTCTCCGCCCTTAGCTCCCTCGAGGAACTGGGCGAGCCCCTGCTGCGACAGGCCAAGCGCCAGGGCTTCTCCGACTTCCAGATCGGACGCCACATCCTCAAGGACCGCATCGACTCCGAGGAGATGGTGATCAAGGTGCGCGAGTACCGTAAGAAGCTCGGAGTGCTGCCCGTAGTAAAACAGATCGACACCCTCGCGGCCGAGTTCCCCGCCCAGACCAACTACCTCTATCTGACCTACAACGGTACTGCATCTGACATAGCATACGAGCATGACGGCAAGTCGATTGTCGTGCTCGGTTCGGGTGCCTATCGCATCGGCAGCTCCGTGGAGTTTGACTGGTGCAGCGTCAATGCCCTGCAGACCATCCGCAAGAGCGGCTGGAGGGGCATCATGATCAACTACAACCCCGAGACCGTATCCACCGACTATGATATGTGCGACCGTCTCTACTTCGACGAGCTTACCTACGAGAGGGTGCTCGACATCTGCGACTTAGAGGAGCCGCACGGAGTCATCATATCCATGGGCGGACAGATTCCCAACAACCTGGCTACCCGTCTCGACGCAGCCAAGGTGCCCATTCTAGGCACCACCGCAGACAGCATCGACAACGCCGAGGACCGCAACCGCTTCTCGGCCATGCTCGACCGTCTCGGCATAGACCAGCCCCGCTGGAGGGAGCTGACCTCAATGAACGACATCCACAGCTTCATCCGCGACGTGGGATTCCCCGTCCTGGTGCGTCCCTCCTACGTCCTCTCGGGTGCGGCGATGAACGTATGCTCAAATGACACCGAACTCGAGCAGTTCCTGAAATTAGCGGCGGAAGTCTCTAAGAAACATCCTGTTGTCGTATCGGAATTCATTCAGCACGCCAAGGAGATAGAGTTCGACGCAGTGGCCGACCACGGTACCGTCATAGCCTACGCCATCTCGGAGCACATCGAGTTCGCGGGCGTGCACTCGGGTGACGCTACGATTCAGTTCCCGCCCCAGAAGATGTATGTGGAGACCGCCCGCAGGATCAAGAAGATAGCCCGCAAGATAGCCGAGGCCCTGAAGATTTCGGGCCCCTTCAACATCCAGTTCCTGGCCAAGGAGAACGACATCAAGGTCATCGAGTGTAACCTCAGGGCCTCGAGAAGTTTCCCCTTCGTGTCCAAGGTGCTTAAGATCAATCTCATCGAACTGGCCACCAAGGTCATGACCGGCGAGAAGGTCACTCCTCCCGAGAAGAGCGCCTTCGATATCGACTACGTGGGCGTGAAGGCCTCCCAGTTCTCATTCTCCCGTCTGCAGAAGGCCGACCCCGTCCTCGGAGTGGACATGGCCTCCACCGGAGAGGTGGGCTGCATCGGAGACGACACCAACGAGGCTGTGCTCAAGGCCATGCTCTCTGTCGGCTACACCGTCCCCGGCAAGAATATCCTGGTATCCTCAGGCGATGCCAAGCAGAAAGTCGAGCTCCTGAGCGCCTGCAGACTGCTGGCCAAGCACAACTACACAATATATGCTACCGGCGGCAGCTACAAGTTCCTGGTGGACAATGGAGTTCCTGCCACTTTGGTATACTGGCCGTCGGAAACCGGAGAGCCTCAGGCCCTGGAGATGCTTCACGAGCGCAAGATAGACCTGGTGGTCAATATCCCTAAGAATCTCACCAAGGAGGAACTGGACAACGGCTACCGCATCCGCCGCGCCGCCGTGGACTTCAACATTCCCATCATAACCAACACCAGACTTGCATCGGCTTTCATCACGGCATTCTGCAACATGCCCCTTGACAATATTCAGATCAAGTCCTGGGACGAATATAAATAGACCACAGTATTCCTTTTATGGGTAAGATATACGAACGGCTGATGAGCGACGTCCGGCTCCAGGAAGGACTGAAGGCCTGCATCAACTGCGGGACCTGCACCGCCGTGTGCCCGGCTGCTGAATTCTACCGCTACAACCCCAAGAACATCGTCAACATCGTCCAGACCCAGGACGACGAGGAAATTATCAAACTGCTCAAGAGCGATACGATATGGTACTGCGGCGAGTGCATGTCCTGCGTGACCCGCTGTCCCAGGACCAATGCCCCCGGGCAGGTCATCATCGCCCTGCGCACCCTCTCCGTCGAGCTGGGCTACTTCGTCGAGTCCGAGAAAGGCCGGCAGCAGTATGCCCTGGCCAAGGTGCTCTGCGGCAATGTCCTCAATTACGGTTACTGCGTCCATCCCGAGACCTTCAAGTACGAGAATCATCCAGAATACGGAACGGTCGGCAAATGGATCGAGGACCATCTGCAGGACGTGTACGACCGCGTGGGTGCCAACTACGGAAAGAGCGGCCCTGGTCCCCTGCGCAAGATTGCCCGCGAATCCCTTGACGACCTGCAGAAGATATTCGACGTGACCGGCGGTTCGGCCCGGGTCGAGAAGATCAAGGACCTCTCGCGCAAGAAGGCTCAGGAGATGGGACTGAGCGAGGAAGAGTATTTCAACGAAGTGTTCAATGAGACTCATGGTGAGCACTTTAACCAACAGAATCAGTAGTACCGCATGAATTACGAAGGAAAGAAAAAAATATGGTCCGAGTTCCAGAAAGAGATACCCGATGACAAGTATTTCTACGCCCGCAGCTGCATCCGCCAGAACTTCAATCCGGGCGCAGAGCAGGCCTTCCTGGACATAGTGCGCAACCGCTTCGGCAAGGACTTCTACGAGGATCCCCTCCACACCACCTGCGGCGGCATAGCCTACCACAGCGACACCACCCCCGAGGAGACCTCCATGACCATCATCGCCCGCCAGTTTTCCCTGATGAACCAGGCCGGTTACAGGAATTTCGTGGTATCGTGCGTGACCTCCTTCGGTCTGCACAGCGAGATACTCCAGACCTGGGAGGAGCATCCCGAGACCGAGGAAAAGATACACGAGCTGCTGTGGAAGGCATGTAAGAGGGAGTTCGTAAAGCCGGACTTCCTGACGCACTCCAGCGACATGATGTATCACTACCGTTTCCTGATATCCGAGCAGGCCAAGTATCCCCTGATAAATGCCCGCACCGGAGAACCCCTGAAGGTGGTGGAGCACATCGGCTGCCATTATTCCAAGATTTTTCCATCCAAGTCAGTGGGCGGAGCCGAGTACCCGAGAGTATTGGCCGGACTGGTGGAGGCC
>DWYD01000150.1 GCA_019118865.1 Candidatus Coprenecus merdipullorum | reverse complement strand
CCGGGGAAGCTGACGGTCCAGGCATTGGAAAGGTTGCAGTGAAGACTGGTAATCTGTTTTTCAGCGGGAGTGACACGGAGGGTGTCGCCGTGGCGGGAGACGGTGCAGTTGTAGCCGGATACACTGCCGTCCGGGCGTTCTATGATAAAGGCGTTGGTGAGCAGGGCCTCTCCGATGAACTTGAAGACCTCGTGGACGTCGTTGTCCTGGGTGTTTACCGTCTGCCAGTCGCTTATCATGTTGACATACTGCTCTCCGATGACGAAACTGCGCGTGTCGTACAGCTCGGGGTGGGGATTGCCGAAACTCAGGGAATCCGCGGTTACGTGGGAGTCCGCGCTGCAGGTCTGGGTGACTCTCAGATAGGGGTCTACTACGAAGGCCCAGCGGAGGTCTCCGGTACGATAGTCGATGAGGTTGGAGAAGGCACAGGCTGCGTTGAAGGTCTCGGTAAGCCAGCGCTCCTCGCCGGTGAGCAGGTAGGCGTAGTAGGTGGCGTATGCCCTCCATCCGCTCCATCCGTGGGGCGAGTTGAACATGTTGGGCAGCATCTGCACGTCATACTGGGCCTCCCAGTAGCGCATGGTGCCTCCGCGGCGGCGGGCGTCAGGTACGCGGAGCTGTGCCAGGCAGTCGTGGGAGCGGAGGATGTCGAGCATTGCCCCGGTATAATGCTTTCTGGCGGCAGTATCCTCCTGCAGCAGGGCCAGCATGCCGATCTGCAGGGCGGAGCATGAGATCATCCCGTCCTCGAAGGTCATCTCGCCTTCTGTCTCGAAGTCTCCCTGCGAGGCCACCAGCTGGTCTACGGCCCGTTTGGCGGAGAGATAATGCCTTTCAGCTGCGGCGGCCCAGCGGATATCTCCATCTTCGCTTCCGGCGCCTGTATCCTGTCCGGCTGCCTCCCGCTCGGCCAGGGCCAGTTCCATCATGCTCTTGGCGATGTAGATGACGCTGGTGTATACGGTGCTGCGGTTGACATATGCTCCGTCTTCCCGCTGCTGCTCAGAGATGAGCCAGTCGGCCAGACGCGAGGCCCGCCGCAGGTCCCGTATGTCTCCGTGGGCCTGGTAGCGGTCCACCAGCATGCCTATGGTGCCTGAGGTGTTCTGTATGCGGAAGGAGTAGTATCGCGGCTGCATGCTTACGGTGTCGTGCAGCAGGTTGAAAAGGTATTCGAACCGGTCGGTGAGCTTGGTGTCCAGCTCCTTGTCGGGGAAATACCGGGCGGCTATGAACGCCGAGTGGAAGCCGTACCAGCTTTCGATGTGCGAAGTGGCTTTCTGGGAGTATTTCCAGGCACCTTCCCGGGCCCTCTCCAGTATCCATTGCCACGGGGCATGTACTGTAAGGATTCCCTCTGCCTGTCTGTCCCCGTCTGTCACTTTTACGGTGTAGAGTCCGGTCTCTGTCAGCGGACAGCTTATCCGGACGGCGTCTTCTGCCCCTGGAACCTTCCTGACCGCGATGTCCATCTGCCTGCCCGAGTCATCTGTGACAATGACCTGCGGACTGTCTCCCAGGACATCGAATACGGCTGTCTCCCCGGCCCCGTATCCGGTACGTTCCATACGTATCATAGGGATATCGGCGATGTTGCTGAGCTCCGCCTCGAACTGTCCGGGGTCCTCAATGTCGATGAGCACGAGGGTCCAGCTCCGACTCTCTCCCTGACGCAGGCACCACAGGTCCTGAGGATTGCGGGAGGGCAGGGGCAGGGCGTTGAGCAGGTCGATGTTCAGGGATTCGATGCGGTGTCCCATGAACCAGTGCGGGGCGGGATCCTGGTATCCGAGGTTGTACTCTACGCTCCACGATGCCACGGGCTGCGGGCACACAAGTCCGAGGGTATGGCCTGAAGGGGTCTGGAGGTATCCTGTAAAATGGGTCTTCTCATTGCGCATGAGGGTGGGAAAATATTTTCCGAACCATTCGGGATAAGTGTCCATGTAGGTGTCAATGCCTAAGCGTAGTCCGGCCTTGACGGGCTGAAAGGGAACGTGTCCGCGGTTGGTGAGGGTAATCCGTAGGGCCGGCTCTCCTTTCCACGAGGTATAGGTCAATGAGCATTCCACCCCGTCAATCCCGGTACGGTAGGAGAGATGCCCGTCCGGAATCCAGGCAGCGTCCACTGTCTCCCCGCTGCCTAGCACGGCATAGAACGAGGGGCCCCTGAACTGTTCCGCGGCCTTGAAGAAGGGAACGGTGTCATTGTCCCTGCCTCTGTCATGGAAAAATACAATCTGCTCCAGGCATCCGTCCCGGGAGATACGGCCCTCCCATCCACGGCCTTTCCATAGAGTGCAGCTCTCTTCCGGGGCGGCGGATGCGGTTGCGGTGCAGTCGAGAGTCAGCAGGAAGAGGGCGATGGAGAATAGAATCCTTTTCATTACAGCAAGGCGTGCATCTGTGCGGCGAGTCCGGCCGCTGCGGCTCCGGCAGCTTCGGCGAAGTCCTCGCCTGAGGAGGCGTAGATGATGCCCCTGGAGGAGTTGACCAGCAGGCCGCAGTGGGAGTTGAGGCCGTGGCGGGCCACCTCTTCGAGCGAGCCGCCCTGGGCACCTACTCCGGGCACCAGCAGGAAGTGATCGGGACAGTACCGGCGTATCTCTGCCAGTTTCTCAGGTCGGGTGGCTCCGACGACGAACATCAGACGCTCGCGGGAGTCCCCGAATTCGGTATCCACATTTCTGACAGTATCACGTATCACGCGCTCATACAGAGGCATGCCGTCGGACAGGGGCAGGGTCTCGAACTCCTCGGCCGATTTATTCGATGTCATGGCGAGGACTATGCCCCAGCGGCCTTCACGCTTGAGGAAGGGCCGGATGGAGTCGGAGCCCATGTACGGTGCAAGGGTGACCGCGTCGAAGTCCATGGTCTCGAAGAAGGCCCTGGCGTAACGGTCGGCAGTGTTGCCGATGTCTCCGCGCTTGGCGTCGGCAATGATGAATATGTCGGGATAGTTCGAGCGGATGTAGCGGACGGTCTCGGCGAGCTGCTGCCAGCCGGCTACACCCTCGGCCTCGTAGAAGGCGATGTTGGGCTTATATGCGACTGCGTACTTGGCAGTGGCGTCGATAATCGCCTTGTTGAAGGCCAGCATGGAAGCGTCTCCGTGACGCTCCCGGACGCAGGCCGGAATCTTCTCCGGATCGGTGTCCAGCCCCACGCAGAGGAATGAGCCCTTGCGCTGGATATTGTCGTAAAGTTCAGTGTAGTTCATCTTGGTATTGCATTTAAGTCAAGGTGCCGGAAAATCAGCGTCTCCCGGCACCCGTCAATGATTTGTCAGCTGTTAGAAATACTTGTAGAAGAGAGCAATGGACTCCATGCCCTTCTCAAACTGGGAGAGCAGGTAGCTCTCGTTGGGCGAGTGGATGGTATCCCGCTCGAGTCCGAATCCTATCAGCAGCGGGTCTGCCTTGAGAATCTGCTGCATCTCGGCCAGGATGGGAATCGAACCGCCGCCGCGGCTGGGCACTGGCTCGATGCCGTAGACCTCGTAGATGGCCTTAGATGCGGCCTGGTAGGCAGGGGAGGAGATGGGAATCAGGAATCCGTTGCCGCCGTGGTGGGTGGTCACCTTCACGCGCACGCCCTTGGGCACGTGGCTCTCGATGTGCTTGGCGAAGAGCTCAGCGATACGTCTCCAGTCCTGATTGGGCACTAAGCGCATGGATATCTTGGCGTGAGCCGTGGTAGCGATGACGGTCTTGGCGCCCTCTCCGGTGAAGCCGCCCCAGATGCCGTTTACGTCTAAGCAGGGACGGATGCCGGTGCGCTCGGGAGTGGTGTAGCCCTTCTCGCCGTCCACATCTGGGATGTCTAAGAACCGCTTGTACTCGTCTAAGTCGAAAGGTGCGCGTCCCAGCAGCTCTCGGTCAGCCTTGGAAAGCTCCACCACGTCGTCATAGAAGCCGTCGATGGTGATGCGTCCGTCGGCGTCGATGAGGCCGTCCACTATCTTGCAGAGAGCGTTGAGGGGATTGACCACAGCTCCGCCGTAGTGGCCCGAGTGCAGGTCCTTATTGGGACCGGTCACCTCTATCTCCATGTATGTCAGGCCGCGCATACCGCAGTTGATGGAAGGCACGTCCTCGCCGATCATAGTGGTGTCGGATACGAGCATGATGTCGCAGGCGAGCAGGTCCTTGTGCTCCTCGGCCCATGAAGCTAAGGAAGGAGAGCCGATCTCCTCCTCACCCTCGAGGATGAACTTGATGTTGTGCCTCTGGAGTCCGTTGCGCACCAGATACTCGAAGGCCTTGATGTGCATGAAGGACTGGCCCTTGTCATCGTTGGCGCCGCGGGCGTAGATGGCTCCGTCACGGATCTCCGGCTCGAAAGGTGCGGATTTCCACAGCTCGATGGGGTCCACCGGCTGCACGTCGTAGTGGCCGTAGACCAGAATCGTCTTCAGGGACGGGTCGATGATCTTCTCGGCGTAGACTACGGGATGTCCGGTGGTGGCGAACACCTCGGCTCTTTCCGCACCGGCTTCCCTGAGCAGCTCGGTGAGCTTGCGGGCGCAGCGGTACAAATCCTCCTTGTGCTCCGGCTCCGAACTGACGGACGGTATCCTGAGC
>DWYD01000149.1 GCA_019118865.1 Candidatus Coprenecus merdipullorum | reverse complement strand
GCACACGACCGAAGGGCACCCGCTTAGATGCCTCTATGCTGTCCAGGAAGTTGCCGGCCAACTTTTCCTTCCAGCCGTCCAGGGTCAGGAGCTTTTCCATGTCCAGCCGGTAGAGGTCCGGCAGTTCACGGATATACCCCTTGTCGTAGAGCTGGTCGATGGTAGCCTCGCCGGCATTGATATTCATGGCCTTCCGGGAGATAAAATGCAGAAAGGCGCCCTTGACCCTCGTCGGGCATGCCTCGTTGAGACAGTAGTGCCGGGCCTCGCTCTCGTCCTTGACCAGAAGGGAGCCGCAGTCGGGACATTGGGTGGGGAAATGGGGCAGGGGAGCGCCCTCGGGCCGCTTCGAAAGCTCCACTCCGGTAATCTTGGGGATGATCTCCCCGCCTTTCTCCACATATACCCAGTCTCCGATATGGATGTCCAGCTGCTCCAACTGGTCGGCATTGTGGAGAGATGCCCTCTTGACGGTGGTGCCGGAGAGGGCGACCGGCTCCAGATTGGCCACCGGGGTTATGGCTCCGGTACGTCCGACCTGATAGTCAATGGAAAGGAGGGGGGTGAGGGCCTGCTCGGGCTTGAACTTATAGGCCGTGGCCCAGCGGGGGGACTTGGCCGTAAAGCCCAGACGGGCCTGGAGGGCCAGGTCGTCCACCTTGATGACGATGCCGTCCGTAGCAAACGGCAGGTCCTTGCGGCGGGTATCCCACTCCCGGATATACTCCCGCACCTGGTCCATGTCCAGGCAGAGCCTGGAATACTCCGATATGGGAAAATGGTGAGCGGCAGCCCACTGCAGGGCCTCCGAATGGTATTTGAAGGGAAGATTGTCTCCTATTATATGATAAAGGACGCATTCCAGGCCGCGGCGGCGCACCTCCTCCGGGTCGAGGGTCTTGAGGGAGCCGGCAGCGGCATTGCGGGGGTTTGCAAAGGGAGTGTCCCCGATATCCGCCCGCTCCTCGTTCAGGGAGTTGAAGGATGCGAAGGGCATGTAGATCTCGCCCCTTATCTCGAAGTCCCAGGGCACGTCCCCGATATCGGTCGGAATGGAAGGGATGGTCCGGACATTGTCGGTGACGTCATCTCCGACCGTTCCGTCCCCGCGGGTCAGGGCCCGGACGAGCTGTCCTCTGGAGTAACTGAGGCAGATGGCCGTGCCGTCGAATTTCAGTTCACAGCTGTAGGCGAATTTCTCTCCGGCGGCCTCGCGTACCCTTCGGTCAAAGTCCTGCAGTTCCTCAATATTATAGGTGTTGCCGAGAGAGAGCATGGGCCAGCGGTGACGGAACTGACGGAACTCCCGCGAGCCGGGAGGCCTCCCGGCTATGTCGCTGCCTACTTTTACTGTAGGAGAGTCGGGAGAAGCCAGTTCGGGATACATCTTTTCCAGGGCGGCCAACTCCATCATCATTACATCGTACTCAAAATCCGTTATCTCGGGATCATTGAGCACATAGTACCTGTAGTTATGCCGGTTGAGCTCCTGCCGCAGGAACTCTATTCTCTCCTTAGCGTTGGTTTTATCTTTTGACGTCATAATTGCAAAAATATAAAATTTTGTCCTTAAAAATTACTAATTTTGCAAGGATTTTTAAACGTATGAATATGAAACAGTCGATCGTTATTTTGGCAGGAGGCGGTCCTGCCCCCGGAATCAACACAGTCATCGGAACAATTGCAAAGACCTTTCTTGCCAAAGGGTATAGGGTGATAGGCCTGCATGAGGGCTACAAGGGTCTTTTTTCCGAGGATCCCAACTATATCAACATCGATTTCTTCCTGGCGGATGACATCTACAACCGCGGAGGCTCGCATCTGATGATGAGCCGCTTCAAACCTTCTGACGAGGATCTGGAGAAACGTTTCAATCTCAAGTTCTTCACTGAGAACAATATCAAGCTGCTGGTGACCGTCGGCGGAGACGACACCGCCTCTACTGCCAACAGGCTTACCAAATATCTTCTTTCGCACAATATCCACATACAGAACATACATGTGCCCAAGACTATCGACAATGACCTGCCGCTGCCCAACAACCAGCCTACATTCGGTTATGAGTCAGCCAAGTCGGAAGGCACCCGCGTGGCCACCATCGTGTATGAGGATGCCCGCACCAGCGGCACCTGGTTCCTGGTATCTGCCATGGGACGTACTGCCGGGCATCTGACCCTGGGTATCGGCTCTTCCTGCCATTATCCCATGATTGTCATTCCCGAGATGTTCAACAAGACCAACGCCACCATTGACAAAATCGTCCGTCTGGCCGTATCCTCCATCATCAAGCGTAAGATTATGGGTATCTCCTACGGCGGCATAATCGTCTCCGAGGGAATATTCTACGAATTGAGCGACGAGGACCTCAAGTCCACTGGAGTAACATTCTCCTACGATGAGCACGGCCATCCCGAGCTGGGCAAGGTGTCCAAGGCACAGATATTCTGCACGGTACTGGAGGCAAAGCTCAGCCAGCTGGGACTCAAGGCCAAGATCCGTCCCATCGAGATCGGTTACGACGTACGCTGCCACACTCCGGTTTCATTCGACATCACATACTGCTCCCAGATGGCCTACGGAGTATGGAAGCTCTTTAAGGCAGGAGAGACCGGCTGCATGGTCTACATCAATCCTGTCGGCATAGCCACACCTCTGTATCTCAAGGATCTGCAGGATCCCGCCACAGGCAAGATTCCTCCCCGTCGCGTGGACATCTCCCGCGAGCAGGTGCAGAATATCATCAAGTACATGCTCCATTACGTAGGTCCCGAGGATTATGAGGCAGCAAAGAAGTATGTGGCCAATCCCGAGGAATACGATTTCTACAGGATTCTGAACTGGGAACGTCCCGAAGAATAGCATCATGAAAGGCAAGTTCGTGATATACCAGATGCTGCCCAGGGTGTTCGGCAATACTCATGCCGTCAACAGGCCTGGTGGCACCCTCGCGGAGAACGGCACCGGAAAGTTCAAGGACATCACGGTGTCGGTTCTCGAAGAGATTCGTAAGCTCAACGTCTCCTATATCTGGTATACCGGTATAGTCCGGCATGCCGTGGCAGGGGACCCGGGGGTCAAGGGCGGCGCCGGCTCTCCTTTCGCGATTACCGACTGGTATGACGTCAATCCTTATCTGGCGTCCAGGGAGAGCAACCGTATGCAGGAGTTTGAAGCTCTGGTGGCCCGTACACGCGATGCTGGAATGGGAACCATCATCGATTTCGTTCCCAATCATGTGTCCCCGGCTTATCACAGCCAGGTGAACAGCTTTGACGAGCGCAACTTCTATCCAGGACATATCCATGACTGGGACTGGACCGATACTGTCAAGCTCAATTACTCGGACCGTGACACCTGGGAAAAAATGCGGGACGTACTGCTGTTCTGGGCGTCCAAGGGAGTAGGGGGCTTCCGCTGCGATATGGTGGAGCTCGTACCCGTGGACTTCTGGCAGTGGTGCATCGCCTCGGTAAAGAAGGTATATCCGAAACTTATATTCATAGGAGAGGCCTATCAACCTGACAATTATCCGGATTTGTTCGACAGGGGCGGTTTCGACTACCTGTACGACAAGTCCGGTTTCTATGACACCTTGAAGAGAATCGTCAGGGGAGAAGCTCCGGCAAGCAGCCTTACCGGAGAGTGGCAGAAGCTGGGTAAATACCAGGAGAAGATGCTTAATTTCCTGGAGAATCACGATGAGGACAGGATATCGTCACCTTATTTCGCCGGCAGCCCATTCGGCGGACTGGCTGCGCTGTTCGTCTCGCTGTTCTTCAATACAGCTCCGTTCATGCTATATTTTGGACAGGAACTGGGCGAGGGACCGGACAAGACATCCATATTCGATTTCTGTTCTCTCCCTAAGATGCGGTCATGGATCCGCGGCCTTAAGGCCGGAGACCCGATGAAGTATCTCGGTTACGAGGAGCAGGCTCTCTATGTGGTGTACAGGGAATTCATGAAGAAAGCCGCCGAGCCGGCCATCCGGCGGGGCGATACATTTGACCTGGAGTATGCGAATCCACGCTCTGAGCATTTCAATCCGGACCGTCATTTCGTATTTCTGAGGAAATTCAACAACAGCCTTTACCTCTGTGCTGCCAATTTCTCCAACGAGCGGGTACAGATCAAGGTCAATATTCCCAGGCATGCCTTCGAATATTTCGGAATCCAGGAGACTGAGGTACTCAACAGCACCGTTCCGGTGGAAGTGAGAATAGCCTCTGACGCAGGAACTTTACTAAAATTACAATAACACTATAACTAACTGTTTGAAACATGATTACAGGTGCACAGCTTCTTGAGATAGCCCGCAGCTTCCAGCTGGAGGGGACACCGGAACAGGTGGATAATCTCGGTGACGGATTTATCAACGATACATATATCATCCGGCTTTCCGGAAGTCCGGTGAAGTATATCCTACAGCGTAAGAATACCAATATCTTCAAGGATATACCGGGGATGATGAATAACATCCATGCCATTACCAGGCATCTCAAGAAAAAAATAGAGGCAGCAGGTGGCGACCCCATGAGGGAGGCTCTTACAGTAGTGCCTGCCAATGACGGCAAACTCTATTATGTATATGAGGGTGAATATTGGTGTGTAACTGTATTCATTGGAAATTCAGTAAGTTATGATAAAGCGGATACTCCTTTGCTCGCTGAGCGCGGAGGCCGCGGCATAGGTAAGTTCCAGGCAATGCTCTCGGATTTCGACCAACCGCTGGTGGACACGCTTCCTGGTTTCCACAACATAAAGTTCCGTTTCGGACAGTGGGATGAGACTCTGGCCAGAGATCCTCAGAACAGAGCCGCTTCCGTCCGGGACCTGATTGCCGAGGTGGAGTCCAGAAGAGACGTGATGCTGGATTTTTACAAGCTGATAGAAAACGGACAGATACCCTTGAGGGTAACTCACAATGACACCAAGATAGCCAACATGCTGTTTGACAAGGAAGGCAACGTACTGTGTGTTCTCGATCTGGACACAGTGCTCAAGGCTCCGTGCCTGTATGACTTCGGAGATTCCATCCGTTCGTACACCAACACTGGCGCCGAGGACGACCCGAACCTGGACAACGTGTCCATGAGCCGGGAGATGTATGACGCGTTCCTGCGCGGTTATCTGTCCGAGGCCGGAAGTTTCCTGACCGGCATCGAGCGGCAATATCTGCCTTTCTCGGCCAGGTATATCACATACGAGCAGGTGCTGCGTTTCCTCATGGACTATATAGACGGCGACAAGTACTACAAGGTGAAATATCCGGAGCACAACCTCGTCCGGACCAAAGCCCAGCTCAAGCTGTTGCAGTCCATCGAACAGCAACTGTTCTAACACAATTTATATTATGTTAAATACAGTTCCGTCCGCTCCCGGCATACCTCTTCCCGAGCGCATGCGCCCGAATTCCCTCGCGGAGTTCGTCGGACAGGAACATCTGGTGGGTCCCGGAGCCGTGCTGCGGAAGATGATTGAGTCGGGCAACATATCTTCCTTCATCCTGTGGGGACCTCCCGGTGTGGGCAAGACAACTCTCGCCCACATCGTTTCCAAGGAGCTGCACCGCGACTTCTATACGCTCTCTGCCATCAGCTCCGGAGTCAAGGACCTGCGCGATGTTTTCGCCCGGGCCAAGGACAACTCCATCTTCGCCAAAGGCTCCCCGATACTTTTCATCGACGAGATACACCGTTTCTCCAAGTCCCAGCAGGACGCCCTGCTGGGAGCTGTGGAGACCGGTACGGTCACTCTCATAGGAGCCACTACTGAGAATCCTTCCTTCGAGGTCATCACACCACTGCTCTCCCGATGCCAGGTATTCGTCATGAAGTCCCTGGAAGTCAAGGATCTGGAGCAGCTACTGGACAGAGCCCTGACCCAGGACGCATATCTGAGTTCCCGCAATATCGAGGTCCGCGAGCGGACAGCCCTGTTCCGGTTCTCCGGCGGTGATGCCCGTAAGCTGCTTAATATCTTCGAGATAGTCGTCAATTCATTTCCTCCTGAAGCTCCTGTAATCATCGACGACGCCACAGTGGCCGACCGCCTGCAGGAGAATATCACCGTCTACGACAAGAACGGAGAGATGCACTACGACATCATCTCTGCCTTCATCAAGAGCATACGCGGCTCGGACCCCAACGGAGCCGTCTACTGGATGGCCCGGATGCTGGCCGGCGGAGAAGACCCTCTCTTCATTGCCCGCAGGATGGTAATACTGGCCTCGGAAGACATCGGCCTGGCCAATCCCAACGCACTGCTGCTGGCCCAGGCTACCTTCGACGCTGTCCACAAGATAGGAATGCCTGAGGCGCGCATCATCCTTTCCGAGTGTGCCATATACCTCGCCACATGCGCCAAGAGCAATTCCTCCTACATGGCCATTGATTCCGCTCTGGGCCTGGTGAACAGCGGCGACAACTCCCCCGTCCCCCTGCATCTGCGCAATGCCCCCACCAAACTGATGAAAGACCTGGGATACCACGATGGATACCGTTATGCCCATGACTTTGAGGGCAACTTCACTGATCAGGAATTTCTTCCCGAGAACTTGAGCGGTACCCGCTTCTACAATCCCGGGGACAATCCCCGCGAGAGGGACATCCGCGCAAGGATGGAGCATCTCTGGCCGAAATACTCCGATAAAAAGTAAGTACAGACGACATATGAGCGATATTACATTCAGTGCCCCCGTATTCACTCTGATTGCCGGTCCCTGCGTTATCGAGGGCCGCGACATTACCAGATTCATAGCTTCCGAACTGTGTGCGCTGACGGATAAATACAGTATACCTTTTATATTCAAAGCTTCCTATCGCAAGGCCAACCGTTCCCGCTATGACTCCTTCACCGGTATAGGAGACGAACGGGGTCTCGAAATACTTGCCGGTGTCAGGGAGGATTTCGGAATACCGGTGGTAACGGACATTCATCAGCCGGAGGAAGCCGCAATGGCTGCCTCATACGGTATAGACATGCTTCAGATACCCGCATTTCTCTGCCGGCAGACTGACCTGCTTGAGGCAGCTGCCAGGACAGGAAAGTGGGTCAATATAAAAAAAGGGCAGTTCCTCTCCCCTGCCGCCATGCGTTTTGCGGCTGAGAAAATAACTCATGCCGGTAATTCTAAAGTAACCCTTACAGAGAGAGGGACACAGTTCGGTTACTCAGATTTGCTGGTGGATTTCAGGGGTATTCCCATTATGCGGCAACTTGGATTTCCGGTAATCCTGGATGTAACGCACTCGTTACAGGCTCCGAATCAGCCTGACGGAGTAACGGGAGGCCATCCGGAAATGATATCAGTTCTTGCACGTGCAGGTGTGGCAGCCGGGGTTGACGGTCTGTTTATGGAGACCCATCCTGACCCGGCCACCGCCATGTCCGACGGAGCAAATATGCTGCGGCTCCCGCTGATGGAAGACTTGCTGCGGCAGCTTCTTCCTATAAGGGAAGCTGTAAAATCATTTTAATCAGAACGGATAGCCGATACCGAACTGGAAGGCGTACCCTCCCCTCCTGAACCATTTACTGATATTGGGCCACTGTTGAGTAGACGGGTCATACAGTTTTATTCCCAAGTCAAAGCGGACTACTACGAAATTAAGGTCGAGTCTGATGCCGGCGCCTGCGCTGAATGCGGAGGTGCGCATCATGTTCTTCCATGAAAAATAGGAAAGTTCTTCTGCGTTCTGGTCCTCGCTGCTGCTGCCTTCCATGGAATGGTGATTGCCGGTGCGCGAGAGATTCCATACATTACCCCAGTCTGCGAATACTGCTCCACGGAAGATTGAGAAGAGAGGAAAACGATACTCGATATTGGCTTCAAGCCGCATATCTCCCGTCTGATTCGGGATGGAGAAAGTCTCGTCCATCTGTGAGGAACCTGGACCGACGCTGCGGGCAGTCCATCCTCTGAGGCTGTTTGAGCCTCCTGCCCAGAACAGACGCTCGAAAGGCATCTTTGCTGAATTGCCGTATGCGTAGCCGAGCCCTCCAAGACCTCTGACAGCGATGGCCTGTTTGTTGTCTCTGCCGAATTTCCAGGTATATGCGAGTGATAATTCCCCTCTTACAAACTGAGAATATGGTGAGTTCCATATGGTTCTGAATCCGGATGTATCCACCGGCATGAAACTGTTGAAGGCGGAGAGAAGATTACCGGCGATATCGAACTGAAAATCAGCCTTGAAGAAGGAATTCGCAGGATTGATGCTAGGATCACTGCTGTACTGCACATCTACTCCGAGGCCGAATTCGAAATGGTTCTTGTAGGCTTCCCGGACAAACGGGTTGGTAAGCGACTCCATGAATGCGGCGCTGTATACAGGCAGGTTCACTATGTTGATTTGAAGAGGAACTATTTTGAAATAGTATTTATTGGACTGACTGCTCCAACTCCATCCTAAGTTGGCTCCTATCATGTTACGGGTATATTCCGGACGGCGCTGGTAATTGTAGGACAACTCCACATCTGTGCGTGGAATGACATTCTTGAAGATCCAGGGAGGCAGAAGCAGGAATGTAGGGAAACTCAATCCGGCGTTGGCTCCGAATTCCGTGGCCCTGGTCTCATCTCGGACAGAGAATTGGAAATTGCCGGATACGGATAGAGAGAGCCATTCGCCTCCGTGGAAGATATTGCGGTTGTAGTAGGATATAGTCGGTGAGATACCGATCAGACCGGTGGAGTTGGTGGAAGCCTCAAGATTGACCTTGTATCCGTGAGCCTTGGAAGGGAGCAGGCGGATGCTGCAGTCTACGATGTTGGTGTCCGCTTTGGTCAGCTCTACGCTTACGCTATTGTAAATACGTAGATTGGACATCCTCTGATAAGTGTTGTTTACAACGGAGGAACTGTACAGTTCTCCCGGCTCGATACTGTTCATCTTATACAGGACGGATGGACGTATCCTGCGTTTCTTGTCGTATAGAATGGTCAGATTCTCATACTGGACTGTGTCCAGGATCTGAGGAATCTTCCTGGATATAGAGGCGCGGTAGCGTATAATATCCGAAACAGGATATACCCGCACATCGCCGAAGTAGAAACGCCGGTGACGTATGGCATCATCAGGGCTTCCTCCTCTTGGATAGTTCCGGACAGAGATCCTCAGCAATGCGGAATCCGTGACGGAGACAGTGTCAGCAGCGAAGAAATAAAAGTTCTTGGAGAATTCGTAGTATCCTCTGTTGCGCAGATACTGGGCTGAGCGCTCCGACTCTTTGTCTAGAAGTGCTTCAGAGAGGGGTACTCCCGGATGGATGAGAGAGTTCGCGGTGTCCTTAAATATCTCCTCGGCCAGGGAATGATCATCTATCTCGTAGTATACTGCCTTGACCGGATACTGCTTACCAAGCGTCACCAGATAGTCTACCACTGTCTGTTGCCTGTGTATCTTGGCTATGGCCTGTACAGATGAGCCGTAATAACCGAGATATCTGAGGTGAGTAGTGATATTTTCCTTGCTGTCTACCATGAGCGAGGGGTCGAATACTACAGGAGCCTGGCCAAGTTTGGTGACGAAGCGGTCCCAGCCTCCGCCCTTGCCGTTGGTCCAGTTGGCTATATATAGGAAAGGATTCCATCCCCCGCGACGGGTCTTTATAAAATAGGTATTGGCTTTCTGACGGACATAATTGTCAAGTGTCGGATCTTGGAATTCCGGATGATCCTTGCGGTTGACAACAGTGACTACATTACTCTTGAGCCTCGTCTGGTCCTCCGACAGAATCCGGGTAGTGCTGCATGAGGCCAGGAGGCTGGCCAGTAACACCATAATGCAGGCAAGGCGGATATATCGGATTCTTTCGGGACGCATTAAAATTAATTTATGCAAAATTATAATTTTTATATGTAAATCAAAATACTTGGATATATTTGCACGTGGAAAAAATCCGGGTGAACCGGATGTCTCCGAAGAATAACAATGTAACTTAATTGGATTGCCAAGTATGAAGAACAAGTACATCGATTTGATTGAACAGTCTTTCGAGTTCCCGCAGGACGAATTCCGCGTAGAAGACGGGGCTCTTTATTTTCACGATATCCCGATGATGGATGTCATCGGGCAGTACGGCACGCCGCTGAAGATATCGTATCTGCCCAAAATATCCTCCCAGATACAGCGGGCCAAGAGGATGTTCAACGTGGCCATGGCCAAGGTCGACTACCAGGGCGACTATCACTACTGCTACTGCACCAAGAGCTCGCACTTCTCCTTCGTACTTGAGGAGGCCCTGAAGAACGACATCCACATCGAGACCTCATCGGCCTTCGACTTCAATCTGATCGAGTCGCTGTATGACAGTAAAATCGTGGACAAGGACCTCTACATCATCTGCAACGGCTACAAGAAAGACACCTACATCGCCAACATAGCCCAGTTCATCAACGACGGCTGGCACAACACCATACCCATCCTCGACAATATGCCCGAGCTCGACCAGCTCGACGCCGTGATCAACGAGCCCACCCGCATCGGTATCCGCATCGCGGCCGAGGAGGAGCCCAAGTTCGAGTTCTA
>DWYD01000148.1 GCA_019118865.1 Candidatus Coprenecus merdipullorum | reverse complement strand
GTGAGATCAAGGCCATCGACAAGGTACTGGGCGATCCCCAGCGTCCCCTGACCGTCATCCTCGGCGGTGCCAAGGTATCCTCCAAGCTCGGCGTCATCGAGCACCTGCTCGACCTGGCCGACAACATGATCATCGGCGGCGGCATGGTCTACACCTTCATGAAGGCCCAGGGCGGCACCATCGGAACCTCCCTCGTGGAGGACGACCAGCTCCAGACAGCCCTCGACACCCTGGCCAAGGCCAAGGAGAAAGGAGTCAAGCTGTACTTCTCGACCGAAGTCGTAGCCGCAGACGCTTTCGACAACAACGCACACACCCAGATCTGCCCCTCGAACTCCATCCCCGACGGCTGGATGGGCATGGATGCCTCTCCCAAGGCTGTGGCCGAGTGGAAAGAGGGCCTGCTGGGCTCCAGGACCATCCTCTGGAACGGTCCCGTAGGCGTGTTCGAGATGCCCAACTTCGCACACGGCACCAACTCCATAGCAGAGATCCTCGCAGAAGCCACTGAGAAAGGCGCCTTCACCCTCGTGGGCGGCGGAGACTCCGTAGCTGCCGTAACCCAGATGGGCTATGCCGACAAGGTGAGCTATGTGTCCACCGGCGGCGGTGCGATGCTGGAGTTCTTAGAGGGCAAGGAGCTGCCCGGTATCAAGGCAATTAAGGAATAAATCAATTAAAATAGTCCGCCGGAGCTTCAACCGAGTTCCGGCGGATTTGTAATTTTTACCGATGAAAGAACAGTTAGAAAGCCTCAACTCCATCTCCATCAACTTCGGGGAGAACGGTATGATGATAGTCAACATCCTGCTGGCCTTCATCATGTTCGGAGTAGCCCTCGGAATAAAGCTGGACACCTTCAAGAATGTATTCCGCCACCCTAAGTCCATCATCACCGGCGTCCTCCTGCAGTGGGTCGGCCTGCCCGCAGTGACCTTCCTGATCTGCCTGGCCCTGAACCCCTGGATTACCCCGATGGTGGCCCTCGGCATGATACTGGTGGCCTCCTGCCCCGGCGGCAACATCTCCAACTTCATCTCCTCCCTGTCGAAGGGCAACGTCGAGCTTTCCGTGAGCATGACAGCCGTGACCACAGCCTTCGCCCCGCTGGTAACCCCCCTCAACTTCTACGTCTGGGGCACATTGTACTACAGCGCCATCAGCGCCTCGGGCGACATTCCCCGGCTGGTCATCCCCTTCCTGCCGATGCTCTGGCAGATACTCCTGCTCCTGGGCATCCCCATTGTCCTGGGAATGCTCTTCGCCCGGTATTTCCCCAATGCCACGAAGAAGATCACCAAACCGGCGCAGACCCTTTCCATCCTCCTCTTCCTGGTGATGGTGGTGGCCTCCTTCGCCCAGAACTTCCAGCTGTTCATCGACAACATCATCTTCATTTTCTGCATCGTGCTGGTGCACAACGCCGCCGCCTTCGCCACCGGGTATTTCGGGGGAATGGCGGGCCGCCTGCCGCTGAGGGACCGCCGCTCCGTGACCATCGAGGTCGGCATCCAGAACTCCGGCCTGGGACTGGTGCTGCTGTTCAACCCGGCCATCTTCCCTCCGGAGATATGGCACGGGCACTACGGCGGAATGCTCTTTGTCACAGCATGGTGGGGCATCTGGCATATCATCGCGGGACTCACGCTGGCAGCCATCTTCCGCAAGCATCCCCTTCCGGAGGACAATGTCAAGGCGGCAGCATAATTTTCAAGGACAATGAGTAAGAAGGAAAACAGGAAAATACAGGACTTCGACGGACTCTACGCCTTTCTGCGGCATTACGTGGACTTCATGCTGCGGATGGCGTACCGCAGGATAAAATACGTGGGAATGGAGAAGGTCCCCGCCGACGGGGCCGTCATCTACGCCCCAAACCACACCAACGCCCTGATGGACGCGCTGGTCATCCTGGCTATGGACCGCAAGCAGAAAGTATTCGTGGCCAGGGCCGACATCTTCAGGAACCCAAAGGTCGCAAAGATCCTCCGCTTCCTGAAGATCATGCCCATCATGCGCATCCGCGACGGCATGGACGAGGTGCGCAAGAACACCGAGATCATCCACAAGAGCGTGGATGTCCTCCTGGACAAGGTGCCCTTCTGCATCCTGCCCGAGGGCCGGCACCAGGCCAAGCACTCCCTGCTGCCCCTGTCCAAGGGCATCTTCCGTATTGCCCTGGAGGCCGAGGAGCTCATGGACGGCCGCCTGCCCCTGTACATCGTGCCGGTCGGCCTGGAGTACGGCAACTTCTTCCGCTTCCGCTCCACCGTCCTGGTCCAGATAGGCGACCCCATCAACGTCAGCGAATACCTCCGGGAGCACGCCGGCCTCACCCAGCCCGAGGTGATGAACCTGATGAAGGACGACCTGACCGAGCGCATGAAGGAGGTAATCCTCTACATCCCCGACGACGAATACTACGACGCCACCCTCGACACCTGCGCCGCCGTCATCAACCAGCAGGTGGATGCCTGGAGAAAGGCTCATCCGCAGGAGCGCCGCCACGCCCTCACTACCCGCTTCGCCGCCAACAAAATGACCCTCGGGCAGATAGCCGAGCTGAGGGCCTCCGAACCGGAACGCGCCGCACAGCTGCTCGGCCTCGCCGCCGACATCCACCGCGAGCGGGAGGCACGCGGCATCTCCCTCGGCTCCGTCGTCAAGAAGCACCCCTTCTGGTCCCGGCTCTTCCAGCTGCTGGTGCTCATTGTCACCCTGCCCTACACCATCCCCGCAGGAGTGCTGACCCTCCCGGTCACCGGCCTAGCCGCCTTCCTCTTCTCAAAGATGAAGGACCGCGCCTTCTACAACTCCATCCGCTTCGTAGTCACCCTCGTGCTCTGGCCCCTGCTGCTGATCATCTACGCCGTAGTCCTCTACTGCACCCTGCCGTGGGAATGGGCCCTGGCCGCCTCCATTGCCTTAGTGCCCGCCACCGTCCTCACCCAGGAAGCCTGGCGCCTGCTCCGCCTGGTCATCTCCGACCTGCGGCTGCTCTGCGCCCCGGGACTGCGCCGCGCCATCCGTAACCTGAGACTCCGCTACACAGATATCGTTTCTGCGGCCGAATAATGGAATAATGAGACTCACTCCTATGATATGCGCCTGCACGGCAGCCCTCCTGCTCTGCTCCTGCCGTACTGTCCTTCCCGATGCCGCAACGGACGGGCCGGACAGCCTGTACACGGCCGCGCATATTGAGAAGACAGCTCTCGATCAGCCGGAAGAGGCGCTGGCACTGCTTGACGAGGCGGAAGAAAAGCGGCTGCTCAGCCCATTTGACATCAGCGACCTGCGCTGCCTGGTCTATCACAACGGACTGTCGCACTACAGGACCGCCTACACCCATGCACTCAAGGCATACAACGACCCCGAGGCCCGGAACCATCCCGAAAAGTTCCTGTCGCTTGTGACAACTATGGCTGAGGAATGTCA
>DWYD01000147.1 GCA_019118865.1 Candidatus Coprenecus merdipullorum | reverse complement strand
CTGCTTTCGCGACCCTGTTTTCGCCACCCTATTTTTGCCACCTGCTTCGCCATACAATTTTCGTCACAATTTTTACTTTCCAATTTTGACACTGGTCTATTTTGGACACAGTCCGCTTTCTTTGGCCGCTGACCCGTTTTGACATTCGTCTCGCTTTGGCCGCTAGCCCGAACCCACAACGGCACCGAATTGCGGAAGATGCTGCCGTTGTGGAAGTGGGAAAGAAGAGGGAAGCCTCTCAGAAGTGCTGTAGCGTGAATGACGGGGAAAATGCTGTCCCGCAACGGCAACGAATCGCGGAATTTGCTGCCGTTGTGGCAAAGAGGCAGAGGGAGAATGCCGTTCACAAGGCCTGCAGGAAGGGTGCTGCAGAAAAGGGCTTGCCACAACGGCACCGAATCGCGGGAAATGCTGCCGTTGTGGAAAAGACGAAGTGAAGGCAAAGTGGGGATCAACCGAAATGCGACTATGCGAAAGGCATCCGCAAATCAGAACGGGAACAGCACGGAACGACAGAACAGGCAGCTACAGCTCCGGCATAATTCCGAGCTGGTCGGTACGGAACTGTCCGTACTCGTCGGGGGAGAAGACGTATGGCCAGGTCATCACGCGCATCGGAACGGGACGCGAGTCGGGATGATAGGCCGGCTGGATGTGGTCGTGGGGATTGAGGATGAAGCCGTTGCGCTCGTAGAAAAGCTTGCGGCGGAGAGTCATCTCATCCTCTTCGGAAGGCATCTCGATCTCGAGTATCATGGGGATGCCGAGGCTCTTGATGTAGTCGAGGACCTTGGTGCCGGTACCGCCTCCGCGACGGGACGGGTCCACCGCGAAATGCTCTCCGTACAGATAGCCGTGACCGAAGTCCCAGAAAGTGAAGAAGCCGACAGGGCCGTCCTCCTCCCGGTCTCCGAAAAAGACGATGAAATGGAACCTGTCATCCGACAGCATTCCGGTCATGACAGCCGTGTCGCGGCGCTCCTCGTATGGGAAACTCTCCTCGTATATCCTGACGCACCCGGAATAAAGGGCGTCCGAGGACGATGTGATTCTGCGTATATTTAGGGTACTCATAGTACGGTCAGCCTATGCAAATTCCGCACCACCGCTACAGGATATTGACCTCTGGACGGAGCTCCACCCCGAAACGTTCGCGGACGGAGTCCCGTACAGCCGTAGCGAGGGACTCGACCTCGGAGCCGGTGGCCCCGCCGAGATTGACCAGCACCAGGGCCTGCTTAGGATAGACCCCGGCCCTTCCGAGGGAGCGGCCCTTCCATCCGCACTGCTCGATGAGCCAGCCGGCGGAGAGTTTGACACTGTCCGGGACGACCGCGCCGGATGTGCCGCGCACCTCGTAGAAAGGGATTGCCGGCCACTGCTTCTGCAACTCTTCCAGTTTGGAGCGGGGCACGACCGGATTAGTGAAAAAACTGCCGGCGCTGCCGGTTTCCGAGGGATCGGGCAGCTTGGAGGAACGCACCGCCCGGACCGTCTCCCGGACATCCTGCAGAGTGATATTGTCCCGTCCTGAAAGAGCCTCGGAAAGAGCCTTGTAGCCTATATTGAGCTGCGGCCGGAGCCCAAGACGGAAGAGGACCGACAGCACTACGAACCGCTTATTGTCCTGCTGCTTGAAGATGCTGCGGCGGTAGCCGTAACCGCAGTCCCCGGCAGGGAAGACCTTCTTCTGCCCGGAAGACATGTCTATAGTCTCCACCTCGAGGATCAGGTCCTTGACCTCCACCCCGTAGGCCCCTATGTTCTGCACGGCAGCGGCGCCAGTCTCCCCGGGGATGGCCGAGAGGTTCTCCGCCCCATACCACCCGCGCTCCACGCACATCTCCACAAAGTCATCCCAAACGACACCGGAGCCTACCCGGACCTCCACCGCATCCTCATTTTCAGAGACTGTCTCACAGCCGGTTATCCGTGAATGGAGGACGGTGCCGGGCCAGTCGCGGGTCAGCAGCAGATTGCTTCCCCCTCCGATGTGCAGCCAGGGCGAGGGCAGGGCACCCTCCCGCAGCATACGGGCGGCCTCCAACAGTTCCGCCTCCGAGGAGTACTCCACGAAGGCAGCGGTGCGGGCGTCTATTCCGAAGGTATTGTGTCCCAGCAGGGAATAATCTTTATGAATGTTCAGCATAACGGCATTTCAAGTCAATGGCACATCTCAGTCAATACGGGTAATCCGGGCTCCGAGGGCATTGAGCCTCTCCTCGATGTCCTGGTAGCCGCGGTCGATCTGCTCGATGTTGTGGATGCGGCTGGTGCCTACGGCTCCCATGGCGGCAATCAGCATGGCGATGCCGGCGCGGATGTCGGGGGAGGTCATCTCCCGGCCGCGGAGGTTCATCCGGTGGTTGTGGCCCACCACCACGGCGCGGTGCGGGTCGCAGAGGATAATCTGGGCGCCCATGTCTATGAGCTTGTCCACGAAGAACAGGCGGCTCTCGAACATCTTCTGGTGAATCAGCACGCTGCCCTTGCACTGGGTGGCCACCACCAGCATGACGCTCAGCAGGTCCGGGGTCAGGCCGGGCCACGGCGCGTCGGCGATGGTCATGATCGAGCCGTCAAGGAAGGTGTCTATCGCATACTCCTCCTGGGCCGGCACGTAGATGTCGTCTCCCCTCTGCTGCAGGGCAATACCGAGACGGCGGAAGCTCTCGGGAATGATGCCGAGGTTGTCGTAGGATACATTTTTTATGGTTATCTCACTCCGGGTCATGGCGGCCATGCCGATAAAGCTGCCGACCTCGATCATGTCGGGCAGGACGGTATGCTCGGTCCCGTGGAGCTCGCTCACGCCCTCGATGGTCAGGAGGTTGGAGGCAATGCCGCTGATACGGGCGCCCATGCGGTTGAGCATCCGGCACAGCTGCTGGAGGTAGGGCTCGCAGGCGGCGTTGTAGATGGTGGTGGTGCCCTCGGCTAAGACGGCGGCCATCACGATGTTGGCCGTTCCGGTGACGGAGGCCTCGTCCAGAAGCATGTAGGTGCCGCGGAGTTTCTTGGAACGCAGTTCGAAGGTGGCATTGTCTTTATTGTAGGTAAATTCCGCGCCGAGTTTTTTCAGACCCTCGAAGTGGGTGTCGAGCCTCCGGCGGCCGATCTTGTCCCCTCCCGGCTTGGCGGTCAGGGCATAGCCGAAGCGGGCGAGCATCGGGCCGGTGAGCATGATGGAGCCGCGGAGGGAGGCGTTGCGCTTGAGGAACTCCGGAGTGCGGAGATACGCCGTGTCTATGTCCTCGGCGCAGAAGGAATAACTGCCATTGCCCAGCTTCTCGGTTCTGACTCCCATGTCCTGCAGGAGGGCGATGAGGTTATTGACATCCAGAATGTCGGGCACATTGTGGACGGTTACTTTCTCCCGGGTGAGCAGTACGGCGCAGAGTATCTGCAGCACCTCGTTCTTGGCCCCTTGCGGGCGGATTTCTCCTGAGAGCCTGTGGCCCCCTTCTATTACGAAACAGGACATGACGGTATTTTTATGTTGGTTTTCAATTCTTCGTATCCTATTGCGGGCAGCTCCTGCTCCAGATAACGGCCGGACACGACATCCGGGATGATTTCCGACTCGATAGGGATGTAAAAAAGCCGCGAGCTGACCTGATCGGGCATCCCTGTCAGTGAACGGAGTCTCTGCGCATCCTTTTCGGTGGTGAGTATCACCGCTGTAGGATGACGGCGCACGGCTGCGGCCACCTTCGAGATATCCGAAAGAGTATAGTCGTGATGGTCCCCGAAACTGATAGTCTCACTTACCGTATATTTCCAGCTCACCCCGCGGCAGAGCGAACGGTCGTCCGCAATACCGGCCAGCACTACTGCATTCTTGGAATAAACGAAACGGCTGTCCCCCTTCTCTGGGATTACCGGCTGCGGCGGCAGATATTTTATACCGGAGAACAGCAGGGGAATATCCGTCCTCAGTCCTATACTCTCCCTCCACCGTAGACGCTCGGAGGACGGGATTTCTCCCTCCATCTTGGTGACAATCACCATATCCGCCCTCCGGATCTGATTCGGCAGGTCGCGCAGCCTGCCTATCGGCAGAAGACTGTCCTTGAAAATGGGACGGGCCGCGCTCACCAGCACAATAGAGAAATCCGGACGCAGCTTCCGGTGCTGGAATGCATCGTCCAGAATCACTAAGTCGGGCCGTACCTCCGGAGACATCGCCGCTAAGGCATCCACCGCCCGCCTGCGGGAAGCATCCACCACCACCGTGACCTCCGGGAACTTGCGCTTGATCTGCAGGGGCTCGTCCCCCACATCGCGGTAATTGTCCTCCACGGATACTGTCCAGAACCCCTTGGTCTTCCGCCCGTACCCCCTGGACACCACAGCTATCCTCCGGCTGTCCCGGTAGAGCCGGATCAGCATTTCCACCGCCGGGGTCTTGCCTGTGCCGCCGACGGTGATGTTGCCCACGCAGATGGAGGGCAGAGCCGAAGGATATGACTTCAGCACCCCCTTGTCATAAAAAAGATTCCTCACCGCCAGCACTATGGCATACGGGAAAAGCAGCAGTCTGTCTATCTTCATACCTGCATTCTTCGCTATACTGTAATCAACCGCCAAAGATAGTCAAAACCGATGAATTAAGACTGAATTAAAAAGGAAGAACAGACTTAATTATCCAGCACAAATTTCTGCAGTGCATATTCGCTTTTAGAACTTTGACCGTAAGCGTAAATCCGGCTTTCATCCGCAGACAAGGACAGTGTCTTTATGTAAAGGTCAGTCTTGAACACATCTGTACACCTGCCGTCCCAATCAAAAGTCATGATATATGAAGTGAAGTTATCTCTATTGAGATCGCTTGTTATCTTATTGCCGCTGAAGGCCAGGTATACTGCATTGTCAGTGGCTGTTATCGCCGTATATGTTTCAGGTATATCTCCATAGAATATCAGTCCTACTGATTCAGGACCATAACGGTACTCCGTATATGACGGTAAGAAGTGCTCAGGACCGACAGTATATGACAACAACGATAAGTCCGCGCCGTGGATTTCTATGAGATTCCTGAATGCATCCGCATAGAATATTTTCCCTTTCGTCCAATTGATAGCAGAGACCCCCCTTACGACATTTATCGTGTTGTAACTATATTCCGACGTCTCTGTGTAACTGTATGATGTATCACTGAGAATATACCTATTGCCATTGTTTGTATACTTTTTTACATTTATATTGAAACAATAAGGGTTTTGACACAGCAGACGGTTACCGTACGGCAAAATATATTGAGTGCTTATGTTAGTGCTCTTTCCATATATGGCCCTTCCTGATACTCCACTTGCGAACTGCCGTAAGTCCACAATATATACAGATCTTTTGACATAATCATACACAAGCAATGTATCTCCTCCGTGAGGATAGAACGTTGCTCCCAGTAATTTACCCTGTGCCGCTCCATACGGGAGAAGTGTCTCGACTGTATCACCCGTATGAATATTGAACACCTCCATGAAATAACCTGCGGAAGCTGCTTCCTTCTCATCGATATCCGAGATGAGAATACTGTCTTGAAAGATATAAACATTGGTTTTCCTACCTACTGCCAATTCCCATTCTGGCTGCAGAGTCCTCGCATTGCTGTAAATATTTTGCGGCAACGTGTTTTTAGGATATTCACGCTTACATGACACGGGCAATATCAGTAGTACACTTAGAAACAACAAATTTGTCCTGTTCATAATTTTCATATTTTCCATGCTGAATATCTCACGATTTTGTCACCTGCCAACAAGTACATTCCGTCATCCACCTTTATCTCCGGCTGAGCAAGGATGACTTTCAGATTTTTGATACGCGATATATTGTCCTTACAGAAATCCGCTGAATCGGTGCTAATATAATAATCCAGCAGCTCTCTTGACTCAGCTTTAAGAAGGAGGAAAAGCGATACGTCATTTTTCAATTCGCTGTAAGTTTTGAGAAAATCCAGCATTGCGGCTATACATACCGAACAGTCCCCACTTCCTACATAAACTAACGTCCTGACAGCAGTATCGGCAGGAAAATCTAATGCATACTTGAACAATGTATCTCCGGAAACGGAATTCGGGCTGATTTCAGAACACGGAGTGGAGTAAAAAAACTCCAAATCAAATACCTTTTTATCCCCTGCTGAGCAAGCGGTCCCTGTATGTGAGCCTCTACAGGCTGAAATGAAAAAAAGTAAAAAGGTGTAAAATACTATGCGCATAATGACTGGATTATTCCAACTCCATAAAATCATTTCCGAGTTTCTTCGGTCTATGACCATCGCGCGGGATTATTGACATGTCTGAAGTTGAGTAGTTTCCGAAATAATATGAAAAATCCGCCTCAATCTGGGCCTTCATTTCCAGGTACTTCTGACGGGTAGTCTGAATGTAGTCATAATCAGGATACTTTATCGTTCCCTGAGTTTTGGACGAGATATCGGCGACATCGAACCTGAAATAATTTTCGGTATCGTATACGGACAGAATCAATCCGGGCAGTCCTTGGAACTTCCACGGGCCGTACGGAAGAGGTATCTCTGATGTAAACCAAGCGACATAGTCTCTTCCTCTGAACCTGCATGTAGCCTTCTGAGCGGTGTACTCCCCTATAGTTTTCAGGCTGTCTTCTATACTCCATTCTATAGCCGGAACCTTTTCTTGATATTTAAAATCCAGCGAACCGATTCTACCAGTAGAGACAACCTCACCCTTTGCGAAGTCGACATAACAGGCCTCGTATACGTATGAATACCAAGAGGATGGATTCAGACCATGCGAAGCATTGCTAAGTGCCTGCCTGTTCGAGTAATTTTCAAGGATATAGCAAATCTCCTCATATAAGGCGGAATAGAACTTGGTATAGTGTTCCCCTATTTCAAGCAACATCTTTTCCCTGCCCACGGAGTTCACTGCGGTATCAGTGGTAGTGAACGCAGTGTATTCAACACGCAGAACGACAGTGTCAAGACGAATAAATTGCGGGCTGACATCATCCAGCACCAAGCCCTTACCAGCATTTAACAACATTGTTGTCTGAGCAGTAGCTGCATAAAACACTGTCAATGTTAAAAAACACAGACTGCACAGAAAAAATAAATATCGATTCATAAGCCAAAATAAATGAGATAGGGATGATGCTCAATCATCCCTATCCCGTTTGTTACAAACTTAATTCGTAGGAACGACTATTATCGGCGGTAATGCTATCGAAGTCACACCATTAGTCCCTGAACAAGGTATAGTTTCACCGTTAGGACGTTCAAAATAGCAATGACCGACAGAACCTTCACAGTAATAGACAAGCCCATAATCATAATCCTCCAAAAGGCACTCAGCCTGAGCATTCTCAACCAGAGAAGAAGTACACCATAAGGCGGAAACGGCAGCAGCAGCAAAAGCAACAACTAAGCCAGCTGCAAACTTTTGAAACTTTGGAAATCCTTTCATACCTACTATATTTAGTGATTTGTTACAAATTTAAACATTTTTTTTGAGATACAAACTAATTTCATATTTTTGCAAATATGAATAGGTTTCTCCTTATTTTTTTATCTTTTCTATCGGCATCTGTGATTCCACTCCACGCCCAAAGCATAAGCGGGACTGTCGTGGAGAAGGGGGACGGCTCTCCCGTGGCCGGTGCGATGGTGATGCTGAAGAGTTCAGGAGGAGCGGTGGTCAGGTATACGTCGGCAGACGGGGACGGAAGGTTCATTATGACGTATGCTGCACAGGCCGATGACAGCTGCTACATAGAAGTGAGGATGATGGGATTCAGGACCGAGGTTCTCCGTCCTCCGTTTCAGGAAGACATGACGGTGCGGATGGAGGTGGAGGAATTCCGGCTGGGCGAAGTGGTGGTGCAGGCTGAGAAAGTGGAGGTACGCGGGGACACGATTTCGTACAGCGTGCCCACCCTGCTGTCCAACGATGACCGTATCCTGGGAGACATATTGGTAAAGATACCCGGCATAAATGTGGACAACAGCGGGTTCGTCAGATACCAGGGAGTACCCATCAACCGCCTGTATATAGACGGGAACGACCTGCTGGAGTCGAGGTACAACATAGCGACAAAGAATATCGATCCGAGGGACATCAGTTCAGTGCAGGTGTACGAGAGACACCAGCCGGTAAAGGCACTGGAGGGGCTTGTCGAATCAGACAAGGCGGCTCTGAACATCACTCTCAAGCCGGGAGCAAGAGGAAAATGGACAGCGACCCTGCAGGCCGAGGCCGGAGTATCCTCGGAAAAGCCCAGGGTCCCCTACTCCGGAAGCGGATTTCTCATGAACATTAGCCGGAAATTCCAGACCATGAATACTCTCAAGACGGATGCGGCCGGCAACGACATCATCCGCAACCGGGAGGTATCGACTCCCGGAATCGTCGTAATAGACATCAACGACAGGGACTTCGCAAACAGATACAGGGCAAGGGACTATCTCAGCATGGCTGCGTCTTCGGCACCCATCAGCGCGGGGAGGACGCGGTTCAACACCTCGTATTCGGCATCTACGGACAACAAGTTCGTGCTGGCCAACGGCTATACGTTGGGAGTAACAGGGGACTACGAGAACCTCACTCTGTCCTCGGAGGACTATATGGAGCAGACGTACTGGAATGAGGACGGAACCCGGCTGACATACTTCAGGGATGAGAACAAAGGGGCTTCCGGCGGATGGTACGGGGCGGCAGCGGTAAAACTGAATGCAAATACAAGCCGGCTGTACCTCAACGACCATCTGCGTTTCAGCATCTCCGGGGACCGGGCGTCCAACAGCCTAAGCGGCACCTCCATGCGGCAGGAAGGGACGGACGGAAGCAAAATAGAGCTCGCCAATTCCCTGAGCTTCATCACCCGGGCATCCGGCACATCGGCATTCTCGCTGTCCATGCTCAGCCAGTACGCGGAAAACAGCGAGTCCCTGCGGGTAACTGCCCCCGGAAGCGGAGACACAGCCTCACAGTACATCGACACGAGATTTTTCTACAACAATATCCAGTCTGCCTCCTCGTTCCAATTAGGACGGTACATATCACTCCAAAGCCAGACCGGCATCGAGTTCCTGTGGCGTTCGTTCAAGACCGGCCTGAACGGTATAATGCCGGCAGAAGGGACGGGCGGAGTACTCGACAAGACGTCCAACAACCTGGATTTTTTCTACATAAGACCCCGTGAGACTTTATCGCTGTCTCTCACTCTCAGAAACTTCAAGGCATCCCTGTCCGTCAACGCATGGTACCAGTACATAAGAGGAGAGCATCACTGGGCCATCGACCCTGGACTGAACCTGAAATACACGTTCGGTCCCAGATTCTGGGCCATCGCCAATGCTTCCTACAGGATCGCGCCGATAGACGAGCAGGGGATATACGACGGAGTGATAATGCAGAATTACAGATATTTCACCTTGGGCAGGGACGATATGACAGGCGTACCGTCACTGTATGCGGGAGGCGGACTGAACTTCAGGGACCCCTTATCAGGATGGTATCTCCGGGGATATGCGTCCTACATTAAGAGCCGGACTTTTGAAAGCACAAGATATCTTATAGGAGAGTACATAATCCAACAGCAGTCGGACAAGCAGGTGCCCTACAGCGGCGTGAATGCAGAGGTGGCCGTCGAGAAATCCTTCCTGGACATAGCCGGAAAGCTGTCCCTTGAAGGAGGTTTCAATATGTTCAGCACCTCTATGAACCAAAACGGGGTGTATACGGACTACACAGGATACAGTACCGATGTCTCCGCCGGATTCTCAGGGGACATAGCACGATGGCTGAAACTCAGGTACAAGAGCAGTTACAGCTACGACCGCTACATGATCGAGGACCGCTGGTCCGAAGATGCCTCCCACTCGTTCCGCCAATCGCTGACCCTGTCGTTCTTCCCAATCGAGAAGCTGGAGGTGGACATCTCCGGCGAGCACTACCTAGACAAATATCAGGAACCGGAACCGAGGCAGACCTTCTTCCTGGACGCATCGGCATGGTTCTTTGTCACGGACAGCTTCCAGATTTTCCTGCATGCCAGGAACCTGCTGGACCAGAAATACTACACCTACACCTATCTCAGTCCTCTGAGCACTTCCGTATACTCATACAGGATCAGGCCGCTGAATGTCCTGCTGGGGTTTCAGGTCAAGTTCTAAGCAAATGAATGCATTATGCCGGTATAGAGCCGTACCAGCATCTCGAAAATTAGCTATATTTGCAGCACTAAAACCACCTGTACTTGAGTATGACAATAATTATCAAAGAGGTGCTTACCCTCAAGGACCTGAAACGCTTCGTAAAATTTCCACGAGAACTGTATAAGAACGACCCGCTCTACGTTCCGCCCCTGGACGCGGACGAGATGAACTCACTGCGCAAAACCAACCCGGCGTTTGCGCACTGCGAAAGCCGTTACTGGCTGGCTTACAAGGACGGAGAGATAGTAGGACGTATCGCCGGCATCATCAACCACAACGCCAACTCCGACTGGAACGAGCAGAATATCCGCTTCGGCTGGCTGGACATGATAGACGACATCGAGGTCACTGAGGCACTGGTGGATACCGTGGCCGAATGGGGTCGCGAGAAGGGGCTGGAGACCATGAACGGGCCGTGGGGCTTCTCCGACATGGACAAGGAGGGACTGCTGGTGGAGGGCTTCGACCGTGAGCCTTCTATAACCACTCTTTATAATTTTCCCTACTACGGCGTACATCTCGAGAAACTGGGATTCCGCAAGGAGGTGGACTGGATACAGCGCAAACTCGACATCCCGACAGAAGTCCCTGAAAAACTAGCCACCTACGACAAGATCATCAGGGAGAAATACGGACTGTCCGTCATCGTGCCGCGCAAGGTAAAGGACATTACCCGCCGAGCCGAGGAAATCTTCGCCGTCCTCAACGACTCCTACTCCGTCCTGCACGAGTTCACCCGCCTGACCGACAAACAGGTCAAGATGTACATCGGTCAGTATATGCCCTTCATCAACAAGAATATGATCTGCGTCGTAGTAGACCAGAACGACCGCGTGGTAGGATTCGCCATCACCATGCCCTCGCTCTCGGACGGCTTCCGCAAGGCCGGAGGAAAACTCTTCCCTTTCGGTTTCTTCCACATACTCAAGTCCCTCAGAACCTTCAATACGGTAGAGTGCTACCTGATAGGAGTCATCCCGGAGTACAAGCACAAAGGCGTCAACGCCCTAATATTCAACCATCTTCAGAGAAACTACGTAAAGATGGGCTTCAAGACCCTCGTCTCGAATCCTCAACTGGAGAACAACCTGGCCGTCCAGCGTCTCTTCGACTACTACGACACCGAGTTCTACCAGCGCCGCCGCTGCTACACCCGCAGCCTGGTGGAGGGACGTCCCACGACCGAGACCGCAATCTTCGCAGCCGGCTGCTTCTGGGGAGTACAGCACTACATGGACAAGGCCCCGGGCGTGCTCTCCACCACCGTCGGCTACATCGGAGGCCACCGCCGCAACCCCACCTACGAGGAAGTCAAGTCGCACAAGACCGGACACTACGAGGCCATCCGTGTGGAGTTTGACCCAGCACAGACATCCTACGAGGAGCTCTGCAAGCTCTTCTTCGAGATACATGACCCGGCCCAGCTCGACGGACAGGGCCCGGACCTCGGCCCCCAGTACCTGAGCGGTATCTTCTTCACATCCGGCCTGCAGAAGAGCAAGGCCGAGGAAGTGATGGCCCTGCTGCGCCGCCGCGGCTACGAGGTCAACACCTTCATCGCCCCCGCCGCATCCGTCACCACCCCCGACACCCCCGTCGACCAGACCTTCTGGCCCGCCGAGGACTACCACCAGCACTACTACGAGAAGACCGGCGGCAGCCCCTACTGCCACTTCCGCACCAAGAAATTCTGACAGACCGGTTATACGTCCTTTCACGGCCGTCATCCGGCAGCGGATTCTTACAGACCGCCTTACGTCCTTCACCGGCCGTCATCCGGCAGCGGATGCCGAGGGCCTGTATGGTCGTCGCCGACCGGCTGTGCAGCCCTGCTTTTAACTATATTTTATCGGGGAGCGCGCTACTCTATTAACCTATTGATTGTCAACTACTTGTCATTTAAATACTCTCCCGCAACCACTCCAAAATGGCCTTGAGGGAGAGCTGCAAAAACGTAACACTCTGCATATCATCTACTTAACCAATTCGCTTATTCCCCGACAATATTTCGTTCAGAATGCCCGCTGTAAGAACATACCATTTCCGACCTTTTCGGGACAGCACCCGGCATCAGCGCCACATTCTCCTGCCGACCGTACAATCCGACAGTCAGCGTATACTTTGAGATTACAGCCAGTATACCTATCTTTGCATTACGAAAAATACAATTCCATGAGTAAGAACGAATCCTCCAAAAAGACCAACGCGGCCAGGCTGCTCGACCGCGCCGGAATCGCTTACGAACTAATTCCATATGAGGTGGATGAGGAACACCTCTCCGCCGATGCCGTAGCCGCCAAGCTCGGAGAGGACATCGCCTGCGTCTACAAGACCATCGTCCTGCGCGGCGACCGCAACGGCTATTTCGTCTGCGTGGTCCGGGGCGACAGTGAGATCGACCTCAAGGAAGCCGCCCGCATCTCCGGCAACAAACGCGCCGAACTGATCCACGTCAAGGAGCTCCTTCCCCTGACCGGCTACATCCGCGGCGGCTGCTCCCCCATCGGCATGAAGAAGCCCTTCCCCACCTACTACCAGGCATCCATCACAGAGCACCCCTACGTCTACGTCAGCGCCGGCATGCGCGGCCTCCAGCTCAAGATTGCCCCGGCCGACCTCATTGCCTTCACCCACGGCCAGCTGTTCTGAACGTCTTTTCCTCCGCTCTCAACGCCCGTCACAATTCCTATTCAACCTGATTATACTGATATCACCCGACACATTCACAAACCGAACATCATGAAAACAAGACATTTCCCCACCCTGCCGCTTTTCCTCCTTTTCTCAGCCTGCATTGCCCTCACTTCCTGCGAGCAGAAGCAGCAGACTCCTATTGCAGAGCATGTTATCCTCATCGGCCTTGACGGATGGGGCGCCTACAGCCTGCCCGAAGCCGACATGCCCACCGTAAAGCAACTGATGGAGGACGGAGCCTATACTCTTGAAAAACGCTCGGTACTGCCGTCCTCCAGTGCAGTAAACTGGGCAAGCATGTTCATGGGTGCAGGTCCCGAACTTCACGGCTACACCGAATGGGGCTCAAAAGTTCCCGAGCTGCCCTCGAGAGTCACCCACCCCAGCGGCACATTCCCGACCATATTCCGCCTGCTGCGCGATGCCCGTCCCGACGCGGAAATCGGATGCCTGTACGAATGGGACGGAATCCAATACCTCATCGACACCCTGGCAATGAGCTACCATGCCCAAAGCCCCGACTACACCAGGAATCCGGAAGCACTCTGCGACATGGCAGTAAAATACATCCGTGAGAACAAGCCCGTACTCGCAGCCATCTGCTTTGACAATCCTGACCACGCAGGGCACGCCTACGGACACGACACACCCGAATACTACAGCAAGCTGACAGAGCTGGACGGATATATAGCCCGCATCATCCAGGCCATAGAAGATGCCGGCATAATGGACGACACGATCATCATTATTACTTCCGACCACGGCGGCATAGGAAAGGGACATGGAGGAAAGACCATGGAAGAAATGCAGACACCCTTCATCATCTGCGGCAAAGGCGTCAGACAAGGCCTGGAATTCCACGAAAGTATGATGCAGTATGACGTCGCCTCCACCATCGCCAGAATATTCGCATTGGAGCAGCCCCAGGTATGGATCGGCAGACCGATGACGCAGGTATTCGAATAAGGCATGGACACTCCGCTCATCTCCCATATGGCAGTACCGTCCTGCTGACATTGTTCCTCATACTGATTATGGGCATTGCGGTCTGCGCCATACTCTCATCCGCAGCACCCGCGACAAGACCCCGGTCTACATCTACCTACGCAACCGCAGGCACGGCCTCGTCTACTTCGAGTACGACGGACGCCGCTACGTCCTCAATCCCTGGGAATAAACGCTATATTGCCCGAGCCCCATTCAGACCCATTCTGTCTGTATTTCGCATATTCACGTAAAAGCATGACCCTCAAAATATTACCTCAAGATACTCCCCAACAGATTTGAGGTATACCCTCAACATCCAGCACTCAGCAATGTACCGCAACGGCACTGGATTGCGGGGAACGCTGCCGGACTCAGCTGCAGGGCTCCAGTTAGTTCATTTTTCAACGAAATAATATCGGGCTGACGACCTGACAGATAAATCACTATGTAGCAGCACATTACAATTCCACAGACCCGCAGTAAGACGTTTCAAATGGTTTACGGCAGAAGGCACAAAAGCTATTGTATTAGTTCTCAACGTATTAATAAAATGTTGACTACCCGAGAATATTTAGGCAGCCCCACCTTCCGAAGGTGAGGCGAAAACGCGGGAATTCTGCACACCTTCCGAAGGTGGGAAAGGTACGGTGACAGGAGAAACACGGATACAGGGCGCTCTCGACGCAGTGACGTCTCCACACACCTTCGAAAGGTGGGACGAAAACACGGGTACTCTGCACACCTTCAGAAGGTGGGATGGTGAGACGGGAAAGATGTGCAATGCCGTCCACGAGGGCCGCTGTGAGCGGTATGGTTGGAACACGATACTGCAATGGCACAGAATCGCGGGAAGCGCTGCCGCCGTGGAAGACAAGCGAAAGGGCTCGAGGAAAGAAAGGAAGGAAGATGGAAAGCGGCTATACGGTGAGTGTGGAGGCTCTACGGTGATCTTACTCCTTCGGAAGGAGTGGGAAAAACGTGCTGTTCGGCGACCCCTTCGGAAGGAGGCACGGAGAGCTTATGGGAGAAGGTGGACGGAAAGCGGCCGGCCAGCGGAGTCCACGGGGTAGCGGGCGCCCTCACGCTCAAGCTGCGCGGCCATGTGCTCCAGCAGCGAGGCGGTCACGTCCGGGTAGCGGGCACTGACATCCTCGGCCTCATAAGGATCGGAGGCCAGGTCATACAGGACGCAATGCGCGGCAGAGGGCTTCTCCGGCGACCAGTAGTAAATCAGCTTCCAGTCGTCCTCGCGGTAGGCGGTGAAATATTTTCCGCGGTGGTCATGGGGAAAATGCATGAGGAAGGTGTCGGGATGACGGCTGTCTTCCCCGCGCACGATAATCCGGCTGAGGTCATGGCCATCCACAGGATGGGTCTCCGGCACACGGGCTCCGACAAGGGCTGCTATAGTCGGGTAAATGTCCATGATGGTCCCTATCTGCGTACGGATTTCGCCCTGAGGAATCGGGAGCAGGTGCTGTGCACCAGAAGTATTACGGGCCAACTGTCCACGGCGGACGGAACGGCCATCTTCTACGGGGCATCCTTCATAAGTGGAGCGGTCTCCATCCAGGGACAGTCCTTCATCTGCCGAGCGGTCTCCACCTGCTGGTCTTCCTTCTCCTACGGAGCAATTCCTCACTACTGACCTTCCTTCATCAGCAGACCGTCCTCCCTCAGGCGCAGCCCACGCAACGATGAACGGCACGCGGATACCCCCCTCGAACTCCGTGCCCTTCTTGCCCCGCAGCGGTGCTGAGGAGCCGTAACCCCGCTCCTCCCCTATGGGCGCGTCGGAGCCATTGTCCCCGAGGAAAAATATCAGGGTGTTCTCCGCCACTCCCTTCTCTTCCAGGAAGTCCATGATCTCCCCTAGGGAGCGGTCCATCCCTTCGATAAGGGTCGCGAATTTCTTGGCTGATACACTGTATGACGTGTCGGCGTCATAATTCTGCATATAGCGGGGATCCGACATGAAGGGGGCATGCACGGCGTAGTGCGCCATGTTGAGGTAGAACGGCACGCCATCCTCTATGGCCCGGGACATCTCTTCCTCTGCCCTGAGGGTCAGCGCGTCAGTCAGGAAGACGTCGTCATCGAAAAATTCCTCCAAGCCGGGAACTGCCCGCGAGCGTGTACCTCCGTAGAGGCCGTATCCGTCCCGACCGTAGTAACTGCCGGGCTCACCTATCGAACAGCCGGCCACATTGACGTCAAAGCCAAGAGCCAGAGGGTCCTCGCCCTGACTTCCGAAGGGTCCGAAATGGGCCTTGCCCACGTGTATCGTGCGGTAGCCCGCATCAGAGAGCAGGCGCGGCAAAGTATAGTCGGCACTGTCCAGGCCCTGCCAGTTCCAGTCGGGCGGACCGTAGGTGTTGCGGTTGTTGGACTCGGAGTAGATCCAGTTGGTGACTCCGTGACGGGTGGCGTTCTGGCCGGTGAGCAGGCTGGCACGCGACGGCGAGCTGACGCTCTGGGCGTAGAACTGGGAGAAGCGCACACCCTGGTCGGCCAGCCGCTGCATATTCGGCGTGCGGTACCAGCGGTTGAGCGGATGCTCTACAGGCTGCCCCTCCGAGTCGGTCAGAAAGGGCACCGAAGTATCCATAAGTCCCATGTCATCCACGAGGAAAACTATGATATTGGGCCGCTGCTGTCCGGCCTTTCCGGAACCGCTGCAGGAGACCAAAGCCAGCGCCGCGGATACCGCAACAGCCGGCACGACTTCCATATTCTTTATTTTCATACTCTTAACGTATTGATGTCAGAACTGTTGTACCTGTGAGTTTTTTCTTGTCCCATGTCTGCTGCCTGACCAGGCCGATACCTCGGGCATACCACGACACCTGACGGGTCTTTTCTTTGACCATCATGGCCTTGGCCGTCATCGTCTCTTCCACCACGAAGCAGTCGAATGTCCCCGCAGGAGTGGTTACGGACTCCCGGCCGATGACTTTCCGGTCCGTGCAGCCCATCTTGGAGGTGATGAACATGACCTTAATCTCTATTTCGTAATCAGGCAGTTCCATGCCCACAGACAGCTCCGCCGGTATTCCCCGGCATTCACCGGAGACAGTGGTCTTGTCCAGAACCTCCTTCATGGCTGCCTGGCTCTCCGCATCCTTGCCGCTGCCCATTGCGTCCAGTGACTGCTCCATACCCATCTGCATGGCCTCTTCCATGAGGGCGGCCATGTCCATTATCACCTCACCCCGGTCGAATTTCATCAGGACTTTGGAACGGAAACGGCTGGAGTCTCCCTGATTGATGATGGTGGAGACCACTGTCGCCTGTCCCTCCTCGAAGTCTCCGGTCATCACGGCCAGCGAGTCGGCATTGACAGATATCAGATTGCCGTCCGCATCCAGGTCCTCATAGACGAGCACGCGGCCCGACTTCGAGGAGAAAAACGGCTCGGAGCTCTGCCCGTAGGCTGCAACCGATATCATCAGTAATCCGATAATCAAAATGAAGAAATTCCGCATAGGACAAAAGATTAAAAAATGTGCCAGTAAACTTACGAAAAATCTGTCGCCCTACAAAAACTTTTAACGCTTCTGCTGCTTCTCTGCACTCAGGCTGATCCACAGGTCTATCTTGGGAAAACGTCCGAGGAAATGCTCCAGATAGCTGCGGATATAGCCCTCGTCGGTAAACTGCATCATATTCGTCAGTTCGGAAAGCTCGATGCCCGCAGCCTCACATGCAGCTTCATAGGAAGAGGTGACGTAGTAGTATGTCGAGTCGGAGCCGTCGGGATAGTCCACGCTGATGCTCACAAACAGGTTACCGCTGCCGGCCGGGGATGAGAGGTCGGTAATCACCGTCTCCCTGTCCAAGGGCTCAAGCCCGCCCCCTCCAAGGAGAATCTGCGCATCGGCAGCCGCCGCAGACATTGCCAGGACCGCCGTCATGAGAATAATTCTGAAAGTGTTCTTCATATCTGTCAATATTTGTAATGGTATAAATTATAGTCTCCGTCAAATCCCCAGATATCCCGGGTCTCAGGGTCAATATCAAATCTCATGAGCACCCGGTCTGTCCGGATTTCCTCCAGCGGCACTCCGTCACTATCCAGGACTATGATACGGCTGCCCGAAGCAAGCTCTTCCACAGCTGCATCTTCCGGCGCAGCAGACATTCTCTCTCCTGTAAAAAGTGCATACAACCGTCCTTCATGGCTCCTCAGAGTCGAATAGAGAAACCTTACATTCTCTTCCCAGCCTACCATAGAACCATACATAACGACATCTCCGTACTGCGTCGCATTGTTCTCATTGACGCTGAACTCCTGCATGAACCCATCCGGCCCCCAGGTGTTGGAAAGCAGGGTGCCGTCCATGGAGTAGATGCTGACCAACGGCTCGTAATGATGAGCGACGGCCAGGCGGCCCGCTTCCGGGATATATGCCAGAGAACCTTCAAATACAGACGAATAGGCCGGACCGGGCAGACCGGCAGTGCCCTCCAGAGCAGGCCACTCACCCATACCCTGCGGATTGTTGAACGTGCTGTCATACACCACAAATCGGCTTACATCATCAGTTATGCCTTCCGGTGCCGTGTATATCCTGCCTTCAGCCATGACTACATCCATCACATGGCCCTGACTGAAACGGTCCTCGAAAGTCAGGCTGCGCGAAGGCAGACCGTTGCCCGAAAGCACATCGCTCATGCGGTACACATTGATGCGGCCCAGCTGCATGTCATGGGCCCAGAAATATTCCCCGTCCCCGGACACGCCGGCAAAGAACGTATTGACCGCCTCTCCGGGACCGCGTCCGACATGCTGCACCTTAGCGACGGTCTCTCCCGAACGGAGATCCACCAGATGAATGAAATGATCGCTGAACTGCCGGACTATCAGCAGCACCGAATCCACCAGCAGCACATCCGTAGCCCCGAAAGCCAGCGTCCCGTCCATCCCGTGCGGCACCTCCACGGCCTCCGTCACCGGCACGTCACAGTCCACCATATCGATGTACTCCCCCTCTATCGGTCCCTTCTGCGCACACCCTCCGGCACAGAGAACACCGACGGCAATCACTGCGAATAATACCGTTCTGAACATATCCTTCACATTTAAGTTCCGACAAATATACTGATTTTTCTAAAAAAAACCGCCTCGTCACAAGACGAAACGGTTGTACATTATCTTCGTATGACAGTCAGAACTACTCTGCTGCATTGTCGCGGTTGCCTCCGCGGGGACGGCGGTCACGACGGCGGCCTCCGCGTCCGCGGCGGTCGTCACGGCGCTCGCCTGAGCCGCCGGTGGGCTTTGCGAAGGTGCCTACGTTGGGCGAGAGGTCGCGCTTGCCATAGACCTCACCGTTGCAGATCCATACCTTGATACCCAGAACGCCTACCTTGGTGTGAGCCTCGGCGAGTGCGTAGTCGATATCGGCACGGAAGGTGTGCAGAGGTGTACGGCCCTCCTTGTAGAGTTCCTTGCGGGCCATCTCAGCGCCACCGAGGCGGCCGCTGATGAGGACCTTGATACCCTCGGCGCCCATACGCATGGTGCTGGCAACTGCCATCTTGATGGCGCGGCGGTATGATACACGGCCTTCCACCTGACGGGCGATGTTGTTGGCTACGATGTTGGCGTCGAGCTCGGGTCTCTTGACCTCGAAGATGTTGATCTGCACCTCCTTGTTGGTGATCTTACGGAGCTCCTCCTTCAGTTTGTCGACCTCCTGGCCGCCCTTGCCGATGATGGCACCGGGACGGGCTGTGTGGATGGTCACTGTGATGAGCTTGAGAGTCCTCTCGATGACGATCTTGGAGAGGTTGACCTTGGAGATACGGGCATTGAGGTACTCACGTATCTTGGAGTCTTCGAGCAGCTTGGCTGCATAGTCATCCCCGCCGTACCAATTGGAGTCCCAGCCGCGGATGATTCCTATTCTGTTGCTGATAGGGTTGATTTTCTGTCCCATTTATTTTTCCTCCTGATTAGCGGGTTCGTTGTTTACTTCTGCTTTGGCGGGTTTCACTCCGACGATGATGGTCACGTGGTTGGAGCGCTTGCGGATACGTCCGGCGCGGCCCTGAGGGGCGGTGCGGATACGCTTGAGGGTAGTGCCCTGTCCGACCATGATGGTCTGCACGATGACGTTGCCGTCCTCGAGCTCTTTACGGGCACCTTCGTTCTTGGCTTCCCAGTTGGCGATGGCGCTTCTGAGGAGCTTCTCAAGGCGGATGGAGGCCTCTCTCTTGGTGTACTTGAGGATATCAAGAGCATGGTTGACCTCAACGCCTCTGATCATGTCAGCGACCAGACGCATCTTGCGGGGCGATGTAGGAACATCGTTCAGCTTGGCGATCGCTGTTGTCTTCTTTATTTCTTTCAGCCTGTCGGCCATTTCTTTCTTACGAGATCCCATTGTGATTCTTTTTAATTATTAACGGTTGCCCGAATGTCCTTTGAATGTACGGGTCGGCGCAAACTCTCCGAGCTTGTGTCCTACCATGTTCTCGGTAACGTATACCGGAATAAACTTGTTTCCGTTGTGTACAGCGATGGTATGGCCGACAAAGTCAGGAGAGATCATGCTGGCGCGGGACCAGGTCTTGATGACTTCTTTCTTCTTGGTACCCTCGTTCATGGCCAGAACCTTCTTCTCGAGACTTTCCTGGATGTAGGGACCTTTTCTAAGTGATCTACTCATAATTCTCTGATTTTATTCCGGTTATTTCTTACGTCTTTCGATGATAAACTTGTTCGAAGTATTCTTCGGATTACGTGTCTTGTAACCCTTTGCAGGAATACCCTTGCGCGAGCGGGGATGTCCTCCGGAGGCGCGTCCTTCACCACCACCCATAGGGTGATCGACAGGGTTCATCACAACGCCACGGTTGCGGGGTCTGCGGCCGAGCCAGCGGCTGCGTCCTGCCTTACCGGACGATTCGAGGTTGTGGTCGGAATTGGATACTGTACCCACGGTGGCACGGCAGGTTACGAGCACCATTCTGGTCTCGCCCGAAGGGAGACGGAGGATGGCGTGCTTGCCCTCACGTGCGGTGAGCTGAGCGTATGTTCCGGCGCTGCGGGCCATAGCGGCACCCTGACCGGGACGGAGCTCGATGTTGTGGATGACAGTTCCCAGAGGAATCTCTGAGAGAGGGAGAGCGTTGCCGAGCTCGGGAGCCACGCCGGGACCTGACATGATGGTCTGGCCTACGCGGATACCTGCGGGAGCGATGATGTATCTCTTCTCGCCGTCGGCATACACTACCAGCGCAATGCGTGCACTGCGGTTGGGATCGTACTCAATGGTCTTAACGGTTGCGGGGCAGTTGTCCTTGTCACGACGGAAGTCGATGATACGGTACATTCTCTTGTGTCCGCCACCGATGTAGCGCATGGTCATCTTGCCGGTGTTGTTACGGCCGCCGGACTTCCTGATGGGCTCGAGAAGGGACTTCTCGGGAGTCGTGCAGGTAATCTCGTCAAATGCGCTTATCGCTTTATTTCTCTGACCGGGTGTGGTCGGTTTGAATTTACGTATTGCCATAGGATTAAATGTTGCTATAGAAATCAATCTTATCCTCGCCTGCCAGTGTCACATAAGCTTTCTTATAGTGGTTGGCACGGCCTCTGAGTAATCCCGCCTTGGTGTAGCGGCTCTTGCGTTTACCATGGTAGTTGACAGTGTTTACATCCTTCACTGTCACTCCGTAGTGCTCTTCAACAGCCTTTCTGATCTCAATCTTGTTGGCTGCGCGGTCTACGATGAAACCGTAACGGTTCAATTTATCGCCCTGAACCGTCATCTTCTCTGTTACGATAGGCTTAATGATAATTCCCATGTCTCCTATGGTTTATTTGCGTCTTGCTGCAATGATGTCCTGAACACCGTCCACCATCACGAGCTGATAGGAGTTCATGATGTTGTAAGTGTTGATCTCGTCTACGGAGATTACATTGACATTCTGAAGGTTGCGTGAAGACTTGTAAATATTCTCACTGTTTTCAGGAAGTACGAACAGGGTCCTTCTTCCATTGGCTTTGATGTTGTCCAGGATCTGGATGAACTCCTTGGTCTTGGGAGCGTCCATGCTGAAGGGCTCGACCATGATGATGGCGTTCTCCTGAGCCTTGTAGGACAGAGCCGAGTAACGGGCCAGCTGTTTCAGCTTCTTGTTGAGCTTGAAGCCGTAGCTGTGAGGCTTGGGACCGAAGGCACGGCCACCGCCAACGTAGATGTTGGACTTGATGCTGCCGTGACGGGCTCCGCCGCCGCCTTTCTGACGGCCCATTTTCTTGGTGCTGTAGCTGACCTCGGAACGGTCCTTGGTCTTGTGAGTTCCCTGACGCTGGTTGGCCAGGTACTGCTTAACGTCGAGATAGATCGCGTGGTCGTTCGGCTCGATGCCGAAGATAGTCGAATCCAGGGTTACTTTCTTTCCCGATTCGGTTCCGTCGATTTTGTAAACTGACAATTCCATAACGTTAGTCCTCCACGATTACGTATGAACCCTTCGCTCCGGGAATAGAACCCTTCACGAGAACCAGATTGTTCTCAGGGATAACCTTGATAACTTTGAGGTTGAGAACCTTTACGCGGTCACCGCCCATGCGGCCTGCCATTCTCATACCCTTGAATACTCTTGAAGGCCAAGAGGATGCACCCATAGAACCAGGGTGACGGAGTCTGTCGGCCTGACCGTGGGTAGCACCGCCCACGCCGCCGAATCCGTGACGCTTAACGACGCCCTGGAATCCCTTACCTTTAGAGATACCGGTAACGTCTACCCATTCCACACCTTCACTCAGGTCTGCAACGGTAACTGTGTCTCCAAGCTTGAGCTCCTTGGGGAAGTCCGCCTTGAACTCCACCAGTTTGCGCTTGGGTGTGGTTCCTGCCTTGTCGAAGTGGCCTTTGAGAGCCTTGCTGGTGTGTTTTTCTTTCATCTCGTCATAGGCAAGTTGTACAGCGGCATAACCATCTTTCTCTACTGTACGAATCTGCGTGACAACACAGGGACCAGCCTCAATAACGGTGCATGGGATATTCTT
>DWYD01000146.1 GCA_019118865.1 Candidatus Coprenecus merdipullorum | reverse complement strand
TCCTTGATGACCTTGCCGCACCAGGAGTCCTTCTCCCCGATATTCATCTGTACGAAGCTCACGTCCATGTTGTCCGAGTAGTCGGTAAAGGTCTTGAGAATGTCCTCCTCGCTCGAGGTCATCCGGAGCTTGCGGGCTACCAGAGGGATGAGTGAGCCCTGCAGGGAAATGGACTGCAGGACTATCATCAGCACGATGTTGAACAGGTCGTACTCGTTGCCGGTGAGCTGCCTGGAAGCCGGCAGGGCCATGATGGCGAACACTACCGATGCCGCGCCCCTGAGTCCCACGAAGGAGACGAGCAGCTGCTGTCTCCACTTGCTGCGCAGCGGGGCCATGATGGCGAACACGGACAGGGGACGGGCTACGAAAGTCATGAACAGGGCGATGAGAATGGCCGGTATGGCGATGGCCGGCAGCTGTGACGGGAAGGAGAGCAGGCCCAGCAGGAAGAATATGATGATCTGCATCAGGCTGGTCAGTCCGTCGAAGAAGGGCACCAGGGTCTTCTTGCCGCGGATGTTGGCGTTGCCCAGGACGATGCCGACGATGTAGGCGCTCAGGTATCCGTTGCCTCCGATGAGGTTCGGGATGGCATAGGAAAAGATGGCCACCGCCAGCACGAAGAGGGTGTCGAAGCCGGATGTCGTGGATCGGAAGTGCTTCATCAGCCATACGGCGGACACAGCTATCACCGTACCTATGGCAGCACCGTAGACTATCTGGGCGAATACCATATAGACTATGCGCCCCCCGGACACCGTTCCCTCGATGACGGCCATCATGATGACGGTCAGCATGTAGGAACAGGGGTCGTTGCTGCCGCTCTCGATCTCCAGGAGGGATGCGGTGTTGTATTTCAGACCTAGCTTGCGGGAGCGCAGGATCGAGAACACGGATGCGGCGTCGGTGGAGCTGAGCACGGCGCCGATAAGGAATCCCAGGGCAGCCGGGAGCTCGAGCACATAGTGGCAGAAAAGACCGGTCAGACCTGCTGTCATGGCTACTCCGACAGTAGACAGGATGCCGGCTTTGACCACCACCGGCTTTGCCTCTTTCCACCTGGTTCCGAAACCGCCGTAGAACATGATGAAGATCAGGGCTACGGTACAGATGCTCTCAGTGAAATCAAAGTTGTCGAAGGGAATCTTCACTATTCCGTCTGACCCGAATGCCATTCCAAGCAGGATAAATGCCAGCAGCATGGGGATGCCTATCTTGTTCGAGACGTTGTTGAGCACTACGCACAGGACAATGACTATGGCGGCCACGAGCAGGAGCAATGTAAGGGTCATAAGCAGGGATGTTGACGGTTAAAATGATAAAATTCGATGCTGTCCTGCAAAGGTACGAAAAAATAAAAAGCGTATGCAAAATAGTTTGTAAGTCCTCAGTTCTAAATGGCTATTTTGTCCTGAACAGGCGCAAACCACGTAATCTGCCGTTTGGCGTACCTCCGGGTGTTGCGCTGCACCAGGGCCAGGGCCTCGTCCAGGGAGATATTTCCGTCCAGGTATTCGAAGACCTCCCGGTAGCCCACTGTGCGCAGGGCGGGCATGCAGCGGTACTGCGCCAGTCCCCGCACCTCGTCTACCAGCCCGGCCTCGAACATGACCTCGGCGCGGCGGTCTATGCGGCGGTAGAGCTCTTCGCGGGGAAGGGTGAGGCAGAGCCTATGAATCTCGAACGGTCTGACTTTGCGGGGATTGGACTTGTAGGAGGAAAATTTGCGTCAGGTCGAGAGGGTGACCTCCAGGGCCCGGACGACCCTCTGCCGGTTGGACAGGTCGATGGCGGCCCAGCTCTCCGGATCCACCTGCCGCAGCTCTTCTGCAAGCACTCCGACTCCCTCCTTCAACGCCCTGTCCGTCAAGAGTCTGCGCAACTCCTGATCGGCAGGAGGAAAGTCGTCCAGTCCGTAGCACAGGGCATCGGCATACAGACCGGAGCCTCCGACCATTACCAGAACGTCGTGCTCCTGGAAGAGCCGGGTCAGCAGCTCCATGGCCTCCACCTCATAGAGACCGGCTGAATAGTAGTCCGATACGGAATGACTGAAGATGAAGTAGTGCCGCACCTGCCGCAGCTGCTCCTCCGAGGGAGGGGCCGTGCCGATACGCATCTCCTTGAATATCTGGCGGGAGTCGCAGGATATCACGGGGGACGAGTACTTCAGGGCCAGCTGTATGGCATAGTCGGTCTTGCCCACAGCCGTCGGCCCCAGTACCTGTATCAGCTTCTTTCCGCTCATGAGGGGGCTATACGTTCTCCTCGCCCTCAGGCAGCTCGTCGTCCTCGAAGGAGTCCTCCTCGTCTGGAGCGACGGACTGTGAGGCATGACGGTCAGAGAATTCCTCGTAATCCTCGTACACGGCTGAGAACTGGTCTGGGTTGCGGCCTTTCTCGGCTACAAGCACGGGGTAGGACAGGCGGCGGTTGTACTCCTGCTCTCCTCCGAGACGCAGCTCGATGCAGAGGTTGAGATTCAGATTGTAGACGTAACGGAGGACAGTTTCCTCGTGTGAGACGGTGTTGTCTATGGTTATGCGGTCCATGGAGCCGTCTCCGAAGTCGAACAGCCCTATCCTTCTGGAGAGCTTGCCGGTAGCTGAGAGAGTCTCGAATACCGTCATCTGGTCAGGCGAGAAGCCCAGCTCCCGATCCATGTATTCGCGGAGCTTGTACAGGCTCATGCCGGAGTCTACATCGTATTCCCGCATGAATATCTTATTGCCTGGGATAGTTGCTTTGTATCTGAGTATCATGGTGTTGAAGTTAAAGTCGTGTCAGCATGCACAGAGCGTCCGCTTCGTCCGGCCAGTCATCCGGCGACGGGCTCTGAGCAGAACCAAAGTTACGGATAATTTTTTGAATTCTGTTCACATTGGCTCCTATAAATTTTTCCAATTCATTTTCCGAACGGTATTCCACATACCAGATTTCGCCTACGCGCAGGTTTTTCCCCCATGGCAGGCAGAGGCTTATGTCCTCCTGAGCCCCGGGAATCAGCTTTCTCAGGTCCCGGAAAATGAGAGTTCCGCTGTCCAGGAACTTTTCTCCCGAGAGAGTCAGTACTGCTCTGTTCTTGCGGTGATTGTCCTGTCCGAGCCGTCCCCAGTGTTCCTTGGCGAAGGCTTCGGCGGCCGCCATCGTTCCGGAAAAATCATAGTTGTGCGGCACCAGCAGGCAGGTCGCGCTGCGGCAGCCCAGGCCATAGTACAGCAGCATGTCCTCGGCGAGGGCTTTCAGTGATGCATTGTCCTCTTTCCCTGTCAGGACTGCAGCGCTGAACCTGCCGGCACGGATAATGCGGGGGGTGCCGCTGAACCTTCCGTGGAAATAATCCGCAGCAGTGTCTCCTCCCATAGTGAGCAGGGCGTCCACTTTCCACCCGTCGGTTGAAGAGCAGAACTCCGCTCCTGTCTCTGGCGGGAAAAGCACCGGCAGTAGACGGGAGTCCTTGGACGAGAGCTTGACCAGAGGCCGCCATCCAGCTGCCAGTACAGTCAGAATGTCGTGGAACGCTACCGCAGGAATGTTCCCTGCTGCGACCACTCCGCAGACCTTCCCGGAAGCTGCTGGCCCTGGCTCGGGGTATTGTCCCAGCCATTTCATCAGGACGTCTTCCCTCAGCATCCCTTCTGCCAGAGCTTCGAGGGCACGGTGCTGCATCCAGGGAGTGAAGAATGCATTGTCCCCGGCCGCCATGTTTACCGCGGCATCCAGTTCTGGCCATAGGAGATTGCCATTCAGCCATCTCCGGAGGCGGTTCCCGAGAGAGTCGTACCTTATTATAAAATCATTCCTTTTCATTTTTCCGAAATCGGGACTCAAAGTTAAAAAAAATTGCTAACTTAGTGGCTCAAATGGCCAGATATGGATTCACCGCAGAGAAACGATACTTTCAAAAGCATTTCCGGCCCCGCCGAGGGGATGTACAAGGAAAAAGGAAGTAAGTTTCTCGCTTTTGCTTACCCTGCGGTCTCGGAGGAAGAGGTCAGAACTATGCTGGAGAAAATCAGGAAGGAGTACTACGATGCGCGTCATCACTGCTATGCCTACAGGCTGGGCCTGAGCGGGGATGTGTGGAGGTACAACGATGACGGGGAGCCTTCCTCTACGGCTGGCAGGCCGATATACGGTCAGATTCTCTCCAGGGAGCTGAGCGACGTGCTGATAGTGGTGGTGCGGTATTTCGGGGGGATAAAGCTGGGAGTTCCCGGACTGATACGGGCTTACAAGGCAGCGGCGGCGGATGCTCTGGATCATTCGGAGGTGGTGGAGAAGGTCGCCTCGGAGGGCTTCGCGGTGACATTTGACTATACGGCGATGGACAGGGTGATGCGGGTGCTCAAGGATATGGGCATAGCTCCGTCCGGGTACACCGCAGAGGATGTATGCAGGATGGAGATGAGGGTTCGGCTCAGCGATGTGGAGCGGTTCCGTCAGAGAATGGAGGACGCAGAGGCCAGGGTGGAGAAGGTGCTTTAGGGACAATATTTAACAACAGATATGGCTAAAAAGAGTTTAATTTCAATTCAGGATTTCACCAAGGAGGAGATTCTGCACATCCTCGACGTGGCGGAGGAGTTTGAGCACAACAAGTCTCAGACCTTCCTGAGCGACAAGGTGGTGGCATGTATCTTCTTCGAACCTTCCACCAGGACCCGCCTGAGCTTCGAGACAGCAGCGAACAGGCTGGGCGCCAGGGTTATCGGTTTTTCAGACGCCGCCAATACCAGCATCCGCAAGGGCGAGAGCCTAAAGGATACCATCAAGATGGTGTCCAACTACGTGGACCTCATCGTGATGAGGCATCCTCTCGAAGGCAGTGCCCGCTATGCTTCGGAAGTAGCCTCTGTGCCGGTCATCAACGCCGGTGACGGAGCGAACCAGCATCCGACCCAGACCCTGCTGGACCTCTACACCATTAAGCAGACCCAGGGCCGTCTGGACCATATCAACATCAACATGGTGGGGGATTTGAAATACGGCAGGACCGTCCACTCGCTGCTGCAGGCCATGAGTCATTTTTCCCCTGAGTTCGAGTTCACCGCTCCCGACGAGCTGAAACTGCCCCAGGAGTACCGCGACTTCATGGACAGCAAAGGCATTCCCTACAAGGAGACCGCCGACCTGCGCGAGTATCTGGACAGCACGGATATCCTGTACATGACCAGGATACAGCAGGAGCGCTTCACGGATCCCGTGGAGTACGAGAAGGTCAAGAACGTCTACAGCCTCAATGCCTCCATGCTCTCGGGTGTGCGGCCCAACATGAAGATTCTCCATCCCCTGCCCAGGCTGCAGGAGATAGCGGTGGACGTGGACGACACTCCTCACGCATGGTATTTCAAGCAGGCCGAGAACGGAATGTACGTCCGCATGGCCATCATCTCATACTTACTCGGTAAAAGATAGGAGGAACGGCAATGGAAAACAACAACGAGAAACAGCTCAAGGTCAGCGCCATCAAGAACGGAACGGTACTCGACCACATACCCTCCGGACAGGTCTTCAAGGTGATAGACATCCTGGGACTCTATGACTCTCCCCATCCTGTCACGTTCGGAGTCAATCTGGACAGCAGGTCGATGGGCAGCAAGGGCATCATCAAGATATCCGAAAGGTTCTTCAAGGATGACGAGCTCAACAAGATAGCCCTCATAGCACCCAACGCCAGCGTGAACATCATCCGGGACTTCGAGGTGGTGGAGAAGAAGGTGCTTACCATCCCGGAGACCATCACCGGAATAGTCAGATGCATCAATCCCATGTGCGTTACCAACCATGAGAACATCCCGACAAAGTTCAAGACAATAATCAAAGGTTCTGAAATACGACTTTTGTGTTCATATTGTGAGAAAATAACCGACATTTAAGAAATAATTTGTAACTTTGGCTCTAATTAGTGTGACAATTCATAACCTTTTAAAATTTTAATACAATATGAAAAAAGCTTACAATTTCAACGCCGGTCCCTGCGTTCTGCCCAAACCGACCATCGAAGCGGCTATTGAGGCCCTTAAAGACTTCAAGGGAACAGGAATGTCCGTAATAGAAGTGTCTCACAGAAGCAAGGAGTGGGAGGCCGTCATGAACGAGTGCCGCGCCCTCTGGAAAGAGCTCCTCAACATTCCTGAAGGATACAGCGTCCTCTTCCTCGGCGGCGGTGCATCCCTCCAGTTCCTCTATGTGGCCATGAACCTCCTCGAGAACAAGGCCGGCTACCTGGAGACAGGCGTATGGGCAAAGAAAGCCCTGAAAGAGGCCAAGGGTATCGGCAACGCCTATGCAGTGGCTTCCTCAGCTGACAAGAACTACACCTACATCCCCAAGGGCTATGAGATTCCCACAGACCTCGACTATTTCCACATCACTACCAACAACACCATCAAGGGTACTGAGATCCACGAGGATATCGACTGCCCCGTACCTCTCGTAGCCGATATGTCATCCGATATCATGAGCCGTCCCGTGGATGTTTCCAAGTATGCTCTGATCTACGGAGGCGCCCAGAAGAACGTAGGTCCTGCCGGCGTGGTATTCGTTATCGTTAAGGACGAGATCCTCGGCAAGGTGTCCCGCTATCTGCCCACCATGCTCGACTACCGCACACACATCGAGGGTGAGTCCATGTTCAACACTCCTCCTGTATTCTCTATCTTCGTTATGACCGAGACCCTGAAGTGGGTTAAGGCTCAGGGTGGCCTGAAGGCTATGTACGAGATTAACAAGAAGAAAGCCGGCATGCTCTATGACGAGATTGACCGCAACCCTCTGTTCGTAGGTACAGCCGCCAAGGAGGACCGCTCCCTGATGAACGTATGCTTCGTGATGGCTCCCGGTTATGAGAACCTCCAGGACGAGTTCCTCGCCTTCGCAAAGGAGAAAGGCATGGTAGGTATCAAGGGCCACCGCTCGGTCGGCGGATTCCGCGCCTCCATCTACAACGCCTGCCCCATCGAGGCCGTTGAGGCTCTGATCGCCTGCATGCAGGAGTTCGAGAAGATGCACAAATAATCTTAAAACTTACAACTTTTAAAACTAAGAATCGAAATGAAAGTATTAGTAGCAACCGAGAAACCCTTCTCAAAGGTAGCCGTTGACCAGATCCGCGAGATCGTCGAGAAAGGCGGCCACGAGCTTGCAACTCTCGAGAAATATACCGATGCACAGCAGCTCTACGCAGCTGTAGCCGATGCTGACGCCCTTATCGTCCGCTCCGACAAGGTGACCAAGGAAGTGATCGCAGCCGCTCCCAAGCTGAAGATTGTCGTACGTGCCGGCGCAGGTTATGACAACCTCGACCTGGCAGCCTGCACCGAGAGAGGCATCGTAGCCATGAACACTCCCGGTCAGAACTCCAACGCTGTCGCCGAGCTCGCCATAGGTATGATGATCTACATCTCCCGCAACCAGTTCACCCCCGGTACAGGTACAGAGCTCAAGGGCAAGACACTCGGTATCCAGGCTTACGGCAACGTCGGCCGTCTGGTAGCCGCTCACGCCAAGAGCTTCGGCATGAAGATCATGGCCTTCGACCCCTTCGTTCCCGCCGAGAAGATCCAGGCCGAGGGAGTAGAGGTAGCCGCTTCACTCGAGGACCTGTATGCCAAGAGCGACTTCGTATCCCTCCATATCCCCGCCAACAACGAGACAAAGGGTTCCATCGGATACGCCCTTCTGTCCAAGATGCCTAAGGGAGGCTGCCTCGTGAACACTGCCCGCAAGGAAGTGATCAACGAGCCCGAGCTCGTGAAGGTACTCGAGGAAAGACAGGACCTGAAGTACATCACCGACATCGCCGCTGGCAACCAGGCTGAGCTGAACGAGAAGTTCGGCAAGAGAGTCTTCGCCACCCCCAAGAAGATGGGTGCCGAGACAGCCGAGGCCAATGTCAACGCCGGAGTAGCCGCCGCCAACCAGATCTGCGACTTCTTCGCTACGGGTAACCGCAAGTTCCAGGTAAACAAATAGCAGATAGGAGACACACGATATGGTAAAAGTAAAACCTTTCGCAGCGATCCGTCCTCCCAAGTCCATCGTGGAGGAAGTGGCAGCCCGTCCCTACGACGTGCTCAACTCCCAGGAGGCCAAGGCTGAGGCCGGAGAGAAATCCCTCCTCCACATCACCAAGCCCGAGATAGATTTCGACCCCATCATCGACGAGCACTCGCAGCCCGCATACGACAAGGCTGTCGAGAACTTCAAGAAATGGCAGGAGAAAGGCTGGCTCGTGCAG
>DWYD01000145.1 GCA_019118865.1 Candidatus Coprenecus merdipullorum | reverse complement strand
ATCTTGTCCTCGTCCTATGACCAACCAGTGCGTCCTGAGATGGCCGGGAGTATCCCTGTTCTGCTATCTTGCCCACACCCTCTGGCAATGGTAAGCAGTGCAGCAGGGTGTTTTTGCAAACACTCAGTGGTCAGCGTGTTACGGTAGGGATGTGGTCTTTTCGGGATGTTGTGATGGGACGGAAAGATCATGCTTGATTAGCATTGTTCTGAATGTCAATGTTTTGCAAAACAGGGGTGCGTCACGTCTTACCGTTGCCCTAGCCGGCATCTCTAGCAGTATATGCTGCGGCTGTGTTGACAGCAAACCGTAAACTGCTTGGCATGTATTTTTGCAGTCCGATACTCCTACAAAAGGTATTGAATGTGAGAAAATAATTGTTACCTTTGTTCTGTCGGTCGCAAGACTGACAAAACATATTGCAGACGAAAGTGTTTTCGTACTGTCCTTATAAGAAAATGTGGTAGTTTTCAAGATCAGAAGGACAGCTGCGGCACTCGTCACTTGATGTGTCTATGCGTTTCGGACATCCGTGTCCGGTACCCATAACAGTCAGGTGTGGAGTATCGGGCGCATGTCTCTGATCAGGTCTTACCACAACCTTCTTATAGACAGGCGGACAGGCTCCACACTTTCTTTTTTTAAAATGCTGCTTAGGAGGCAGGCGGCAAGCAAAAACAGGTATACCGCCGGAGCATATTGCGGTCTCACGACATAGTCGGTGATGACCTTATTGAAATGGCTTCATCGTTAATATTTGTTTGCTAATTTGGAAACAAAGCATTATCATTTGCAGGTGAAATAAGAAACGTATGTACGGACAGTCGATAACGATAGTGCTGAGCGATGAGGCGAAAGCCTTTATAAAGTTGCAGCCCCTTAAGGCTCAGCAGAAGATATACTACAATATTTTCAAGGTTGAGGGCGGCGTTATGGATAAGGAACTCTTTAAGAAATTGGAGAATACTGAAATATTTTGGGATAATGATATTAAGGCGTAATGGCAAAGATTAATTTCACACCGGCAGACGACATGAAAGATGAACTCTGGGGGCCTATAGGAACTCCGGAGCGTGACGCAATGGAAGCGCAGCTTAAAGAGGATATACAAGCCTACTTTGTCGGAGAGGCCATCAAAAAGGCACGTCTCAAACAGAACCTAACTCAGGAGGAATTAGGTGAAAGGATAGGAGTGAAACGCTCTCAAATTTGCAAACTGGAGAACGGTAAATGCTCTATGACCCTTTCTACGATGAGCAGGGTATTCCAGGCGTTGGGTATTGCAACAGCCACACTCGACTTGGGAATAGCTGGAAAGGTTGCTTTGTGGTAAGAGCGTAAAGACTTAATCTCATCCTGGGTACTTCGCAGTCAAAACCGCTGCCGATGGCTATTGAGCATGGTGGTTTTGCCGGTACTGGCCGTCCGTCGTCATCACTCTCCGGCCGGGACCATGTCTCCGGAAATCCGGCGGTGAGGAAGGCTTCGGCGATTTCCGGACCGACCTGGAAGCTGTACGGACCGATGCCGGGACCGATTACCGTCAGGATGTCGGCAGCGGCATCTCAGCCTACATCCCCGGCAACCTTGCCATCACCGTCTGGAACCCGGAGCTCAACCGCCACGGCAGCTCCCTCATCGGCGTGGCCGCCCCCGGGCATTTTACCACCGACATCGGCAATTCCATATTTTAGTTCATTGAGCTGTTGCCTGTCCGCCATACGCTGAGTTTATACTTTATCTCGTAAAAAATCATAGGAAAGGTAGTGATTGTCAGATGTTAAGCATCTCGCGGAGTTCGTCGAGGGTGATGGCTTGGCCGGTGTTCTGGCCCTCGAGGATGGCGTCGGCCAGGTCCCGCTTGGTCTTGTGGAGGCGGAGTATTTTTTCCTCGATGGTGTTCTCGGAGATGAGGTGGTAGACGGTGACGTTCTGCCGCTGTCCGATACGGTAGGCGCGGTCGGTGGCCTGTTGTTCGACGGCGGGATTCCACCAAGGGTCGAGGTGGATGACATAGTTGGCAGCCGTGAGGTTGAGACCCAGCCCGCCGGCCTTGAGGCTTATGATGAAGACCTGCCGCTCGCCTTGTTGAAAAGCATCCACCATTGCTGCCCTTTTAACAACCGGCACGCTCCCGTCGAGGTAGAAATATTCCATACCAGCGGAGTCCAACTCGTCCGCCACACGTTTGAGATAACTTGTAAACTGGCTGAATACCAGCAGCCGGTTACCGCCTGAAAGGATTTCGGCGGTCAGATCCAGGAAGGCCTCTGTCTTGGAGGAACGTCCTCTGTTCCCATTCCCGTCCCCGATGAGGGCAGGGTCGCAGGCGGCCATGCGCAGCTGGGTGATGTCGGCGAGGATATTGACGGAAACTTTCCGGGCACTGTCCACGGCTTGTTTGGCGCGTTCGCGCATGACTTCGTAGCTGATGAGTTCCGAGTCGGACAACGGTATGCGACGGATGATGTCGGTTTTTTCGGGCAATTCCTCCACAACTTCGGACTTGGTGCGGCGCAGGATGAATGGAGCAATGATGCGGCGCAGCTGCTGCCGGCGCATCCTGGCATCCTCTTCTGATGCAGTGTAGATGAAGCGTTCCGTGAAGAGCTGATAGCTGCCCAGCAATCCCGGATTGAGGAACTGGAAGATGCTCCACAGCTCTCCGAGGTAGTTCTGCACGGGTGTTCCGGTGAGTACCAAGCGGTTGCGGGCATGCAGGGACATGGCAGCGGCAGCAGTGACCGAGCTGCGGTTCTTGATGGTGTGGGCCTCATCCAGGCAGACGATATTCCAGCTGACGGCGGAAAGGGCATCCCGCTCCGTGGCCAGCAGTCTGTAGGATGTCAGGACAATATCCCGGGCTCCGGCATTTTCCAGCATGGCGGCCCGGTCTTCTGCGGAGTTGAGAATCCGGACATTCAACCCGGGTGCGAACCGGGCCAGCTCGCTGCTCCAGTTGAGGATGACGGAGGCTGGAGCCACTACCAGCGACGGCCCGTCGGCAGCCTTGTACAGGAAAAATGCGATGGCCTGCACCGTCTTGCCCAGTCCCATGTCATCGGCCAGGCAGCCGCCGGCTCCCCAGTGGTCCAGCCGGACCATCCATCGGAATCCGTCCGCCTGGTAGTCGCGGAGTACAGCCTGCAGCCCGGATGGTATCTCCGGCTGAAGTTCGGTGGCCTCCCGCATGGCTTTTTCCAGTCTCTCCGGCCCTCCGTCAGATGATACGGTCATGCCTGAACAGTGCAGGACGGAGGCCAGCTGTCCTATCTGCAGGGCAGGGATGCGGCTGCCTTCGCCCGAGGACTGCGTGACAGCCTCTATTTTCCTCAGTTGCGACAGCAGGGACTCGGACAGCACCATGAACTCGTCTTCTCCCAGCCGGACGTATCTGCCTGCCACGGCCCCGGAGGCTACTGCCCGCAGCAGGTCGTTCAGGGACAGATGGCTGCCGTCCTGCAGGGTTGCCTCTCCCTCGGCCTCGAACCAGTTCTCCCCGGAGGTGAAATTGATGCTTATCTGCCGTGAGACCAGTGTCCCTTTGATCTTCAGGCTCTTGCCTTCCGGCCATTCGGCGCAGAAGTCCTCCTGCCGCTCCCTGATGAACTCCAGCAGAGAGAGCAGGCCGGCTGTGTCCAGAGTGTAGGTGGAGTCCTCATCGTTCTGGTCGAGTCCCAGTTCATTCTCCAGGAAATCGGAGATTTCCCGTAGATTGTCCCTCTCGCCCCGTATGTTGCGTGTCAGCCTGTACCGCTGTTCTCCGGCCGTGTCATTGTAAGTGCGGTCTCCTCTCCCTGGATAGAATGCACGGGAACTGCCATCCAGCGGGTATACCAGCAGCTCAGCGGAGTATAGGTCCTTGTGTGGTACTAGCCTGATGGTCAGTCGATATTGTCCGTCCTTCCAGAGTGCCTGGCTACTTTCTCCGTTGAACGGCGTGCGGACTTCTATGATGTTTTCCAGCTTGACCGTCAGTTCCTTCAGTGCTCCTGCCGCGGACTTGGGGTAGTGCGTTATCTGCATCAGGCTTTCGATGACGGCTTTCTGCTGTTTGTTGATACGGACGACCTCGTAGTGGGTGCTGTCCTTCTTGCGGACTCCGGCTGTCTTTACCTTGCCGTGAAAGACAGGGACGTTGGTGCTCAGGGCGTATCCTGCCGGGTCTTCTATCAGGAGGAGATACGGCTTTACCTCTCCGATGCTTACCGGCTCGTAGCTGTTGTCCAGAAACACTCTTGGGCAGCATATAAGGTGAGGCATTATATCTTCATGCTGATGACTGCTGTACGGGGATGCCAGGTGGTCTGCGACAGTATGGTCTTGTTCGTCCATATATGGCAGTTCCTTGTGTAGGAAACAGGTGGCGCTTACGTTCCTGGGGGTGCTCCAGCGGCCGCTCTTGAGCCACTCCTGCATCATTACCCGAACATTGTAATGGTTGACTATGTAGCAGATGCGCTGTTGTTCCCTGGTTGCCTGTCCTCCGCTTGCCTGCATCCTGTCCAGTCCGGAAGTCACCTCGGACAGTAGATATTCCCACGGTTCCTTGCTGCTGATGGATGAGAACAGAGGCTCTCCTCCGAAAAGCCCGTGCAGCCGCTCCCGGTCAGGAACCTCCATGAACGGACTCAGCTCATAGCGCAGCAGGGCACATCGGGGAATTCCCGGGATGCCGGAATCCTTGAAAATGTTCTTCAGCGGGACTTTCAGGCATCCTGCCAGCAGTATGGCGAAGTAATTGTTCACGGGAAGGTTGTAAAGCCTTACGCGGCGGATGGCATATTCGATACTTTCGCCCTGAAGCACTGCTGTGCTGCCGATATATTCAGCGGCTGTGAATGCGGCGTTGAGCTCTGTTAGGTTGCCGGACTTTTCCTTGTTCAGGAACTGTGAGACTTTTTTGCGGGTCTCCTCCGTGTCGGCTATTTTGTATGCGGCAATCAGCAGCAGGCTAAGTATCGGGGTGTAGAACAGATTCTTGTCCTTGAACAGCTTGTTACGCATCTTAAGAGATTCGTTGAATAGGCTCAGACTCTTGTCAATATCCCTGTGATACAGCGCCTCGATAGCGTCGGCCGCCTTTGACCAGAAGCAGCCGTTGCGGTATGCCGGTCCAGGGGCCGTGCCGCAGGTTATGTAGCGGTACAGCCCGACCATGTCCATGAGTATGCTCTCGCTGTCATTCCCGAAAAGAGTCCGCGAGGCAAACACATCCTTCAGCAGCAGATCAAGATTGGAAAACATTTTCTCATCCAGTGTATCGTAGTTCAGACCGTTTTCCAGTAATGTCTCCACCATCCCGACGAAATTCTTTTTATTGAGGGACTGTATTCCTTTTCGGAATGCCTTCACCCACCAGACATCCATGAACACATCGTATTCCTGAAATAACGGAAGGTCCATCATCTCCCACCTGACGCGGTTATCCTCTCCGTTGAAGATATGTCCGGCGGTCTCCCACAGCCAGCTGCCGTAATCAGTTCTCCGGATGCCGATCTTTTCGAATTCCCTTACCAGCTTCGGGTGGAATTTCATCAGCCTGAATGCCATAGGAAAATATAACCGGCCCCGCAGTTCTGTCGTGGTCCTATAGGACTTGAAATCGTAATCTTCTATCAACCAGCCGCTTCTTATCATGTCCCTTACATGGCCTCCGAGTGTGCTGTGTTTGATTCCGTAATATTTTGCATATTGTTTAAAGTTGAGATCACTTATGTCTCCGCCGGTGAATGCGCAGAAATACAGTATCCTGGCAATGTTGTCCTTTATCACGTCGCTCAGCGGCTCAAGCCGGAGGAGGTATTCTTCAGAAGTCATGTGTAGCGTGTTTAAAATGTAAAGATAAACATTATTTTCGCAGCAATTTTTATGAAAATGGAAAAAGAGGTCTGCTGATTTATCACTCGACGACTCCCCGGGGGAACAATGTTTTCGACTGGTTCCGGGAGGCGGCCGCCCGCCATGGGATTGTCGGTCGAGGTTCTGTTCTATGACGCTCCGGCGGCTGAGGCTCCTGCGGGCGCACCGTCGTAGAAGCTTGATTTTGTCCTGATTCGCGGGTACAATATCGCTCTGTCGCGGATTTCCCCGGGCTGTTTCCGGTAGTGCGGACAGCAGTTTATCTCCGGATTCTCCCGGTCATTTCCTGATTACGAGACGGTCCTTGAGACAATGGGGGCGTGCGTCCTCGGGAACATTTGTCCTGAAGATGAATTTCGGGTCGAAGGGGGAAAATGTCTTCCTCGTCCGCGATGCCTCGGAATACCGTTCCGCTCTGGAGGCGTGCCGGAGGGAGGAGGTTCTGCGTCTGGAGGCATTGTCCCGGGGAATCAGCGAGTTCGGTGAAACGCCGGAGGGTCCTTCCGCCATGTTCCGCTGCCTCCCGCCACTGCCACTCTCGCCCTTGTCGCTGCCCGCGCCCTCTGGCAATGGTAAGTAGTGCAGCAGGGTGTTTTTGTAAACACTCAGTGATCAGATAGTTACGAAAATACAGTGCTCTTTTCGGGATGTAGTGAGGGGGCGGAAAGATCATGCTTGATTTGCATTGTTCTGAATGTCAATGTTTTGCAAAACAGGGGTGCGTCACGTCTTACCGTTGCGGGAACCGGCGGCTCTGAGCCATGCTTACTGCTGGTGCTCAGGTAGTGGCTGTTTTTGTCGGAGCCGGACGGATTTGGGCTTCTATTCTTGAGGGTTGTGATCCTGGCTGTTCTGAGTCAGGCCGTTCTGCACCGGATTGTTCTGGCCTGGAGCGCTTTGGCCGTGGTGGAAGACTTGTCCGAGCAGGCTTATGCTGGTGTGGGTGAGGCGTGCCAGCTGCTTGATGCCCAGGCCGTATTGTTTCCGGAGGATGTCGGCCAGGTGATATCTTTCGTCTATGCTGAGCGCATCGGGAGAAGACTTGCTGAATATTTCGCTGCAGAGGTTCGTGACGGTGGAGGCCATCTCGCTGTCAGTGTAGCGGGCCCGTCGGAGGATTCCGGATGTCAGTTCCATCTCCATACTGTCGTTACGCGAGAGGAAGTAGAGCATCCTGACAGGGCTGTGGAATATCTCCTCGACGGCGCGGTAGTCAACGTAGCATTTAGGGCAGATGAGTCCGTCGGCCGTTACGGTGTAGTGTCCCGGCAGCTGTCCGCGGGTACGGAACAGTTTCTGCTGCCGCCGCCTGCTCATGTGCGCGACATCTGTGACCGGCCGGTTGGCTGTCAGCGTGTAGCCGTCGTTGAAATACAGAGGACCGGAGCTCCATCGGTAATGGGTCGGGAGAACGGCCAGTCCGGCTGCGGGAGGGTTGCGCAAAACGTAGGCAATCGCCCGTTTAAGGTACTCGGTATCGTCAATTTCTTTCATGCAGATGTCTGCGCGGCTCATATCGGCCAGAGTGAAAAGTCGCTTCCGGTAGGCCTTGATGAACCCGCCGCAATCCTCTTCAGTGCCGTGGGCTATGAAATGGACGTGGTTGTCCATCAGACAGAAAGCGTGCATGGATATGTCTTTGACAGCCATGCATACCGGAATGCTGTTCATCCCGAAAATGTAATCGGCGTCAGTCTTGAAAATGATTTCCTTTTCCAGTCCGGCTGTGCAGATGTGCCGGAAATGTTTCTCCTGCTCCATAATCTTTCGCTTCTATCGGTTAATGATTGCCTCAAAGTTAGGGATTATATTCTGGCTGTGCAACAACGGTAAGCAGGGACGCGGGTACTTTTTGTAATCGCTCAGAAGTCAGAGGGTTAAGAAAGAGGGGTGTGCTTGCCGGTGGGTTTCAAGTGTGCGAAAGATTCTCGTTGTATCGGTAATGTTGTGAGAAATAGTTGATTATGAAAATGGGGTGCGTCAGTACTTACGGTAATTCGTTCATGGGTTCGGATGCGGGTGTTTGTATGTCTTTCCAGACGCTGGCTGTCTGCCGGTTCTACCCGGTCGTGTGGGCTGTACAGCAGGAAACTCAGGGATTGAGCATGATGGTGTTGACGGTACGGCCGCAGGAGGGGCCTTCGCGGCGGGCAGAGAAGAAGCCGGGGTGGGTGTAGGTGTCGATGCCGGAGATGAGGACGTTGGCGTCGTGGACACCGGCCCGGATGAGGGTCAGACGGACGGCCTGGGGGAGGTCGATGTGGAGGCCGCCGGACATGGAGCCGGGGATGCGCGGGCCGCGGTCGGTGATAAGGCGGATTGTGTGGTTGTCGATTGGTGAAGAGTCTGTGCTGCCGGTGATTTCCAGGGGGAAGTTGTGAGCTGGGCCGGATGAATGTTGCGTGAATGATGCGTCTTTCCCTGTATGCGGCTGTGTGGTGGATGAATGTGAGCACGTGACACTTCCCGTTTTCTCAGAATCGTCAGCGCTATGCTTTTTCGAAGGATACCATGTCTCAGGAAATCCGGCGGCAAGGAAGGCATCGGCGACTTCCGGACCGACCTGGAAGCTGTCCGGTCCGATGCCGGGACCGATTACCGCCAGAATGTCGGCAGCGCGTGTGCCGTACTTGGAGGCCATCACAGCCAGGGTCTTCGCTGCGATTTTCAGAACCGTGCCCTTCCAGCCGGAATGTACTGCCGCCACTACCCGCCGTACCGGATCGTACATCAGCACCGGTATGCAGTCAGCCGTCCGGGCCCCTATCGCCACGCCCGGCACGTCAGTCACCAGCGCGTCATAGCCCTCCAGCTCTTCCCGTGTAGTACCTGCCGAAGTCACCACGGCCACCCGGTCCCCGTGCACCTGATGCGCCTGCACCACCCTCATCGGCAGCACGGCGTCCCTCAGCGGGGAGAACGCCGTCACCTCAGGGGCTATGTCATACCGCAGGAGCCCTTCCGGACCGTCCGGGAAAATCTGTCTTAGTTCTGTCATCGCGGATTGTCTATGGGCGGCCGGAATCCTATCCGGGCAGTCCGGCCATGCGGGGCAAAGATAGTGCTTCCGCAGCCAAAATGTCACTTTACATTTTAGTTGTAATGTAAGCGGGTGAAAATAAGCGAGTTCGCAGAAGCACAGAATGTAAAGAGCTCCGAAAATGGCCAAATTATCAGAAATTACGGTCCATCTAACATTTTTTAAAATTAATAATAATCAGTCAGTCAACGAATTACTATCTGACTAAAATGAATAGTGACATTTCGAGGGGGATTAATTTGAAATTTTTTTGCAGGTATAAAGCAAAAAAATCTAAATTTGTCTCCGCAATGAGAAAGCACTCCAACATATCCATGATGTCCATGCGAATGCATCGCTCTTCGATGCATGGCTTTCTCTTTTGCCGGTAAGTCAAGCGGGATGCGGGCTCCGGCGTATTAAATCCGAAAACATATCAAGTTGACTCCACAGTCCCCGAATCTGCCCCGGGGCTGAGAATGGATTTGACGTAAGGGCATCAATGGACATCGACAATCAATGATACAGGCGGAATATATCCACGAAGAACCATTCCGGTGCGAGGCCGGAGGTACAATCGACAATCTCAGAATAGTCTATCACATATCAATGCCGGGCGGCGGGCCCCGCAAGGTCATCTGGATCTGTCATGCGCTGACAGCCAATTCGGACCCGGAAGAATGGTGGCCGGAGATGGTAGGCCCGGGCCGGCTCATAGACACGGACCGCTACACGGTGGTCTGCGCCAATATGCTCTGCTCGGCCTACGGCTCTTCCGGTCCGGCGCAGGGCAGGTTCCTGGATTTCCCGAAGGTGACTGTCAGGGACATCGTCCGCACCGAGGCTCTCCTGCGCAGGCATCTGGGCATAGGCCGGATAGACCTGCTGATAGGCAGTTCCATCGGCGGTTTCCAGGCTCTGGAATGGACGGTGATGGAGCCGGAAGTAATAGCGCGGGCGGCTATCATGGCCTGCGGACCACGGGTTACGCCCTGGCTGACAGCATCCAACGAGGCCCAGAGAATGGCCATCGAGGCCGATCCTACGTTTCGCGAGTGCCGCACCCTGAAAGGCGGAGCGGCAGGACTCCGCACGGCCAGGGCCATAGCCCTCATCTCGTACCGCAGCTATCAGGGGTACAACAGTACTCAGGCCGAGCCGGATGAGGATACCCTCTTTGCGGAGCGTGCCGCTTCCTACGAGCGGTATCAGGGCCGCAAGCTCTCCGACCGTTTCGACGCCTATTCCTACTGGTACCTGACGCATTCCGTGGACAGTCATAACATCGGCAGGGGCCGCGGGGGAGTGGAGGCGGCTCTCAGGAGCATCAGGGCCCGCTGTGTCATCGTCGGCATAGACAGCGACGCCCTTTTCCCGACTCAGGAGCAGAAGTTCATGGCCCGCAACATCCCCGGGGCCGAGTATCACGAGATAACCTCGGCTTTCGGACACGACGGCTTTCTGCTCGAGTACGGGCAGCTGTCGGCTGTCTTAGGACCGGTGCTGGAAAAAATAAATCAATAAAAAACCATAATACATCATGCAAGTACTCAAATTCGGCGGCTCCTCAGTCGCCAACGCAGCCAACATGGCCCGGGTGGCGGATATCGTCACCAAGGCAGTGGACCGGGACCGGACCATCCTGGTATGCTCGGCCATCAGCGGCTTTACCGACGCTCTCATCCGCACAGGCAGTCTTGCCGCGGCCAGGGACGAGGGCTACAAGGCCATCATAGACGAATATCAGCAAAAGCATCACGACATCATCCGGCAGCTGCTTCCGGAGCAGAGGCAGGCGCAGGCCCGGGAGCAGTGCGACGGCATCTTCGACTCCCTGAGGGGCATAGCCCATGGCGTCTACCTGCTCGGAGAGCTCAGCGAGGCCAGCCTGGATGCGATACAGGGTACCGGAGAACTGCTTTCCACCCGTATTATGGCCCTGCTGCTCGCCTCAGCCGGCATAGCTGTCAAGTGGGTGGACTCCAGAGAGATAATCAAGACTTTCAAGAAGGACGGGACGACGGTCGTGGACACCGCCGCGTCCTACGCCAACATGGCGGCTATGCTGGAGCGCAACCCGGTAACCTCCCTGTTTGTCCTTCCCGGATTTATTGCCTCCGACAGTCAGTGCCGCACCACGACCCTGGGCAGGGGCGGTTCCGACTACTCGGCCTCCCTGCTGGCGGTGGGCTGCGGAGTGCGCCGGCTCGAGATCTGGACGGACGTGACAGGGATGATGACCGCCAACCCGAGGATTGTCCCCTCGGCCCGGACCATCAGCAACATATCCTACCGTGCTGCCCTGGAACTCTCCCATTTCGGCGCGAAGGTCATCTATCCTCCGACCATACAGCCGGTGGTGTCGGAGGGCATTCCTATCTATGTGAGGAACACTTTCTGTCCTGACGCCCCCGGCACTTTGATAGAGAAGAATCCGCCCCGGAGCAAGGAGAGGCTCGTGGGCATTTCCAATTCCGACAAGATAGCCCTCATCTCCCTGGAAGGCAGCGGTATGGTGGGAGTGCCCGGCTTCTCTGCCCGCCTTTTCGAGAGCCTGAGCCGCAGCGGGATAAGCATCATACTCATCACCCAGGCCTCTTCGGTGAACACTATGTGTGTGGCCATATCGGAAAAGGATGCGGCCAAGGCCAAGGATGCGGCCGACAGCTGCTTTGCCTACGAGATATCCCTGGGCAAGCTCAATCCGCTGAAGGTCGAGAAGGGCTTCTCGATAGTCTGCCTGGTGGGAGACGACATCATGAGCCAGTGCGGCACTACGGGCCGGATGCTCGCCGCTCTTGGACGTCACGGCATATCCATAAGGGCCACGGCGCAGGGCTCGTCGGAGCGGAACATCTCCGTGGTGGTGCGCTCCGAGGAGGCGGACCGGGCCATCCGCTACATTCACAACGAGTTTTTCGACAGGACTCCGGCCCGGGACATCAACCTCTTTATCGCCGGTTACGGTACGGTCGGCAAGGCGCTGGTGGACATCATCCGCCGCAACGGAGACGCAATAGCCGCCCGCACCGGCAAACGGCTGCGGATCGCGGGCATTTCCAACAGCCGCCACTATGTGCTGGATACCGAGGGCATTTCTCCCGAGTGGACAGGAGAACTGCTTGAAGGAGGGGGCAGTGCCGCGGACGATGCTTATTTCGAGGCTCTTGCCCATACCTCTCTGGAAAACTCCGTCTTTGTCGACTGCACTGCCAGCGAGGATGTGGCCTGCAAGTATCCGCTGCTTTTCCAGCACGGCTACTCGGTGGTGGCCTGCAATAAGATAGCCTTCTCGTTCCCATACTCCCAGTACCGCGCCATCCGCAGTTCGGCCTTGGAAAACGGCGTGAGCCTCAGATATGAGACAACTGTCGGGGCGGCCCTGCCCGTGCTCGATGCCGTATCCCGGTGTGTCTGCAGCGGGGATCGGATTCACCGGATAGAGGCAGTGCTGTCGGGGACGCTCAACTATATATTCAGTACCTACGACGGCGGTGCGGCGGTGACATTCGCCGATACCGTGCGGCAGGCCGTGGCTGCCGGATACGCCGAGCCGGACCCCCGCATTGACCTCAGCGGCCGGGACGTGCTCCGCAAGCTGCTGATTCTCGCCCGGGAGGCCGGATTGCCTTTGGAAGAGGAGGATGTGGCGGTGGAGCCCCTGCTGCCGGCAGAATATTTCGAGGGCGGCACAGAGGATTTCTACCGCAGGCTGCAGGAGCATGAGCCGGAACTGGCGGCCCGCTGCAGGGATGCAGCGGAGAAAGGGCTGCGGCGCCGGGTCGTGGCCTCACTGGAGCATTGTCCTGATGCGGCGACCGGGTACCGCGCCTCCATTGTCCTGAAGGAGGTGGGGGAGGACCATCCCCTGTTCAACCTCTCCGGAACGAACAATGCCGTTCTCCTGGAGACGGATTTTTATCCCTCGCCGATGGTGATTCAGGGTGCGGGGGCGGGAGCATACCAGACGGCTTCCGGTATATTGAACGATATTTTAAAATAAACATACCTTATGAAAAGAAATTACAGATTCGAGACCCTGCAGGTCAGGGCGGGACAGGAGATTGATCCGGTGTCCAAGGGCACGGCTGTGCCTATCTATCAGAGTACTGCATACGTTTTCGACGACATGGAGTACGGCAAGGAACTGTTTGAGCTCAAGAAGGCGGGCAATATCTACACCCGCATCACCAATACCACCAACGAGGTGTTCGAGAAGCGCATGGCGGCTCTGGAAAACGGTGTGGCGGCCACGGCGACGGCTTCGGGTCAGTCGGCGGTGCTGCTGAGCATCCTCAATATCGCCGGCCCCGGGGACAATGTGGTGACCTCCCCCTTCCTCTACGGCGGCACCTTCACCATGTTCGCCATCACCCTCAGGGACATGGGCATAGAGATGCGTTTCGCGGCCAGCGACAGGGCGGAGGACCTGGAGGCGCTGGTGGACGGCAGGACCAAGGGCATCTTCATAGAGAATCTGGCCAATCCGGCGTTCAGCATCCCGGACTTCGAGCCGATAGTGGAGATGGCCCGCCGTCACGGCGTCTGCGTCCTGGTGGACAATACCTTCGGTATGGCCGGATGGCTGCTGCGGCCGGTGGACTGGGGCTGCAACGTGGTCATCCATTCGGCGACAAAATGGATCTGCGGCCACGGTACGGCTCTCGGCGGAGTGGTCGTGGACGGCGGCAATTTTGACTGGACTCCGGAGAAATATCCTCTGCTGGCGGCTCCCTCGGAGAGCTATCACGGGGTGGTGTACACCGAGGTGTTCGGGCGCGGGGCCTTCGCCGGCAGGGTTAGGGTGGACGGCCTGCGCAATCTCGGTCCGGCTCCTTCCCCGTTCAACTCCTTCCTTATGCTCCAGGGCCTGGAGACTCTCTCGCTCAGGGCCGAGCGCTGCTGTGACAATACCCTCGAAGTGGCCCGTTTCCTCCAGCGTCATCCGGCCGTGGAGAGTGTCAACTACCCCGGGCTCGAGGACAATCCCTATCACGCCCTGGGCTGCAAATACCTCCGGGGCGGCTTCGGCGGAGTGCTCACTTTCAGGGTCAAGGGCGGATTCGACGCCGCAGCGGCTCTGGTGGACCGTCTGGAACTGATCCTGCACGTGGGCAGCGTCGGGGATGCCAAGTCCCTGATAGTGCATCCGGCCTCGACGACTCACTCCCAGCTGAGTCCTTCCGAGCAGGTGGCCGCCGGGGTCTATCCCAACATGCTGCGGCTGTCGGTCGGTATCGAGCATGTGGATGACCTGATCTATGATCTGGAGAATGCGTTGAACTCTTTGGGAAAACAGGAGGTGCGGAAATGAAAGTAGCAGTAGTAGGTGCCACCGGACTGGTTGGCACCGTTATCCTGAAGGTATTGGAAGAAAGACAATTCCCGGTCTCGGAGCTGCTGCCGGTGGCTTCGGAGCGGTCGGTGGGGCGGACGGTGCGCTTCGCCGGCTCCGAAGTGCCGGTGGTGAGTGCGGAGACTGCCTTGGCGGCCCGGCCGCAGATATCCCTTTTCTCCGCCGGGGCCGCGGTCTCCCGGGAGCTGGCTCCCCGTTTCGCCGCCGTCGGATGCCGGGTGGTGGACAATTCCTCCTGCTGGCGGATGGACCCCTCCGTCCCGCTGGTGGTGCCTGAAATCAACGGCGGTGTGCTGGGAGCGTCGGATATGATCGTGGCCAATCCCAATTGTTCCACCATCCAGATGCTCCTGCCCCTGGCGCCCCTGCACCGCCGCTGGGGTATCCGCCGTATCGTGGTCTCCACCTACCAGTCGGTCTCCGGAACGGGCTACAAGGCCCTGGCGCAGATGGAGGCTGAGCGGGCTGGCCGTCAGTGGGGAGAGTATCCGGCGGTCTACCCTCATCCGATAGACCTGAACATCCTGCCGCATATCGATGATTTTCTGGACAACGGCTACACCAAGGAGGAGATGAAGATGGTCAATGAGACGCATAAGATACTGGCCGATCCCGGTATAGCCGTGTCTCCGACTACAGTCCGGGTGCCGGTTACCGGTGGCCATTCCGAATCCGTCAACGTGGAGCTGTGCCGGGATTTCGACCTTTCCGAAGTGCGTTCCGTCATTGCTTCCGCCCCAGGCTGCGTCCTGCAGGATGACCCGTCAACCGCCGTTTATCCTATGCCGTTGTACGCCCAGGGACGGGACGAGGTCTTCGTAGGCCGCATCCGCCGCGACCCCACCGTCCCCTACGGCCTTAGCCTCTGGTGTGTGGCCGACAACCTCCGCAAAGGGGCCGCTGTCAATGCCGTGCAGATTGCCCAGCTGCTGTTGCAGTACGTGTAGGAAATTTTGCTATCTTGCAGGAAATTTCAAACACTACCTATTATGAAAAATCTATTTTCAGCAGCATTTATCGCCGCCGTGGCCGTTCTCTTGTCCGGCTGCACATCTGGAAGCAAGTATGTAATCGAAGGCTCAGGGGACCAGCTGGTGGACGGGCACTGGATGTATGTCTCTGACGGAGTGGACTGGTCGATGCTGGACTCGGCGCTGATAGAGAACGGTTCGTTCAGGATAGAGGGGACGGACATGGGCTCGGGTGTGGCCATGCTTTATATGGGGGCCAATTCCGCGCCTTCGGGACTGTATCAGATGAGCGAGATGATTTTCCTCGAGCCTGGAACCGTGTCGCTGGAGTATATTCCGGACTATGAGATGTATTTCGCGCATGGAACACCTATGAACGACCTCTACTATGAACTGTCTTTCGGAGACGCCGGGGATTATGAGGATCCGCTGGACATCATCCGGGCCAATCACAACGTGCTGGGTCTTACACTCCTGCAGGGTATGCTGGCGATGTCCTCCAAGCCGGAGATCGAGGCGGTCCTGGCGGAGTTCCCGGAGAGCATGAAAGCGCATCCGCTCTATCTCCAGTTGGAGGAGATGCTCGAGCCGATCAAGGCCGACCTCGGAATGCCATACTGGGATATCGAGGGCAAGGATGTCAAGGGCAATGCGGTGCGGCTCAGCGATGTGGTGGAGCGTGACGGCGTGCGCTACGTGCTGCTGGACCTGTGGGCCTCGTGGTGCGGTCCTTGCCGGGAGGAAATGCCTGTCCTGGTCGAGCAGTACGCCCGTTTCCGCAACTCCGGTTTCGAAATCTACGGCATGTCCTTCGACAGCTCCCCCGAGAACTGGCGCAGCGCGTTGAAGGAGTTCGGTATGAACTGGCCTAATGTCATCACCGAAGTCACCGGCAGTCCCAGTAGCAGTCCCATCTGGGCCGGCTACGGTATGGACGGCATCCCCTGGAACTACCTCATCGACGCTTCCACCGGGGAGATTATCGCCAAGAACCTCCGCGGTGAGGCCCTTGCCGCCGAGCTCGAGGCCCTCTTCACAGAACAAAAGTAAATCGTTATGAAGAATTCCTTAAAGCTGTTTTTCGCAGTCACGATATTATTGTCAGCATCTATGCTCACAGTGTCAGCGCAGACGCCTGTCCCGGAATCTGAGCTGATAATATACAAAATGCAGAATTACCGTGACCACAATCCCCTGTACTTCATGGAGGCGGATGAAGTCTACAGAGGTGTGAAGATGATGGCCGACAGCTCATACTCGGCTCATAAGGACAGTCTCGGTAATCTCGTTCTGGACCGCAAGCGCGGCGGTAATGAATATACCTATGATACACTTGGACGTATAACATCCAATCCCGGAGTTTGGGTCAGCTATCGGTACGAGGGTAATGTTCTGGAAATTAAGGGTGTGTCGAGAGAGGACTGCAGCCTGTCTTTCAAGTATAGGATAGAATATGCCGGAAAGTATCCGGTCCGCAGGAGTATGGTCCATATCAATTATAAGGGATATGAGATAAGATCGGAGGAGTGGTGGACCTATGACCGGTTCGGCAGAATGACAGGATATACGGTAGTGGATGAGGGGTCAACATTGGCTGATTCCATTTACGCAGTGATAAGTTATAACGGTTATCACACTTATGACCGCAGGAATATAACTGTGTGTCTAAGTGAAGGTCTGCTGTACTACAACCGTCTTGACCAGTATGATGATGCCGGCAGAATAATCCGCTCGTACATATGCGATGAATATGACTGGACGGAATGTGTCGAGGAATACGAGTATGCGGACAGTCTGAATGCTGCGCCCTATGTCCGGACCACCTCTATCATTCAAAGCAGCTCTCATCCCGCCAATAAGAAAATCAGGGAGACCTATGACGCTAACGCTTGGCTTGTCCGTGTCGAGGAATCGGGAGACGGGGTGATGCCATTTTCAACTAAAGAGGAAATCAAAATAGAATACGATGACAGGGGCAATGTGGTAAAGTGGTTCTTTATCTCCCCGTGGTGGTGCCAGTGCGATTTTGTCAAGTACGAGTATTATTAGAGTTGTTGATGCGTATGTCAGGATGTATGGCAGGACATGGCGGTAAATCCTCAGTGCAGATATGACTTTAATGCTTCGACGTACGCGGCGAAGGCACGCGCCCCCGTCTCCGTAATCCTGCACACCGTCCGCGGCTTCTTCCCCGCAAATCCTTTCTCGACAGAGATGTACCCTGCCTCGGAGAGCTTGTCGATCTGCACGCTCAGATTGCCGGCAGTGGCTCCGGTGGCCTCGCGCAGGTACACGAAGTCGGCCTCTTCCATGGTCAGCAGGGTGGACATGACGGCCAGACGCAGTTCGGAGTGCAGCAGCGGGTCGAGTTTTGCAAATTCTCCCATGGCTGTTACTGCAGTTTACTGGTTTGACGGTTGAATATCAGGCCTGGGATGACCAGGGTCATCAGCGCTGCGACGGCCATGATTAGCGGAGTGGGTATGTTCAGGAAGTAATCGCAGGGCAGTCCCGCTATTCCGCAGATAATGCTGAGAATGAATACAGTCCAGGAACTGCAGAGGACTCCGGTGACTGCGCCGGCCATGCCCAGAAGCAGTATTATGACACCGTTTGTCGGTATGGGGATGAAGAACGCCATGATGCCGACGGCTATTGCCAGGATTCCGAATATGCCCCATACGATGCCCACGGACCTGGATACGAAATTCTCGCCCTTCCCCTTGTTCTCGATGCGTTTGAATACCAGGTGATTCACGAACCAGCCGATGAAGGGAATCAGAAACCAGGCCAGGTTCCACAGATGATTGTTGTCCGAAAGTGTCAGCCCAAGCAGGACGATACCGGATACGAGGATTACGGTCGTTCCCCAGATGAGCATTGCCGTTCCGCCGCGCCGCTGAAAGTCCCGCTGACTGTTGTTGATTGCCTCTGAGATGATTTCCAATGACTTTTCTACAGAAAGTCCGTTCTTGTCGAAGTTGTTTTCCATGACTTTAAAATACTTTAAAAAATAAACCAAGTTCTGCAAAAAGAAGAGGGGCGCCGGTCTCCTCTCTTTGTCTACGGCGCAAATATAAACTGATTTATTTTATAAACAAAATTTTATGAAAAATTTTTCGCAAATTTGCGGAAAGAGAAAATGTCCTATGATATCAAGAGTAAAAAAGTATTCAATGGAAAATGAATGGCCGGGCAGTCCGTGCCTTATCCGTTCGGGAAACCGGTACCTATGTATAGTGGCGCTCGCCGCTGTGGCAGCCCTGTCCTGCGTCGGAGCTGATGTGGTGTGCGCCCAGACTTCTTCCGGGGATGTGCGGGCTGCGTCCGGGCAGTCCGTGGTTTCGGGTCAGGACCTGGAATCTGCCGGGGTGAGACCCGGATGGCGTCTGGTATGGGAGGAGAATTTCGAGTCGGAGAGGATGGACTGGAGCGTGTGGAGCAAGACGGTGCGCGGGACGGCGGACTGGGCGGATACTCAGTCGGCGGATGAGCGCTGCTACGGTTTCCGGAACGGCAATCTCATACTCAGGGGAATAATCAATGACGACCTGGAGGCGGACACGGCCAGGTATCTGACCGGCGGGGTGGTGACGCAGGGGAAAAAGGCATTTGCCTTTCCGGGCCGAATCGAGGTCCGGGCGAGGCTGCGGGCGGCTACCGGAGCCTGGCCGGCTATATGGCTGCTGCCCTCGGATCCCGCTGTCCGCTGGCCTCAGGGCGGGGAGATAGATATCATGGAGCGGCTTAATTATGACGGATTCGTGTACCAGACTGTACATTCGAACTACACTTACGTTCTCGGCCACAGGGACGAGCCGGCCAATTACAGTACGATGGAGATAGACCCGGAGGGGTTCAATACCTATGGCGTGGATGTCTTCCGGGATAGCGTGGTGCTCTATGTCAACGGAGTCCGGAATTTCTCGTATCCGAGGGTACCGGATGCCGCTGACACCTTAGGGCAGTTTCCGTTCTTCCAGCCGATGTATCTGCTGATAGACATGCAGCTCGGCGGCAGCTGGGTGGGGGAGACGGACCCGGAGGACCTTCCAGTGGAGATGGAAGTGGACTGGGTACGCTATTATGTGCCGGAGGACGGGCGCCCGGACAGTCCGGATATCCGGCCTGCGGTGAGCATTGTGCCCCGGCCCGCTGTAATGCGCCTCTCAGAAGGAGCGCCGCTCCGTATTTCCTCCCGCAGACTGTCGGTCTATGCTGCGGACAGACAGCTCCGGAGCACCGTGCGGACGTGGGCCGCATCGCTGGAGAAGCCTTACGCTCCCGGTGTCACAGAGCTCCCGACAGGCTTTACGAGAGTGGTCTCCGAAACCGTCCTTCCCGGAATACGCCTGACTGCTGCTGCGGAAAAGGCTGATATCATATTGTCCCTGGACAGGTCCCTGCCGGAAGAGGGGTATGTCCTGACCGTTACCGCTGAGGGGATCCGGATTACCGGAGGAGATGCCGGCGGAGTGTGGTGGGGACTGCAGAGCCTCTCGCAGATATTGGTGCAGAGTGCGGCTGCCGCTCATCCGGGAGATACCCTCTCTCTGCCCCTGCTGTATGTCGAGGATGAGCCTGTTTTCGGATACAGGGGCGCGATGCTGGACTGCTGCCGTCATTTTTTTACTGTGGACGAGGTGAAGCAGTACATCGATATGCTGGCCCTGCACAAGCTCAATGTATTTCACTGGCACCTTACCGATGACCAGGGCTGGCGGATCCGGATCCGGAAATACCCGCTTCTGACCCGGACCGGCTCTGTCCGGAAGGAGACGAAGACCGGACATTACGGGGATGCGGCGGCCGGATATGACGGCACTCCCTACGGCGAGGGCTGCTGGTATTCCCCGGAGGATATACGGGAGGTGGTGCGGTATGCTTCAGACCGCCATATTACGGTGATCCCCGAGATAGAGATGCCGGGACATGCGCTGGCTGCTCTGGCGGCATATCCGTGGTTAGGATGTACGGGCGGTCCCTATGAGGTGAGGACTACATGGGGGATAAGCGACGATGTGTTCTGCATCGGCAAGGAGAGTACTTTCGGGTTCCTGACGGATGTCCTGGACGAGGTGTGCCGGCTTTTCCCCGGTGAGTACGTGCATGTGGGAGGAGACGAGGCTCCCGCAGTGCGGTGGGAGACTTGTCCGGACTGTCAGGCTCTGATGCGCAGGGAGCAGCTTGCGGACGAGAGGCAGCTGCAGGGCTATCTCCTTCACAGGATAGAGGAATTTCTGAACGCCCGTGGGAAGAAGCTCATCGGCTGGGACGAGATACTGGAGGGAGGAGTGACACCCGGAGCTACCGTTATGTCCTGGAGAGGACCGGAAGGGGGTATCAGGGCTGCCGGTCAGGGCAATGACGTGGTGATGGTGCCCAAGCGCTATTTCTATTTCGACTACTATCAGACCGCATATCCCTCTGCCAACGGAGAACCGCTGGGAATCGGAGGCTATGTCCCGCTGGAGAGGTGTTACTCCTTTGATCCGTTCGACGGCCTGGACGGGGAGGCAAGAACGCATATAAAGGGTGTTCAGGCCAATACCTGGACGGAGTACATCCCCTGCTTCGACCATGTCCAGCACATGGACCTGCCGCGCCTTTCGGCTCTTTCGGAGGTGGCATGGGGCAGGTACGGAGCGGATTACGGCGACTTCACGCACCGCCTGGCATCCTCGATGAAAGCCATGTACGAATATTATGGCTGGATATACGCTCCGTATGTGTTTGATGGTGTGAAATAGAGTAATTATGATTATCTTTGAATGCAATTAATCCGGAAGAATATGAAAAGACTGTTGCTCATAATCATGTCTGTCGTCCTGCTGGCCTCCTGCGGGCAGGGACAGAAGATAAAAGTGGCTGTGTTCCAAGGAGACGGAGGAGCCGCGACGTGTATCCGCGAGACGGTGGCGGCTCTGAGCTTAGACGAGGATATGGAGGTGCGGATCGTGCATAGCAGCGATATTGCGGCGGGGGTTCTGGACAGCCTGGACGCTATCGTGATTCCCGGAGGCGGGGGCAGCCGTCAGTATCTCAGTCTGGGTCAGACCAATATGGCTCTGATAAAGGATTTCGTACACCGGGGCGGAGGAGCTGTCGGCATCTGCGCCGGAGCCTATCTGTTCTCCAATACTCCGGACTACACCTGCATGGCCCTGACCGGTGCCCGCGCCATCGACCGCGAGCATGACAACCGCGGCCACGGTATGGCCAAGATGACTCTGAACAAGGAAGGAAAGAAGATATTCCACGAGCTGGCGAAGGAGGACACGTCCTACGTCTTCTATTATGAAGGTCCCGTCTTCGTGGAAAGCGACGTTCCCTACACGTCTTTCGGGACAATGGAGAGCGACGTACACGAGGAGGGAGGTGCTCCGGCAGGAATGACCAACGGTAAGCCTTTTCTGACAGGCAATGACTACGGCAAGGGCAAGGTATTCACGGTGGTGGGACATCCGGAGGCGACTCCCGGCAAGATGTGGATGGTGCCCCGTATGGTGCGCTGGACCCTCGGCAAGCCGCTGAAGACGTATCCAGCTGAGGTGCTTACACCGCCGGTGGCTCCTGAGGAGATACTCATGAGTGTGGATGACCTGCGCTACGAGTCGCAGTGTTTCCAGACCTTCCTGTACGGTACGGCTCAGGAGAAGGTTGCGGCCCTCGGGTGGCTGGAGGACCATTATTCCTGGGACTGCAAGACCTGGCTGCAGGGACTGCTCTACGATGCCTCCCCTCAGGTGAGGGCGAGGGCTGCGAAGTACGTCGGGGCGATACAGTACCTGCCCTACGAGGCTGACCTGAAGGCCGCGCTGCTGAGGGAGAACGACACGAAGGCCCGTGCAGCCATGCAGCAGGCACTGGACGCGCTGGCGGCTCTCAGACCGTGGAAATACCCGGGCCGGCAGGCAGCATCCGGACTGGACCAATTGAATATTCGAGAACAACATTAAATTTGATTTTATTATGATTAAAAAAGTATTGACTATCTGCATGGCTGCGGCTGTGACCGCAGCCGCCATGGCACAGGGCGGCATCACCGATGAGATGATGACTCAGATCCGTCAGGGCTGGCAGGGAACTCCCGAGGAACAGGCCCTGCGCAACGCCATCTCTGCCAACGACATCAACAAACTGTCGGTGAAGCAGGGCATAGAGTCCACTTACGATTTCTATTTCTCTGACGAGGTGCCTTCAAAGGGCATAACCGACCAGCAGTCAAGCGGCCGGTGCTGGCTCTTCTCGGGCATGAACGTGCTGAGGGCAGCCATGATTGAGAAATACGGTCTCGGCCCCTTCGAGTTCTCCCAGAACTACATCTTCTTCTACGACCAGCTGGAGAAGGCCAATCTCTATCTCCAGGGCATCATCGACACCCGTGAC
>DWYD01000144.1 GCA_019118865.1 Candidatus Coprenecus merdipullorum | reverse complement strand
AGCCGGTGTAGATTTACCTAAAAACAAAAGAGGAGAGATAGGGCTCACCTACATCTACGGTATCGGTCGCAGCTCAGCCAGAAAGATCCTCACCGATTGCGGTATCGATTTCGATACCAAGGTGAGCGACTGGAACGATGACCAGATAGCAGCGATAAGGGCCACTATCGCAGAACACTACAAGATTGAGGGTGAACTCCGTTCATCCGTACAGCTCAACATCAAGCGTCTGATGGATATCGGATGCTATAGAGGAATCCGTCACCGTATCGGACTTCCCGTCCGCGGACAGAGCACCAAGAACAATGCCCGTACACGAAAGGGTAAGAAGAAGACGGTGGCCAATAAGAAGAAAGCAACCAAGTAACAGTTAACTGAATATGGCAAAGAAAACAGGAACAACCAATAAGAAGAGAGTCGTAAAGGTCGACGCTTACGGCGAGGCACACATTTCATCGACTTTCAACAATGTGATAGTAACCATGACCAATACTCAGGGTCAGGTTATCAGTTGGTCTTCGGCCGGCAAGATGGGTTTCCGCGGTTCCAAGAAGAACACTCCCTATGCCGCGCAGGTAGCAGCAGCTGACGCCGCAAAAGTTGCTTACGACTTGGGTTTACGCAAGATCAAGGCATATGTCAAAGGTCCCGGCGCGGGCCGCGAGTCTGCGATCCGCACCATCCATGGAGCCGGTATTGAAGTTACCGAGATTGTCGACGTAACACCGCTTCCTCACAATGGATGCCGTCCCAAAGGACGCCGTAAAGTATAATTTGGTATAGAACAAAAGAGAAGATTAAAAGTTAAGAATTATGGCAAGATATACAGGACCTACCACAAAGATAGCCCGCAAGTTCGGTGAACCGATCTACGGTCCGGATAAGTATTTCGAGAAGAAAAACTATCCTCCCGGACAGCACGGAATGGCCAAGAAACGCAAGAAAGTCTCTGAGTACGGAAACCAGCTCAAGGAGAAACAGAAGGTGAAATATACCTACGGCGTTCTCGAGAGACAGTTCCGTAACACATACGCCAAGGCCCGCAGGATGCAGGGACGTACAGGTGAGAACCTGCTGATGCTCCTCGAGTCCCGTCTGGACAATATCGTATACCGTATGGGCATAGCACCTACACGTGCAGCTGCCCGTCAGCTCGTGTCGCACTGCCACATCGTCCTCAACGGTGAGGTATGCAACGTACCCTCCACCATCGTTAAGCCTGGTGCAGTCGTAGGTGTGCGCGAGAGGTCCAAGAGCCTCGAGGTCATTCAGAACAGCGTGGCCGACACATGCAAGTACGCATGGATCGAGTGGAACCGCGCCGACCTTTCCGGCAAGTTCCTCAATCTCCCCGAGAGAACAGAGATTCCTGAGAATATCAACGAGCAGCTGATCGTCGAACTGTACTCCAAATAATAAGTGACGTCATGGCAATTTTAGCATTTCAGAAACCGGACAAAGTTATAATGCTCGAATCAACCGAGACTTTCGGAAAGTTCGAGTTCCGCCCGCTGGAACCCGGATACGGGATAACAATTGGCAATGCCCTGCGCAGAGTCCTGTTGTCCTCGTTGGAGGGATTTGCCATTACATCCGTAAGGATTGAAGGGGTCAGTCATGAGTTTGACACTATCCCCGGAGTCATTGAGAGTGTAGTAGACATTATTCTGAATCTCAAACAGGTACGTTTCAAAAGAGAGGTTAAGGAGGAAGAAGCTGAGACAGTCAGCTTCACCGTTACCGGCAAGCAGGAGTTCACAGCGGAGGATATCTCCAAGAACCTCTGCAACTTCTCGGTTCTCAACCCCGGCCTGCATATCTGCTCCATGGAGCCTACAGTGAAGCTTGTTGTCGAGCTGCACATCGGCAAGGGACGCGGCTATGTGCCCTCGGATGAGAACAAGGTGGATTCAGCTCCTATAGGAACTATTCCCATAGACTCGATTTTCACTCCGATAAAGAATGTCAACTACTCAGTGGAAGACTACCGTGTGGAGCAGAAGACCGACTATGACAAGCTGAATCTCGAGATTACCACCGACGGATCCATCCATCCTAAGGATGCGCTGACCGAGGCCGCCAAGATCCTCATCTACCACTTTATGCTCTTCTCTGATGAGAAGATCTCCCTGGAGACACCTCCTGAAAAGAGTGCTCCCGAGGCCCTTGATGAGGAGGCACTGCGCATGAGACACCTGCTGCTGACCAAGCTTTCTGACATGGAGCTCTCTGTAAGGGCGCTCAACTGCCTGAAAGCCGCCAACATCGAGACATTTGCCGATCTGGTTTCGCACCAGAGACCCGAGCTCATCCGTTTCAGGAACTTCGGTAAGAAGTCCATGAACGAGATAGATGTCCTTATGGACAAGATGAAGCTCAACTTCGGTATGGATGTCACCAAGTACAATATAGAAGTTAAAAAGAAACCTGAAGTAGATAATAGCAATGAGGCACAATAGGACAATCAACCATTTAGGACGCAAGAGCGGTCACCGCAAGTCGATGCTTGCCAATATGGCCTGCTCGCTCATCCTTCACAAGAGGATAGAGACTACCGTCGCCAAGGCGAAGGCTCTGAGAGTGTATGTAGAGCCACTGATCACCAAGTCGAAGGATGACTCCACCCACTCGCGCCGTACAGTATTCGCTTACCTGAAGCAGAAGGAGGCAGTAACAGAACTTTTCCGCAATGTGGCTCCCAAGATCGCTGACCGTCCCGGCGGATACACCCGTATCATCAAGACCGGTTTCCGTCAGGGTGACGCTGCGGATATGGCGTTCATCGAGCTGGTGGACTTCAACGAAGCCGCTCTCGGCACAGCCAAGGCAGCTGAGAAGAAGACCTCGACCCGCCGCAGCCGCAAGAAAGCGGCCCCCAAGGTAGAGGCTCCTGCAGCTGAGAGCAAGGCTGAGTAATCCCGGAATACATGCTCAAAGCAGTAAAGAAGCCGGTCCGAACTGTGCGGACCGGCTTTTTTACTGCATTTTCCTAGTGAATATTTCAAAAATATTACTACTTTTGTCGGCCTTTGATGCAACGTTTTATACAGAAAACACATCTTTTAGATTAACTAACTTTATTAAAATTAAAACAAAAATGAAAAAATTTTATTTCGGCGCTATGATCGCCCTGGCGGCTACCGCCTTCCTATCCTCTTGCGAGAAAACCGAGACGGAATCCGAACCCGTTGCTCTCAGTACTCCTGTCCTCACCGTTGTAGAGCAGACAGAGTCTTCATTCATGGTAATATGGGATCTGGTAGAGAATGCTGTCTCCTATACCTATACCATCAATAACGGTACTGAGGAGAGCACCACCGATGAGTCCGCTCAGTTCACAGATCTCACAGAGGGTACCTATACTGTAAAGGTTAAGGCTGTCGCTCCCGAAGGTGACGAGTTCATCGATTCTGACTGGGCAAGCATAAGCGTTACACTTGAAGGCAAGGAAGACGAGCCTCTTGATATCACAGGTACTTGGGTTCTTGGAGGTAATGAGTACTCTATCGAGTCTGACGGGGCTAATGGATATCTCGTGTATACTCCGTTTATCACAGGTGACGGCTCTGCCTGGACAGCCAGTCTGAGTGACAATGTCCTGACCATCGATATTGTAGGTCCTACTATCAATGTAGAGTTTAAAAACGGTGAAGTAAAGGATGTGCCCGTTTATATGTGTGCATACCATTCTAATAATGGTACGGGTATGTATCTGTGGCCTGAAGAAAACTCAGTCTGGGAGTTCACCAGCAATGATAGTTTTGTTCTCACAAACGGTATGTTCATCGGTTATCAGGACAACGAGGATTCTACCAGCTGGTGGTCTTGGAATGGCTCTAATGTCGATCCTGATACAGAGGCTACAAGAAGCACAGGCGGTACATCTTCTGCAAGTGCCCCAGTTCTTTCAAGTACTCTGACAATTGCTAGATAATACTAGAGGAGCTATTGTTTTAAGGGATGATCCATCGAGGGTCATCCTTTTTTATTTCTCGGAGAATGTAAATACTTTTGTACTATGATAGAAAAAAACAGTATGACGGTGTCGCTGGGCTCGTGTTTCTCCACAGAGATGGGAGCGAGGATGGCGGCTCAGGGGTACAGGGTGTGCAGCAATCCTTTCGGGGTGCTGTACAATCCGGCTTCGATAGCCTCCTCGCTGCTGCGCCTGGCCGACGGACGCCCTTTCCTGCCGGAAGAAGTCATTCCGAGGGACACCAATCCGGTTCGGGAAGGAAGAAAGCCCAGGGCGGTGTCGCCGGAGCACCGTCCCATAGCTCCGGAGGGAGGGGGGTATGTCTCGTTCTGGCATCACGGGTCGTTTGCAAGGAAGACTCCGGAGGAATTTCTGGATAATGCCAATGCCGCTCTTTCCAGGGCTTCGGCCGCATTCCGGGATGCGGACACTGTTATTGTCACTTTCGGTACTGCCTGGGTCTTCCGTCATCTGGAGCGCGATGTGATAGTGTCCAACTGTCATAAGCATCCCGCATGGGAGTTCCGCAGGGAACGCCTGGAAATAGAGGATATCATGCACTTGTGGGATCCTGTTCTGGACTGCTTCCGCGACAAGCGTTTTATCTTTAGTGTATCGCCGGTCCGGCATCTCAAGGACGGACTGCATGGAAACCAGCTATCCAAAGCCATTCTCCTCCTCGCCGAGGACAGTCTTGTCCAGTCGCATGCCAATGCGGAGTACTTCCCTGCGTATGAAATAGTTATGGACGAACTCCGGGACTATTCGTGGTTCGGTGAGGATACCGTGCATCCTTCAGCGGCTGCCGTGGATAAGGTATGGATGTGTTTTGCTGATCAGGAATGCCGCTGAGTATTGCGGGACGGGAACAGGCGCGTTCATGAGGATATGTTTGGATTTTATGACGCTGAATTTTGATTTCACGCACCTTCTTTTGGAAGGTATTTTGATTATCGCAAATTTTGCAATAAACAAAAATACACACAAACATGAATAAATCCTATTTTCTTCCAATCGCAGCAGCTCTTGTCCTTTTCGGCTTTACGGGCTGCAAGGATCAGGGTACCGAGGTAGACAGGCCTGATCCTGTATTCGAACTTTCAGACAACGTCATCCAGGCTACTGTCGAGGGCGGTGTCTACGACGTGAACTATGTGCTTGCCAATCCGGTGGAGGGTGCTGAGCTGGAACTGGTCTCTGATTCAGACTGGGTGTCCGATCCCGATTATTCGGCCGAGGGCAAGATTACAGTCACAGTCGCTCCCAACTGGGGCAATGCGGACCGCAACGCCAATCTTCATGTGACCTATACCTACGGTGAGGGACTGGTGCTTGAAGACGATGTAGTGGTTCATCAGGTATATGCATACGATGTAAATTCCATTCTTGAAGACTTCAGCGGCGCATATTTCTACGGACGTGAGAGCAATCAGGCCAATTATGCGATATACCTCTCGGATCTCGGAACTGATGAGAACGGTACATTTGTCGCCGGCTGTACAGTATACAGGCTCGACCTCCATTCTGATACAGAACCTGCCGACTATGCGGACATAACTTTCCCCGAGGGTACCTATACATTTGATGCACTCGATGCTACAACCAGCTTTTACGGCAAAGTCAATGCTGCCGGAGATGCATGGGAGACCACGGCCTACATCGACGACTGCACCATCAATGTGACCAGAGACGGGGAGACCACCATCATCGACGGAACAGTGACCACTAAGGACGGCCTGGTACATCATGTATACTATGAAGGTGCTGCCAAAGTGGGCCTTTACAGTGCCGAGGGATTCGGTATGATAGACCATGATATAGAGATTGTGGACGCACATCTGTCCAGCAACCCAAGCTATGTCGACGGCAATGATGAGGTGATGGCCATCAGTCTGGGTATTGCAGGCACACCTGAGGGTGGAGACTGGATGAATCCATACACGCACCTGTTTGTAGAGATGTATGCTCCCGCTGACGGCCGCAGGATTCTCCCCGGTACCTACACCATAGGAAACTCACAGGATGCCTATACCCTGTATCCCGGTTATGTAGATCCCAATACTCTCTACTGTATGGGTACTTACGCCCAGTATGTGCAGGGTGGCAGCGCAGTCATTGCACTCGCCAGTGAGGGCACCATCGACATCAAGGACGGAGAGGACGGCAGGACCTATACCGTGACTGTGGCTCTCAAGACGGCTCAGGGATTCTCCATTACCGGAACTTATGTGGGCGAGCTCAACGTGACCAACATCCCCGGCAGCTCATTCTCTACCTTGGAGGACGACTATACCGTGAAGATGGATGAGATCAACTACACATTCGGCTCGTATTACGGTGACGAGTACGGTACCGGCGGAGGCCACTTCACATGGGAGATGACCGGTCCTTTCGAGCAGACACCTGACAAATACCTGACTGACGGAACAGGTGAGGCAGTGTACTTCGATATCGTCTCAAGCAGCATGGACTACAATGCAGGCCCTTCAACAGGAACCTATAAAGCCGCTATAGATCCCGAGGCTCCGAAGCCCGGTGAGTATGTACCAGGATACAGAACATCCGGCGGCATGAACCTCATCAACGGAACTTACTATACCGGAGCGTATGAGGACGGTTATGTCAGCGTAGCTGCCCCTGCAGTAAGCGGAGACCTCAATATCACCAACCACGGTGACGGCACCTATACTCTCTCGTTCGCCTTCGACGACGGCATGGGCCACACTTGGGACGGCGAGTGGACCGGATCTCTCGGATTCATGGACTGGACCTGGCTCTACGGTTCCTCGGCAAACACTTCACGGCCCAACTACGTGGAGCGCCGCATGGCTCCTGCTCAGACAGAGGCTGACGAGGCAGTCAATCCCGTACAGTACAAGATCAAGACCCTTCCTTCCCTGTAGCAGAACCTCCTTCGATCCAAGATAAAAATTCCTCCCGCCGCGCCTGGCTGACGATAATGTCCTCCTGGTCGGCGGGAGGTTCCGTTATAAGCCGCAGCCGTCCGGCACCGTGCCGCTGGATGGAGGTGATGGAGTTGATGTTGACCATGCAGTTGCGGGAGGTGCGGAAGAACATCCTGCGGTCCACCTCGTTTTCCAGATGGTCCAGGGAACGGTCGATGAGGTGGCGCCGGCCGGAGAAGGTCCGGATATCGGTGTATCTGCCGCTCTTGATGAACCAGGCTACGTCCTTGAGCTTGACGAAAGCATATCCGTCTCCTTCCGGAATCAGAAGCCTGTCCTTGATGCCGCCTCCGCTCTCAGGGGTGGACGGCCGGATGTGCTCCCGGAGGCCCCGGTAGTCCGGAGATACTGTGTGGCCGGGGAAGCCGGCAAGTCTGTCCAGCTTGTCGAGGGCGTCCTGCAGAGTCTTTTTCGTGACTGGTTTGAGCAGGTACTCCACGCAGTCGGCCTTAAAGGCCTGGAGGGCGTACTCGTCGTAAGCGGTAGTGAAGATTACCGGCTGGCGTACCTCGATGCTCTCGAATATCTCGAAACAGTTGCCGTCAGAGAGCTCGATATCCATGAATATCAGGTCTACCTCATGTTCTCTCAGGGCCTCCACCGATTCCTCCACTCCGGCTGTCCGGCATACCATCTGCCAGGACGGCCTCAGGGAGGCTATCATACGCTCGAGCCTGAATCCGAGCAGGTACTCGTCTTCGATTATCATGTATCTTATCGTCATAGGTAGGGGATTTTTGCTGTGAAAAAGTGACCGTCGTCTGACACCGTGATGCTTTTGCCGGCAGCCTCGTACTGTGTGAAGATGTATTTGAGTCCAAGGCCGGTGCCGGTGCTGG
>DWYD01000143.1 GCA_019118865.1 Candidatus Coprenecus merdipullorum | reverse complement strand
GTATAGGGGTGATATTGATGGCTGTTGCGATATCCGGTGGTTTTAAGAAAGAGATAGGCAAGAGGGCCGTCGGTTTTACGGGAGAAATCCTGATTACTGTGCCAGGGATGGATTATATGAATGACGTGTATCCATTGCAGGCGGATTTGTCATATTTGACCGAGATAGAGAAAATCCCTGAGATAAAAGCAGTGAGCGAGACAGCATACAAGCCTGGAATGGTCAAGTCGGAGAAGGATGTGCACGGAGTAATGTTCAAGGGTGTGGACTCCACCTATTCTCTTGATTTTTTTGCGGACTTTCTGACCGATGGCTGCCTGCCGGATTTTTCAGGAGAACGCATGAGTGACCAGGTGCTGATATCGAAGAGGCTGGCAACTATGCTAGGACTGCACACCGGAGAGAGAATGACCGTTTATTTCATCGGAGACCAAGTACGCGCCCGCAGACTGACAGTCTCCGGGCTGTACGATATTCAGCTGGAGGACTTGGACGAGAGGCTTGCTGTCTTGGATATCCGCCAGATACGCCGGCTCAACGGATGGGAGGACCATGAATCTTCGTGTCTGGAAATAGCTCTTGGCGGGGACGGCGGCAAGTCTGCCGACGGAAAGCGGAATAAGGTGTATGAAGAAATTGGCGATATCATCATGGAGTGTGATATGCCGGAGGATGCTTCGGTGGCTGTCAGAAGGGTGGATGAAATATATCCCGGTCTTTTCGACTGGCTGGCTCTGCTTGATCTCAATGTTCTGGTGGTGATGGTGCTGATGATGGCAGTGGCCGGCTTCAATATGATTTCCGGTCTGCTTATTATCCTGTTTGAGCGCATATCTATGATAGGCTTACTCAAGTCGTTGGGAATGAGGACTTCTAATATTTGTAAAGTGTTTATCTACCGCGGTGGGGCTATAGTGCTGAGGGGTATGCTCTGGGGCAATGCTGCGGCTCTCGTTCTCCTGGCCGTGCAGAAGTGGTTCAGGCCGTTCACTCTCAACCCGGTGAATTATTTCGTCAATTTTGTACCTGTGGAACTTAATCTTCTGCATGTAGTAGTCGTGGACATCGTGGCATTTATCCTTATGCTTCTTATAATGGTTCTGCCTTCGCTGTTTATAGCGCGTGTCTCTCCGGACCGGACTATCAAGGTAAGCTGAGAACCTCTGCCTGGCATTTATCGGAACTGAGTGATTTTCCCTATGTCTGTTATTATGGACCCGGAAGGGGCGCATACGCAGCGGACGGGGTGTGCGTCTGCAATGCTGAGGTAGAAATCGATGATGGAGAATGCTTCGGGCCACGGAGGCAGCAGCTGCATGGCTTCGGGGGTTAGGACATGGATGCCGCTGAAAGCGTATGGAATAAAGTCTGCCGCTACAACATTGGCGGAGCCGGTACCTTTTACAAGGCCTTTGGAGGGGTATGTCCAGCCCCGCAGCAGTCCGTAGGAGTCAGCCAGCAGATATCTTGAAGAAGATCTTTCGCTCACTAGAAGGGATGCAGCGGGGCTGCTGTATGTGTAGAAGTCCATGATGTCAACTCCAGAAGTTATGATGTCCACATTGTGAACCAGAACTGGCTCGTCTCCGATAAGTCCCGAAAGGATGGCATGGCGGATGCCGCCTCCGGTATCGCGCAGCAAGTCCCGTTCATCGGAAAAGCTCACGTCCATTCCGAATCCATCGTGTGAACGGATGAAAGTCTCAAGCATATCTGCGAAGTGGTGCACATTGATTACTATGCGTGTAAATCCGGCATTCCGCAGTTTAAGCATCAGCCCCTGGATCATCGGTACTCCATTGTAAGGCACTAGCGCTTTGGGCATGGTGTCGGTCAGCGGCTTTAGACGGGTGCCTAGTCCGGCGGCCAATATCATCGCAGTACTCGGCGCTGATTTTACATGGACTTTTACAGATTTCATCATAATACCTTCCTTTCCAGGTTCTGTTCTCTATGGATAAGTGAAATGGAAATTCTCTTCGATGCGGCATCGGCGTCGGTCCGGTTTCCATACTTTACGGCCAGGCTGTCCGCCAGTCTCTCCGCGAAATACACTGACCGGTGCCGTCCGCCTGTGCATCCGAAGCAGAACATCAAGTCCGTGAAGCCACGCTTCAGGTAGTTGTCGATATGCCGTATTGCCAGTGCCTCGGTTTCTTTGGCAAATTCCTCTGTCTCAGGAAGCCCCTTTAGAAACTCCATAACCGGCGCGTCCAGGCCGGTCAGTTCTCTGTATTCGGACAGACGTCCCGGATTGGGCACTCCCCGGCAGTCGAATACATATCCTCCGCCGTTTCCGCTCCTGTCGTCCGGTATGCCCTTTTTATAGGAGAAACTGAATATTCTGACCAGCAGAACTCCGTCCCGACGCGGTGTCCTGTGTCCGAAGGCAGGTATCAGCTCTTCCAGAAGAGGGCACAGGTATGGGTATTCGGGAAAGGTGCCGCAAGACAGGAGCTCCCGGAGATTGTCCATAGCAAACGGTATGCTCTCCAGAAAATGAGGCTTCCTCTCAAACATTCCTCGGAATCCATAAGCGCCCAGTACCTGGAGAGTCCTGAACAGGACGAATTGACGCAGGTCGGTCAGGAAGTCTTTCCGGCGAACAGCTGCATAGTGTGACTGCGCTTCTATATAGGCCTCGGTCAGCTCTTCCTTCAGCTCTGGAGAATAGCGGGCCCGAGCCTGCCATACGAAAGCGGCAAGGTCATAGTGTACCGGTCCCATCCGTCCGCCCTGGAAATCTATGAACTTCATATCTCCAGCAGGTGTAATCATGATATTGCGTCCCTGGAAGTCCCGGTACTGGAAGTTCTCCGAACAGCATAGAAGAAGCCTGTCGCAGAGTCTGCGGAAGTCTTCCTCAAGTGCTGTCTCGTCAAATTCCACTCCTGAAGGCTTGAGAAAACAGTATTTAAAGTAGTTTAGGTCGAACATCACACTCGTGCGGTCAAAGCAAGATATTGGCCGGCATTTCGAGAAGTCCAGTCCCGATGCCCCGATATACTGAAATGCAGGCAATATCTCTACAGCTGCTCTAAGCTGTGCTTTTTCCTCTTGAGAGTATATTCCGCTCATGCGTCCGGCCGCCACCATGTCGAAAAGGGTCATATCCCCCAGGTCCTCCTGTATGTATGTCATACCATCGTCACTTACGGCCAGAATCTCCGGCACCGGCAGACCGAGACGGGAGAAATGCCTGTCCAGGTAGATGAATGTGGAATTTTCCAGTATGCTTGTTCCGGCTGCTGCGATGCAGCTTCCGGAATCCCAGGCAATCCTGAAATATTGTCGGTTGCCTCCCGAGGCGGGAAGGGGAGCAATGCGGTACTCCCGGATACCGGAGTACGTCTCAAACAGTGATTGTATCCTATCCATAGTGAGGCCAAATATACGCAGAATTTTCAGTATGCCTTCAGTAAAATAACGGTGGAAAACAAAAATCCCCTATATTTGCACTCTTATGGACAAAAAAAGGTTAAGGGACATACTGTGTGCGTGTGCTGTTATGCTTATGCTGCCGTGCGGAGCCTCCATCATAAGAGGAATGTCGGTGGTTCATACCTATGAACGGGTTGATGCTGCTGTTCCTCAGGATAGTCTGGAACTCCGTGACAGTGCCGGTGTCCATGACAGTCTCAGCGCCGATGACAGTCTTGCCATCAGTGACAGTACAGTACATATTGACAGCCTGTCCGCAGTGGATTCCGTAAGTGTTGGGGATTCCCTCTTATTGTCCGATTCAACAGCTGATTCGACAGTTGTTGATTCCGTGGTGGTATATACGGAGAGGCAGCTCCGACAGATGGCGAGGGACAGCATCAAAAAGCAGAAAGACGCAGTTCGGGACAGTATATTCCTGGCAAAGCAGGCCGTCCGGGACAGTGTGCTCCATATCAGGGACAGCCTGAAGTCCGTAAAGGACAGTATAAGATGGTCCAAGCCCCGTGTGCTCGAAACCGGCTTTGTTCCGGACAGCATGTATTACCAGCGTATCATGTCATGGAATACCGGCCCTTATATCAATGAGTACAGGCATGCGCACATGGATACCACATTCAATGACTGGTATACTGAGTATCCGTTCTACAAAGAGGATATAGATGCTGTGTATCTGGGTACTGTCGGATCTGCGACCCAGAATGTCAATTTCTTCAAGCGCCGTGAATTTGACAGATTCAAGGCATACGCACCTTATCTGACGTATTCTCATGTTCCGGAGGACGCAATGTTTTTCAATGTTAAAGCTCCATATACCGAACTGGCTTACTGGGGTACGCTCTTCGCATATAAAGCTAAGGAAGAAACCAATGTACGTTTCCTGCATACACAGAATATCACTCCTGCGTTCAATCTCGCCGTGCTTTTCCAGGGCTGGAAAGCGGCCGGTATGCTCAATCGGGAAGCAACTACAAACAACTCCCTGGAACTTACAGGTAATTATCTGGGTAAGAGTTATGTGGCCAATTTCGGCCTCATTCATCACAATATTACCAGGCAGGAGAACGGAGGTGTCCAGGATCCATATATGGTCCGGGATACAACGGTGGACGGAAAGACGATAGCTGTCAACCTGCAGAATGCCCAGAACAAGCTGTCAAGAAATACATTCTTCATAGATCACTCATATAATATCCCGCTGGAATCCAAGTCCAGGCGTATGCATAAGGCAATGGAGGCTGATACGTCTTTCGCAGCGAAAGTGGATTCTATAGTGGCAGCCAGAATATCTGCTTATGAGGCGGCTGTTGCAGCCCTTGCGAAAGCCGATTCTCTGGCCGCGGCAGCGGACTCTTTGTCTGCAGAAGGTCTGTCTGCTGCTGATTCTTCAGTTGCCGAAAGTGCCGGAGACCTTGCGGATGCGTCCGGAATGCCTGAACCGGGTAACGGGCCGGAGCCGGATACACTTGTACGTCCGACAGTGGAAAGCATTATCGAGCAGCTTGCCGATTCCCTTCTGTTTGGAAGCCGTGGCGACGGGCCGATGCTGACAGTCGGGCATATGGGAGAGGTCTCAAGGTATTACAGGTATTATACGGACGAGATAACGGATGAGGTGGGACGTAATTTTTACAATAACATGTTCTACATCAATCCGGTATCTTCTGCTGACTCAACAAGGGTGCTGACGGTGGACAATAAGATTTTCTTCAAGCTTCAGCCCTGGGCCAGGGATGCGGTGGTGTCCGAGATTACCGGTGGACTTGGCTATCAGTGGAACAGTGTTTATGCCTTCACTCCTGAAATGTTCCTGACAGGCAACCGCAATATCCATCAGCACAATGCTTATGTCTATGCCGGGGCAAGGGGACAGTACCGGAAATATCTCAACTGGGATGCTTCGGCCAATTACAATTTTCTGGGCTACAATCTGAACGATTTCGAAATAGACGCCGGTCTGGACGTATCCTTCTATCCGTTTAAGGATAAGACCGAGCCTATCACCCTGAGCGGACGTTTCAATACCTCGCTCAAGGAGCCGGACTGGTATTCGCAGCATTACTATTCCAACCACTATGTATGGGACAACGATTTCGGCAAGACCTCCAAAACCAGAATAGAAGCCATGCTGGAGATACCGAAGTGGAACCTGGAGGCATCGTTCACATACGGCTTGGTCAGCAATTACCTCTATAATGACACATTGGGCGTAATCCGTCAGCATAACGGTCTCGTGAACGTTATGAGCGGTTATGTCCGTAAGGACTTCAAGTTGTGGTGGTTCCATTTTGATAATAAGATACTCTTCCAGTATTCTTCGAACAAGGATGTGCTGCCGTTGCCGATGCTGACATTCCATATGCGTTATTACATAGAGCTGGAGGCAGTCAAGAACGTTCTCAAGGTACAGTTGGGCGCTGACGCCACTATGAACACTCCTTATTACGCTCCGGCGTATAATCCCGCCCTGGGCACTTTCCAGCTTCAGACCCGGGAGCTAATAGGCTATAATCCGTACATAGATCTTTTCCTGAATCTGCAGTGGAAGAGGGTCAATGTTTTCCTGAAAGTCGTAAACATCGGACAAGGATGGCCCGATGGCGGAAATATGTTCTCTGCCTATCACTATATTAAGCCCTACCGCGGCTTTAAGTTCGGTATCCACTGGCCTTTCTATATAGAATAGGGGCTTATGGGAAGGCTCTGGAGGACGGCGGTAATCATCGTTGCGATATTTGCCTTCGGCAACATTCTCAGGATATGGGAAGGTCCGTCTTTCCCAAAGGTACGTACATCTCTTTCTCCTGACCGAGACTCTCTTACTGCGAGCATAAATATCCGCAGCGGAATGTATACAAGACAGGGATTCCTTACAGGCTTTCAATATACGATGCTGACCGGTTTCGCCGATGCCGCCGGGCTGCGTATGGGATTCAGCGGTGTATATGCGCACCGGGACTGCTGGCAGATGCTGGAGGACAGCCTTGTTGATATAGTGGCCGTCAGTTTGACCGATACAGTGCCCGCAATCCATGCCGGTTCAGTGGTGTTCACAATGCCGTTCAGAGGGTATGCCTGGGCAGTACGTGCCGGGGACTGTGGTCTGCATTGTCAGCTGAACAGGTGGCTTGGACTTATGGTTCATTCTCCTGAGTATGCGGATATGGAGGACAGGTTTTTCCGTTCATATGACTTGGAACCGTATATTGAGACAGGTACCAGGACAGACTGCATTTCTCCGTATGACGGGATAATCAAAAGCCAGAGCCGCCTGTTGGGGTGGGACTGGAGACTGCTTGCCGCAGTTATTTTCAAGGAATCAAGGTTCTCAGTCGGGGCACGTTCCCGACGAGGTGCGGTCGGGCTTATGCAGGTTATGTATTCCACGGCCACTGCGTACGGTATCTCGGATCTGTTCAGCCCACAGGAAAATGTAAGGGCAGGAACGCTGCATCTGCGGCAGATCCAGCAGCGTTATAAGAATATGGGCCTGGACTCAGCCAATGTAGTCAAGTTTACTTTGGCCGCTTACAATGCAGGGGAAAGCCGGATTGAGGACTGCATCAACTTCACTCTCGACCAGGGCCGCGACTTCACGGACTGGGAGACGGTTGCGGCGACTATTCCGCTGATGGCCGAGCAGGAGTATGTCGAGGAGGCGGACTTCCTCCGTCACGGGAGGTTCCGCGGGCGGGAGACCGTCCAGTATGTCAGGGACGTTCTGTCCAAATACGAGGAATACCGTACTGTAGTCGAAGGGTAGGGGCTACATCTCCTCCATGGGGGTGGGAGCGGTGACAGTCACAGGCTCCTTCAGGGTGGGATGGAGAAATGTCACCTGACGGGCGTGCAGGCTTATGCTGCCGTCAGGGTTGGAGCGCCGCGCTCCGTATTTGAGGTCGCCCTTGATGGGGCAGCCGATGGATGCAAGCTGGCAGCGGATCTGGTGATGGCGGCCGGTGAGCAGCTCCACCTCCACCAGAAAATATTTCCTGGTAGGACGCAGCAGGCGGTAGCGCAGCAGGGCCTCCTTGGCTCCGGGCTGCTGCTGCGGATGGCTGAAGGACTTGTTCTGCTTCTCGTTGCGGGTGAGCCAGGTATGAATCTCCCCCTCCGGAGGTGCGGGGGCATTCTCCACCAGGGCCCAGTAGACCTTCCCGGCATTTCCCTCCCGGAAGGCGGAGGAGAGGCGTGTCAGGGCCTTGGAGGTCTTGGCCAGGATGACGGCTCCGCTGACCGGACGGTCGAGCCGGTGGGGCACACCCATGAACACCTGGCCGGGCTTGCCGTCGCGGAGGGCGATGAAAGCCTTGAGTTTCTCCGTCAGGGGCTCGTCGCCGGTCTTGTCGCCCTGGACTATTTCTCCCGGACGCTTGTTGAGGACCAGAACATGGTTGTCCTCGTAGAGGATACGGGAGGCGATGTCATCCATTTCCTCCTGGGACGGCGTTCTGTAGACGGGCCGGTGCGGACTGTCGTCTCTAGTACTGCTCGCTGTCATTGGGAAAGTCGCAGGATTTGACATCTTCGATGTACTGGCGGAAGGCCTTGAGGCTAACGTCGTGCAGGTCCGCGTAGCGGCGCAGGAACCTGGGGGAGAACTTGGTCGTCAGTCCGAGCATGTCGTGCATCACGAGGACCTGGCCGTCGACGTATTTGCCCGCGCCTATTCCTATTACCGGAATCTTGAGAGTCTCGGCGACCTTCTTGCCGAGCATTGCCGGTATTTTCTCGAGCACCAGGGCGAAGCAGCCGGCATTTTCCAGAGCCACGGCATCCTGCAGCAGCCGTTCGGCCTCCTCGTCCTCCTTGGCCCGGACGGCGTAGGTGCCGAACTTGTGGATGGACTGGGGGGTGAGGCCCAGATGGCCCATGACGGGGATGCCCGCCGAGAGGATGCGCTCGACTGACTCGAGGATCTCCATTCCGCCCTCTATCTTCACTGCGTCGGCCTCCGATTCCTTCATGATGCGGATGGCGTTGCTGACTGCCATCTTCGAATTGCCCTGATAGGAGCCGAAGGGCATGTCCACCACTATCAGAGGGTTCTTGGCGGCGCGGGTCACGCTCTGGGCGTGGTAGATCATCTGGTCGACGGTGATGGGGATGGTGGTCTCGTGCCCGGCCATCACGTTGGCGGCCGAGTCTCCGACGAGGACCACGTCTATCCCAGCCTCGTCGACGATGCGGGCAGATGTGAAATCATATGCTGTGAGCATGGCGATTTTCTCGCCTTTCTGCTTCATTTCCAGTAGTCTGTGGGTGGTCATCACCCTTACGTTGCCTTCTGTTGACATGTCTTTGCCTGTTTTATCTCGGATTTGGACCTGCAAAGGAAGATAATAATTATCACAATTCCAATATGACATGTTGTCAGTTTTCCCCATTTGGCACAATCTTGGAGTAAGAGAGTTTCGACCGCTTGAAAATCAGGCGGCGGCAATTGTAGAAAAAAATTAAAAAATATAAGAATTATGGGAAAGATTATCGGTATAGACCTTGGAACCACCAACTCCTGCGTAGCAGTGATGGAAGGTAACGAGCCCACAGTGATTATCAACAGCGAGGGCAAGAGAACCACTCCTTCTGTAGTGGCATTTACGGACAACGGGGAAAGGAAGATCGGCGACCCCGCCAAGAGGCAGGCGATCACCAACCCCAACAAGACCATATTCTCAATCAAGAGATTCATGGGTGAGCCTTATGACAGAGTTCAGAACGAGATATCCCGCGTGCCCTACAAGGTAGTGCGCGGTGACAACG
>DWYD01000142.1 GCA_019118865.1 Candidatus Coprenecus merdipullorum | reverse complement strand
CTCCGGGCTCGGCGGACTGCCAGGCGTTGTGGATGATCTTCTTCCACAGGGCGGCGGCGTCAATCTCCTTGGTTACTTTGGGATTGTCCGAGTCGATAGGGTATTTCTGTATATAAGGCTTGCCGCTGAGGGCGCAGCGCATGAATTCGTCGTCAATTCTTACGGATACATTGGCTCCGGTCACCTTGCCTTTCTCGAGCTTGGCGTCGATGAAGTTCTCGGCATCCGGGTGCTTGATCGATATGGTCAGCATGAGGGCTCCGCGGCGTCCGTCCTGGGCGACCTCGCGGGTGGAGTTGGAGTAGCGCTCCATGAAGGGCACCACGCCGGTGGAGGTGAGGGCGCTGTTGAGCACCGGGCTGCCGGTGGGGCGGATATGGGAGAGGTCGTGACCTACTCCGCCGCGGCGTTTCATCAGCTGCACCTGCTCCTCGTCTATCTTCATGATGCCGCCGTAGGAGTCGGCCTCATGCTTGTTGCCGATGACGAAGCAGTTGGACAGGGAGGCTATCTGGTAGTTGTTGCCGATGCCCGCCATCGGGCCTCCCTGAGGGATGATGTACTTGAAATCCCGGAGCAGCTCGTGAATCTCGGCTGCCGTCATAGGGTTGGGGTACTGCTGTTCAATCCTGGCAAACTCGTTCGCCAGGCGCCAGTGCATCTGGTCCGGAGAGGTCTCGTACAGGTTGCCGAAGGAGTCCTTCATGGCGTACTTGTTGATCCAGACCGAGGCAGCTAGCTCATCGCCGCGGAAATACTCTCTGCTTTCCCGCAGTGCTTCGTCGTAAGTCTTGTTATCCATGCTGTTATGTATTAGTTTTCTAACGAAAATGGTCTGCAAGTTAGGACTAATTACGTCAGCGGCAAAGCGGGAATGGGTGAAGTTATCAACGGAGTTTTTAACAACAGTTGCGGCAGCAGCTCTTGCAGTCTGTGAATTCGCCTCTTAGCCTTCTCTCGGTCAGGGAGGCCATCCGCTCTTTCAGCTCCGGGGAGCTGATCTTGTCCAGGACGGCGTAGGCAAATGCCAGCTGCTGAAGGACCCGGGCCTCTTTCAATGGTATGCCGCGGGAGCGCATGTAGAAGAGCTCGTCCTCGTTGAGGCGGCCGTTTGTGGCTCCATGCGAGCATTTTACGTCATCGGCGTAAATCTCCAGCTGGGGCTGGGCAAATGCGCGGGCATCGCGGCTGAGCAGGAGGTTGTGGCATTCCTGGTAGGCCTCGGTCTTCTGGGCGTCGGGGAAGACGTGGATCAGGCCGGAGAAATATGCAGCGGCGCTGTCATCGAGGATGCCCTTGAACAGCTCCCGGCTGTGGCATTCGGGAACGCGGTGCAGGACTTTGAGGGTGTTGGTCACCTTCTGGGTGCCGTCCACCAGGTAGAGGCCGCTGATGTCGCAGGAGGCGTGGGGGGCGTCTAGGCTGACGGTGATGTCATTGTCGATTACTCCGCCGTGGAGGGTGAGGATGACGGCCTTGAGGGATGCGCCCTCGCCTATGTGGATGTCGAAACGGGTGTTGTGCGTGGCCCGGTTGTGCTCGTTCTGCATGATGACGATGTCGGCCGAGGCCCCGGCCTCCAGGGTGATGCTGACATTGCCCTCGGTGTGGAAGGGATTCTCTGCAAATGTGTGGGAGCAGAGGATGAGCCGGGCGCTGCTGCCTTCCTCGAAGTGGAAGGACTCCCGGGTGCTGATGTCCTCCGGATGCTTTTCCGTGCGGATGCTGATGACCTGGAGGGCCTCCCCGTATATTTTCCCTCTCTCGAAGCGGATGTCCAGCGGACGGCCCGTGCCCTGTACTCCGCCGTCGATCATGAAGACCTGGCGGCTGCCGGGAAGGGGAACCTTGCAGCGGAAGCCTCCCTCGATATTGTGCTCGGGAGCGTAGATGTAGTTCTCTGTCATTGTCCTGCCTCCCAGTTATCCGTTGATGATCCAGTCGTAGCCCCTTTCCTCGATCTCCCTGGCGAGTTCCTTGCCGGCGGTCTTGATGATGCGGCCCTTGTAGAGTACGTGCACCACGTCCGGGACGATGTAGTCCAGGAGTCTCTGGTAGTGGGTGATGACGATGGCGGCGTTGTCGGGCCTCTTGAGCTTGTTGACTCCGGTGGCCACTATCCTCAGGGCGTCCACGTCCAGGCCGCTGTCGGTCTCGTCGAGGATGGCCAGACGGGGCTCGAGCATGGCCATCTGGAAGATCTCGTTGCGCTTCTTCTCACCGCCGGAGAAGCCTACGTTGACGCCTCTGGAGGAGAACGAGGGGTTCATCTCTACGATTTCCATCTTGCTGCGCATGAGCTTGAGGAAGTCGGCGGCGTTCAGGGGCTCTAGGCCCTTGTGCCTGCGGTGCTCGTTGACGGCGGTGCGCATGAAGTTGACGTTGGTCACGCCGGGTATTTCTATGGGGTACTGGAAGCTCAGGAAGAGGCCCTCGAAAGAGCGCTCCTCGGGGGTGAGGTCCAGGATGTCGCGGCCGTTGAATGTCACTTCTCCGGCGGTGACGGTGTAGCTGTCCCGGCCGGCCAGGACAGCCGAGAGGGTGGATTTGCCGGAACCGTTGGGGCCCATGATCGCGTGGGTCTCGCCTTCGCGGACTGTCAGGTCGATGCCGCGGAGTATTTCCTTGTCGCCCACACTGGCGTGCAGGCCTTTGATTTCGAGTAGTATCTTGTTTTCTGCCATAGTCTTTCTGTTTTGTGCGGAGTGCAAAAATACAATATTTTCCGGATGTTGCTATGCCTTTTCACGGTAAAGGCGCCACCAGTTGATGATGGAGGCCGCGCCGTTTATCAGGTAGAGGGCGCAGACTATCGGCATGAATACGTGGCCGACGGAGATGTGCAGTATGATCTGGGTGACGTTCACTGCCAGCCATGCCACCCAGCAGTCCCATTTCTTGAGAGCCGAGAGGAACTGGGCAACGAGGATAAGGGCGGTCACGCAGGCGTCCAGGTAGGGCACGGGGTCGTGGGTGAGGGTTTCGAGTAGCCAGCCCCAGAGCCAGCCGAGTGCGAATATTGCCGCCACGGCCACTGCTCTCTGCGGCCAGGACAGCATGGAGACCTTCAGTGACTTGCCGTCTTTCTCGCTGACCTCCTCCGGTTTCGGATGGGTCCAGCGGTAGTGTCCGAGGATGTTGATGCCCAAGGATATGGGCTGCAGCAGCATGTTTGCCCACAGGGCTTTGTTCCAGAACATGAGGAAGAGCAGGGCGGAGTACACGTATCCCACCCAGAAATTGTACTTGCTGTTGCGTCCTGCCAGGAACACGCAGGTCAGTCCCGCTATCGACGTTATGAGGTCGATAAGCAGCACCGGAGTGTCTCCATTGAAAGTGAAAAGGGTATAATTCAGCCAGTCCATAGGCATTATTGTTTGGGCCGCAAAAATACAAAAAAAGCCGCGCTCCGATGCGGGTCGAAGTGCGGCTTCTGGGTTTGTTGCAGCCTTGGACTGAAGGGCCGTCGGCTATTTGATATCAATGAATCTTTCCTTGGGTGTGACAGGGACCTCGGTCATCTTGGGCAGGGTGATGTTCAGTACACCGTGCTCCATGCTGGCGCTGATCTCTTCCTTCTTGATGTCATCGGGGAGAAGCAGGGCCTGTTCGAAGTGAGAGTAGGAGAATTCCCTTCTGAGGTATTTCTCGTCCTTCTTCTCTTCTTTGTGCTCGTCCTTGTGCTCGAGGGTGACCACCAGTTCGTTCTCTTCGTTGATGCGGATCTTGAAGTCGTTCTTGGACATGCCGGGGGCGGCTATCTCGACTGTGTACTCCTTGTCATTCTCCTTGACGTTGATGGCAGGGGATGAAGTCCTCATCATGTTTCCGAAATGTCTGAAGTCATCATCGAAAAAGTCATTGAAAAAAGCGGGCAGCCAATTCTGCTGTGTTCTTCTGCTGGGTACCATAATGTTATCCTCCATAATTTTAAATTGTTTCTTAAAATGTTTATGAACGTTTCCGTTCCGCCCTCCCTTTCGGGCGTTCGATAGAGGATATCGCAAATTGTGGACCAGGGGGCTTTGGCACGCGGAGGCTTGACGGAATGTCGCATTTTTCCGCCAAATTGTCACGAAATCCCTGAAAATCAGTGAATTAAATGTCAATTTGTCAGAAAGAGAGGTTTGCAAACATACCGCAGCGGCAGCGAATCGCGGAATTTGCTGCCGTTGCGGTAGATGAGGTGGTGGAGTCGAAGACGAGATGACCTACCCGACGCTGCCCTCGAGCGATACCTCGAGCAGCTTCTGGGCCTCGACCGCGAACTCCATCGGGAGCTTGTTGATGACCTCCTTGGTGTAGCCGCCGATGATCAGGCCGACTGCGCTCTCCTCGGGGATGCCTCTCTGGCGGCAGTAGAAGAGCTGGTCCTCGCTGATCTTGGAGGTGGTGGCCTCGTGCTCGGTGATGGCGGTGGGGTTCTGGTTCTCCACTACGGGGAAGGTGTGGGCTCCGCATTTGTCGCCCAGCAGCAGGGAGTCGCACTGGGAGTAGTTGCGGGCGTTCTCTGCCCCGGGCAGTATCTTGACCAGGCCGCGGTAGCTGTTCTGGCTGTGGCCTGCGGAGATACCCTTGCTGATGATGCGGCTGTGGGTGTTGCGGCCGATGTGGATCATCTTGGTGCCGGTGTCGGCCTGTTGCCAGTTGTTGGTGACGGCCACGGAGTAGAACTCGGATACGGAGTTGTCGCCTTTGAGTATGGTGCTGGGATATTTCCAGGTGATGGCCGAGCCGGTCTCGACCTGGGTCCAGAAGAGCTTGCTGTTGACGCCCTTGCAGATGCCCCTCTTGGTGACGAAGTTGAAGATGCCGCCCCGTCCCTGCGCGTCGCCGGGATACCAGTTCTGGACGG
>DWYD01000019.1 GCA_019118865.1 Candidatus Coprenecus merdipullorum | reverse complement strand
TATTTTTGAGCCTCAGGTTGTTGACGTTAATGCATTCCGGGTCATGGGCGATGGTGTCTGCAGGTAGGTTTACAAGAGAAAAAGCCATGTTCCGGAGAGTGATTTCATCGACATCCATGTCCGGCATACGGAAAGGTTTCTTCAGTGAGTCAGGTTTCGTGGATGTATTGAAGATGCGGTTGATATTGTTGTATTTGCCCGGACCTTCCTGAACGAGGTTGAAACATCCGTTTTCCAGGAACAGGCGGTTTATGTGGAGCCTGCCCCGGAACAGTTCGGATGGAGCCAGGGATATCGACAGTTTGCTGACATATGCGAGGGTGTCTCCGTTATCTCCGGTTATGGAGATGCCGTAGGCCATTACTTTGTTGAAAAATACTATGGCGATCCTGTCTATTTCCATCCTGCCGTTCATCCGCTCTTCCATAGCGGACACAGTACTCTGGGCAATGCGGTTCTGCAGCTTTGGAAACTGTAGGGTGACATAGCCGGCGAGCGGGATGATACAGATGAGGATTATCAGGCCGCTGAGTATTTTCCTAAAGACCCTTATAGTATTTTAAATTTTTTCGCGTTTTTTCTGCAGGCGGGCGGCGGTCAGTTCGAGTACCAGCACAAGTGCAACCCCTATGAGGGCAAATATTACTGCAAGGCCTATGTGGCCGGAGAAGAGTGGCTGAAGGTCGGGCTGAAACGGCATTACAGGGCGGGATACTTCCCCTATTTGGAGCTGCCATGGCCATACTTTGACCAATGACCCTATCATGATTCCAGCCAGTGCAGAGATTGTTGTCACATGGTATTTCTTGAGCAGCCATGACAGAAAATGCGAGAATGAGATGATGCCGATGGCTGCTCCGGCAACAAATACCAGGATCAGGACGATATTGAGGTCTGTCAGGGCCTTGAGCATGTATTCGTATTTTCCTAGAAGGAGAAGGATGAAGCTGCCTGAGATTCCCGGCAGTATCATGGCGCAGATGGCGATGGCACCGCACAGGAAGATGAACCACAGTTGGTTCGGTGTTTCGGTGGGAGATACCAGGCAGATAGCGGCTCCGGCCGCGGTACCGAGCAGTATGGCTATGATGTTCTTGAGCTTCGTAAGATCGATGTCTTTAAGGATCAGTACCGCTGATGCGATGATGAGGCCGAAGAAGAAAGACCATAGGGGAATGGGCTCATTGGCCATCAGGTACTGCATGAGTTTTGCCAGTGAGAAGAAACTGATGGCGATGCCCAGGATAAGGGAGAATAGAAATGTTCCGTTGATATGTTTCCAGAACTTTCCGATTTTTCCAGTAAAAAGCAGCTTGAGCGCCTGCATGTTTACGGATTTGATGGAATTGAGCAGCTCCTCGTAGATGCCTGTCAAAAAAGCAATTGTGCCTCCGGATACACCAGGGATGACATCTGCGGCGCCCATCCCTATTCCTTTGACGGTAATCAGTGCGTAGGATGAAAATGTTCTCATTTTAAACAGTGTGTATGGATGTTAGATAGTTAAAAATACTTACGGTAAGTGTGTCTATGCCATTTTCTTCGTCTCTTCCAGAGACAGTCATGTCATAGATGCCGGTGGGTCTGGATGATATTCCGATTCGGAATGAAGCGGTTGCTTTCCGGAGTATGTAATCGGCTGTGAACATCCTCCTGGACACCGTCAGGTCCATTAGAATATCAAAAGGGAGTTTCGTGAATGCTGATACCGTATCCTCATCAGGAAGTCCGTACCAGTTGACGTTGTTTCTGTTGACAGTTACCAGCCCCGTGGTGGACAGATATCTCGGATCCTCAGGCGGGTTTTTCCGGAAATCCAGATAAATGCCCTTGTATTCTATTCTGTTGCTGTCGCAGACTTGTTTGATGTTCATGACTGCCTGCTCCGCCCCGGTTTCATCTGCGTTGACAATGAATCCTATCCTCCTGGCAGATGTCATTGGAACGAAACTACCCTTATGGCAGCAGAGGGTCTTTCGAAGAATCCGTTTTTGAACTATATGTGCGGCAAAACAATCAAACATCCGCCAAAGATAGTACAATAAAAATTAAAATGTATATTTTTGCTTTCAGGAAAAAAGAATTGTATATGAATGCTGTAAATATAGGAATATTCGGGAAGAGGAATGTCGGAAAATCTTCTTTGGCCAACTCGGTTGCGGGTCAGAAAATTGCAATAGTCTCCGATCGTCCGGGCACGACAACGGATCCTGTCCGTAAGAGGATGGAAATCTTCGGATTGGGACCCTGCGTACTCATAGATACAGCCGGTTTTGATGACAGTGGGGACCTGGGCGGTATGAGAGTCGCCAGGACCTTGGAGACAGTCAGTAAGATAGATCTGGCTTTGCTGGTATTTACCGCAGACAGTTTCGGGCAACAGGAGCAGGATATGATGAGACTCTTTGCCAGGTACTCCGTCCCCGTAATTCTGGTCTGCGGTAAGTCGGACCTCATATCTCCTGGACCGGACCTGAAGGACCGTCTCCTTCAGAGATACCCAGGGGCGAGGTTCCTGGAATTCTCAGCTGAGGTTTCTCCGGACAGGCAGCAAGAGATGACCGCAGACCTGGTCAAGGCTGTACGGGAGCTTGCGGGTGCCTCAAGGCTCAACGGGCAGCCGATGTTTGATGGAATTGTCAGCCGTGGGCAGAAAGTTCTGCTGGTCTGCCCGATAGACAGCGAGGCCCCGACAGGCCGGCTGATTCTGCCGCAGGTCAATGCTATCCGTTCCTTGCTGGATGCGGGAGCTGTGGCTACAGTTGTCCAACCTGAGGCCCTGAAGGAAATATTCCTCGGTAATCAGGGCAATCCAGAATTTTCCCTTGTTGTTACTGACAGCCAGGCATTCTCCGAAGTGGCGGCAATGGTTCCGGAGGAGGTTCCGCTTACAAGTTTCAGTATGTTGCTGGCAAGGAGTAAAGGGTGTTTTGAACAGTATTGTCAAGGGACGCCGATGATCGGCCGTCTTAAGGACGGTGACAGGGTTCTCATCCTGGAGTCATGCTCTCACCATTCGTCCTGTGAGGATATCGGGCGGGTGAAGATTCCAGCGTTGATGCGCCGTTTTACAGGTAAGTCTTTGACTTTTGATGTGGTCGGCGGGCTGGACAGTATAGACAGGCCTGTCACCGACTATGCTTTGGTCCTTCAGTGCGGAGGGTGCATGATAACACGCAGGCAGCTTTACTCAAGGCTCTTGCCTGCTATTGAAAACGGTATACCGGTTACTAATTATGGTATGGCCATATCATATATGAAAGGAATCTATGAGCGGGCCATGAGACCGCTCCTGAAATAAAACAAGCAGTACTATGGATATCCGGCTTGACCGTCCTTCTCTGATTTCGTGGCTGGAGGAGGAGAGACCTGACCGCCTGGCTGAACTTTATGAAGCGGCTTACAATACAAAACTTTCTACAGTAGGGGATAAAGTCTATCTCAGGGGACTTGTGGAGATATCCAATATCTGTCGCAAGAACTGCCTTTATTGCGGTATACGCCGAGATAACCGGAATACAGGCCGTTATGAGATATCTGTGGATAATGTTCTGGATGCAGCGGAATTTGCCTTCAGGGATGGTTACGGATCTTTGGTAATACAGGGAGGAGAAAGGATGGACAGGGCATTTATAGACAAGATAACACATATCCTGAAGGAAATAAAGAAGCGCTGGCCTCTGGGTATCACGCTTTCTCTTGGAGAGCAGTCCAAGGATGTGTACCGGGAGTGGTTCGAAGCGGGAGCACACCGTTATCTTCTGAGGATAGAGAGTTCCGATAAGCAGCTTTATGAGAGGATTCATCCTGTGGACCCGCTTCACAGTTACCGGACGCGAATCCAGGCCCTGAAAGATCTGAGGGACTGCGGATATCAGGTCGGGACGGGAGTTATGATAGGACTGCCTTTCCAAAATGCATGGAATCTTGCGGACGATCTGCTCTTCTTTAAGAAGATGGACATAGACATGTGCGGCATGGGACCGTATCTTGAGCATTCCGGGACACCATTGTATAGCTATCGTCATCTTCTTCTTCCCAAAGAGAGAAGACTGGAACTGTCGGTTACAATGGTAGCTCTGCTTCGCCTGCTGATGCCGGATATCAATATTGCGGCGACAACTGCCATGCAGGCGATAGATCCTTTCGGCAGGGAAAAAGCTATAATGGCAGGTGCTAATGTGCTTATGCCCAATCTGACCCTTGCGGAGGTAAGGGATGAGTACCAGATTTACCAGAATAAACCCGGAGCAGGGGAGGACGCAGCTATATCTTCATCTATTACTGAACGGAGACTCAGGGAAATGAAAATCCCCATCGGCCGGGACCAATGGGGAGATTCCATACATTTTTCTCGGCGGCATTAGCCGAGTATTGTGCTAAGTGCGAGAAACTATCGGTTATTTCCGCTCTTGATGGCAGCCTGCGCCGCAGCGAGACGGGCAATGGGAACTCTGAAAGGTGAGCAGGATACGTAGTTCATGCCTATCTTATTGCAGAATTCCACGGATGCGGGATCTCCGCCATGCTCACCGCATATGCCGACCTTGAGGTTAGGATTGGTGTTGCGGCCTCCCTGTACTCCTATTTCCAGAAGTTTTCCTACCGATTCTATATCGATGGTCTGGAAAGGATCTGCATCCAGAAGCTTGTTCTCCAGATAGTCGCCCATGAAGGCTCCGATGTCGTCGCGGGAGAATCCGAATGTCATCTGGGTCAGGTCGTTGGTTCCGAAGGAGAAGAACTGGGCGGTCTTAGCCATGAAGTTGGCCAGCAGGGCTGCCCTCGGAATCTCTATCATGGTGCCGTAGAGGTAGTTGATGGTCATGCCGGTAGCTTTCTCCACCTCGTCGTGCACGCGGTCGCAGATCTTCTTCTCGAAGTCCAGCTCGCGGACGATGATGGTCACGGGTATCATGATCTCAGGTCTGGGATCGAGTCCTTCCTTGAGAAGC
>DWYD01000018.1 GCA_019118865.1 Candidatus Coprenecus merdipullorum | reverse complement strand
GTCCCAGGGAGCAACTCATGTGCGCAGTATGCCTGGTTGGGGCTGGGACAGAAGGACAAGGCCGTAGATTTCATGAACAAGGTGATAGAAAATGATCCTGACGATGCCGGGAATTATTATGACGCAGCCTGTCTGTATTCAAGAATGGGCGAGTCAGACAAGGCTCTGGAATTTCTTAGGACGGCATTTGAGAAGGGCTACCGGCGTTTTGCCCATATCGAAATGGATGATGACCTCGGCGAAATAAAGCATTGGCCGGAATATAAGGATCTTATTCTCAAATACAGAAAGGTGCTTGAGTCGGAGATAGAGGAGACGAAGACCCTGGATGGACTCTCGTTCATAACCGGACGGTCCCTCTTTTGTTGGGACAGTCTGTCCTGAACCTAAAGTCTTGAAAATAGGTTAAAAGTGACGGTTTTATCAGGAAATCTTGCCTGAAGTGAGTTCGTTTTGAAGATAGTCGTAGATATATCCGGCACTTTGGAAATAAAGTCCGGTGGCAGGATCTGAAAGACGCTCAAAGGTGTCGGAGTTGTAGAGGACTGTCAATGCTTCCTGCATACTGTAGCCCCAGTTCTCCATAAGCATCTGGGTCAACTCTACCGTCAACGCCTCCTGCAAATGCTCTATCTGTCTACTGTTCAGTCTCATATTCTGCTTAAATAGGATAATGCCCTGTCTGTCCCGAAGAAATACTGGATAGTCAGTCCTTTGGCGTACCGCAGTTCTTCGACTAATTGCCTCATCGTGATAATACCGTCGGTATATCTTCTGAGCTGAAATGTCACACCGTCATCGGCAATAGGGCCGACCACAATATCATAGTCATGCACAGGCTGTGGTTGATGACGGTCCCGGTTCTTCAATACAAATTCCGCCCATTCCTCACAGTAGTCGTCAAACCGTTTTATCTTTAATCCGTCAGCAATGGCATCATCCTCGTTCCATTCAAAAACGGTTACCGAAGGGCTTCCTTGTTTCAACAAGTCTACGACTTGGGCAGCTCTTTCCTGTGCCTGAGCCGGGTCGTGGGAAAGGTAGAAACCGCGGCCGAAATCCTTGAAAGGCTTTGAACGCGATAAGTCCGGTCGCTCTATTGTCACATTTGATCCGTGATACAGTCTCATGCCAATCGCCCTCCATTCCGACTGCATACCAGGACGAGGTTGCTGATAGTGTCCTCGAAGGACTGGGTATGCATCACATTGTAGTGAGTGAAAAAGAAATCAAGTCCCTTGAAACGCTGCAAATAGTTGTATGCCTGCTTTTTGCTCAGATTAAAAGCAGCGGCGAAGTCGGCTATCAGCGCAACTGTATACTCCAGTTTATTTTTTTCTGTACGGGACATATCTTCATTTTCCACAAAAATAAGAATAAATCGGATATCATAAGTTTACCTCCAGCGGGAAAAAGGTATAAACAAGTAAAGATTTGTAAAACTTTTAATGAACAGGTAGACATATAACTTGGTTGATAGTATTATGAGTAAGGTTTTTAAATTCTTTTTCAAAGCAATTGCCGGATTGGCCGGATTGGTCTGTACCGTGCTTGCCGTAAGATTCGTGCTGATATGCGGAGATCCAGAAATTATCAGGGTAGAGACCAACGATGTCCGTTTTACCGATAAGTACAATCCGGAAGCCCGCCTGCTGATACCGGCTGCATATACCGGAGAGGACGGGGCGATAGAGGGCGAATACAGGATAGCCGGGAAAACATACGGTACGCCTGTGCGCAAGGAGCGCATATCGCTTCATCCGACCAAAGGGCTGGTAATCTCCGGTAAATGGCATTCGGTTTATGGGTTTCAGCAGACGGTGCTTGTGAAGAATGGCAGAGTCCGCACCCACGAAGACCCTCGCAAAACTTTCCGGCGCGCTCTCGGGACAGTGGACGGACAGTTCTACATTTTTCAGTCCAGGATTCCTATGACCCTCAATCGGTTCTCGGAATCCATCCACAAGTACTGCAGCAATGCCGTGAATCTCGATATGGGGGACTACGGGTACGGCTGGTACGGAAAGAGGAAGTTCTCCCGGATATTCCGGTACAACCGTGATAAGCAGACCAACTGGCTATGTATTGAGTGAGATATAAACGGCAGTATGCGCTGCATTATCAGAGTCTGTCTATTGTACAAGATGGAATATCAGGCAGAGACTGCCTGCAGGAAATAACCGAATTGTCGGGAAATGTTTGGATTGGCAGGTTTTTATGCCTACCTTGCGCTTGAAACTTTTAAAACAGTCACAGTTATGGGAAAGATTATCAAGTTTCTGCTTATCTGCCTTGGCTTTAAGTCCGTCGTTGCCTGTCACGGCACAACAGAGGAATACGGGACACCATACGCGGAGTATGAAGTCAAGGGAAGGGTGTCGGATGCGGAAGGCACTCCGATATCCGGTATCAGGGTGAGTATGGGCGAGTCGCAGGACAGTTATATGGACTCCGTGGCCGTCACGGATGCCGAAGGCCGCTTTCATGTCATTCACGGTACATTCCCGTTCAGGGACAATACTTTTGAAATGCAGTTTACGGACATAGACGGAGAGGCCGGAGGCGGTCTCTTTGAGGAGCAGACCGTCACCGTTCAGGCCGAAATGACAGAGGAAGGCGACGGCTGGGACGAGGGCGACTATGCCGTAAAGGAAGACGTGAATGTAACGCTTGAACTTAAAAAGGACAGTGGAGAGTAGTCATGCGTTCTTTGTCCATCAGACAGAAACTGGCGCTGGAGCTGGCCCGTCCGCTGCAAAGGGAGTTGGCGGAGGAGCACGTTCTCCGCGACCTGTTCTGGGAATGTACGTTAAGATGTTCCCTGCACTGCCGTCACTGCGGCAGTGACTGTCACACTACAGCCTCTGTGAAGGACATGCCGTTCGAGGATTTCGCCAGGGTCCTGCGCCGCATATCCGAAAAATACGATCCGCATAAAGTCTTCGTCATAGTTACAGGCGGGGAGCCGTTGATGCGCCCCGACATAGCCTCGTGCGGAAGGGCCATCTACGACATGGGCTTTCCGTGGGGTATTGTCACAAACGGTATGCTGCTGGACCGCAGGCGGTTTGACTCTCTGCTCAAGGCCGGCATCCACAGTGCGACGATAAGCGTGGACGGATTCGAGGCCGACCACGACTGGATGCGCGGTGTCCCCGGCAGCTTCAAGAAGGCCACGGAAGGTGTCCGAATGTTCACGGAAGTGGAAGACGTGATATTCGATGTCGTTACATGTGCCAACCGACGTAATCTGGCATCGCTGCCCGAGTTTAAGGAGTACCTTATATCCCTTGGCCTCAAACACTGGAGGATATTCACTGTCTTTCCGTCAGGCCGGGCTGCCGGTGATCCTGAGATGCAGCTCTCCCCGGAGCAGTTCGAGTCGCTGATGGAATTTATCATGGAGACCAGAAAAGAAGGACGTATTCATCTCAATTACGGCTGCGAGAATTTTCTCGGAGGCTACGAGGGCCTTGTCCGGGACAATTTCTTCAGCTGCAACGCCGGCCTTTCCTGCTCTTCCATCCTCGCCAATGGAGACATTGCGGCCTGCGCCAGCATCCGCAGCGATTACGCCCAGGGCAATATCTACCGGGGAGACGATTTCATCGATGTCTGGGAGAACCGCTATCAGGTATTCCGGGACCGCAGCTGGATGCGGGAGCGCGGAGATGAGTGCGGCCGCTGCAAGTATTTCCGGTACTGTCTCGGAGGTTCGATGCATCTGCGCGAATCCGACGGCTCTCTCCGTCCGGGCACATGCAGGATGCTTAAATAAGGATAGCGGCAATCTGTTCAGGGCGGTCTACGATGTGAGCTGGAGCGTAGGATGCCAGTTCCTCCCGGGTACGGCAGCCCCAGGTGACGGCCGCGGCCTCAAGGCCGGCATTGGCGGCTGTCTGCATGTCCACGCCGGAGTCTCCGATGTATAGGACGGACGGGCGTTCGTCGGGGAAATTCCGTCCTGGACCGTCTACAGCGGGGCAATGTATTCCTGCTTCACGGAGAATGTCCCAGACTATCACCGGTTCCGGTTTGCGTGGCACCCCCTCCCTCTCCCCGAATACTGCACAGAAGGGTATTTGCGGGAAGAAATGCCGAATCAGTTTGACGGTTGCCGGATGGTATTTGTTCGATGCAACAGCTACTTTGATGCCGTTGCGGCAAATGTCGGAGAGAAGCTCCGGGATGCCTTCGAACGGGCGGGTGGCGTCCGCGCAATGTGCATTGTAATAAGGAAGGAAGAGCTTCCTGATGCGCATGATCTCCTCTTGGCACCGGGCCTTTTGCGGCAAGGCTCTTTCAAACAATTTGTTGATGCCATTGCCGATGAATGAAGCGATAACCGTCTCACTGTGAGTGGGGTATCCGCAGGCTTCCAACGCCTGATTAGTTGCTGCGGCGATGTCTGGGACGGTGTACAGCAGTGTGCCGTCGAGGTCCAGGATAACTAGTTTTTTCTTCATACTGTCTTCAAAGCGCTGCAAATTTATTGAAAAATGCCTATATTTGCCTATGAACTGATGTCTTACTTTTAAACTGATATCGATGAGAAAGACTTTGTTGAAATTTCTGACGGCCGTACTGGGCTTCAATATGGTGTCGTCATGCTTTTATCTGTATGCATCGCCCCATGCAGACTTCGAGGCAAAGGGCAGAGTATCTGATGGGGATGGCAATCCCGTTCCCGGTATTATGGTGGACCTTGCGAACAAATTTTACAACGATCAGTCAGGTGAGCTCACCTATGAACCTATGGACAACGAGAAGACAGCGACTTCGTCTGACGGCTCGTTCTATGTACGGGCGACGGATTATCTGGCGATGCCTGACAGTGTCACTGTTCTCTTTACTGATGTTGACGGGGAGAGCAATGGCGGTGAGTTCCTGCCAAAAGAGGTTACTGTCCCCGTGGTGAAGGTCTCCGACGGAGACGGCGCCTGGGATGTCGGTGTGTACAGCGTCCCCGATGATATGAATGTGATTCTGGAGAAAGCACCGGAAGTGAAAAAGTGAATTGAATAACGGATAATCATAAAAAGTTATTGTCATGAAAAAGTATTTGGCAGAAATGACCGGTACTATGGTCCTGGTTCTCATGGGCTGCGGAAGTGCGGTTTTTGCAGGTAGTGTAGCGGATACGGTAGGTGCCGGAGTCGGTACACTCGGTGTTGCGCTGGCTTTCGGCCTTTCAGTTGTAGCTATGGCTTATACGATAGGCGGCATCTCCGGATGCCATATCAATCCGGCTATAACCTTGGGAATGACTCTGTCAGGCCGTATGCCGGTAAAGGAGGCTCTTATGTATATGCTGTTTCAGGTAATCGGAGCTTTTATAGGTTCGGCTATCCTGTTCGCACTGGTTTCTACAGGAGCGCATGAGGGCCCTACCATGACAGGTTCCAACTCTTTCGGAGAAGGGGAGGCGCTGCAGGCGTTCATAGCCGAAGCCGTGTTTACCTTTATATTTGTCCTGGTGGTTCTTGGGGCTACTGATGAGAAGCACGGTGCGGGCAACATGGCAGGCCTGGCTATAGGTCTTACGCTTGTGCTGATACACATAGTCTGCATTCCCATCACCGGTACCTCTGTTAATCCTGCCCGCAGCATAGCACCTGCTGTGTTTGAAGGAGGACAGGCCCTGTCGCAGCTCTGGCTCTTCATTGTCGCTCCTTTCCTGGGGGCTGCCTTGTCGGCCTTGGTATGGAAAGCATTGGCTAAGGATAAATAGGGACACTATGAATATCAGAACAGTAAGCGCGGCGGCATTTGTGTCGGCCGTGCTTGCTTCTTTATGTACGGTTCCGGTTTCTGCCAGGTCTTTGGACAGTCTGGGTGTGAATATAGCCCGTGACGGTGAGTCCAGGGAATATTCTTACAGTGATAAGGAGGCCGGTTTTTATTACGGCCAGACATCCGAGGATGATTTCAGTGACTGGTACGCGGGGTGGAATATCCGTGCAAAGAGGATTTTCGCAGATTACAGGCTGTACGTGGACGGCCGCATGCTCAGCCGAACATCTGCGGATGCAACTGTGTGGCCGGACAGACTTGAGAGAGTGTATGACAGTGCGGTGGAGACATTCTCAATGGTAGACGGCCGCAAGGTACTGTTTATTGCCATAAAGGACGTAATAGGCAGCAGGGTGGGCATAGAACTTGTCGGGAACAATGTCATTAATCCCAGAAAAGACGGAAATTCTGTATTGTACGCTGCAGTGGAGGCCCCCGGAGCATTTGTGCGCATTATGCCTCTCAACCCTGAAGTATCCCTTGATTTTGACGGCAGGGTAGTGGAGGCCGGACGCAATGCGGGAGGATTTGTGATTTCCTACGGCGATGAGGCCGGGAGTAAGGCACTTGCGGAGGAATTCAGGTCTGAGGGATGGCAGTGGCTAGTTGCCAGACGGGAACGGATGGAGCGGCTGTTGAAGGACAATGCAATGCGCACCGACTTTTCATCTTTGGACAAGGCCATGGCATGGATACAGCTCACAGCGGATGAATTGGTGACCCGTCAGCACGGAGGTTGGGGCATGTATGCCGGTCTCCCATGGTTCACTGATTTCTGGGGGCGGGATATGTTCATCGCTATGCCCGGGGCAGTACTCTGCACCGGACAGTTCGAAGTAGCGCGTGACATTCTCGTTTCATTTGCGCGTTATCAGGATACTGATCCGGAATCAGATACTTATGGCCGTATTCCCAACCGCCTGAATCTTGAAGGCATTTTATATAATACGACTGACGGAACGCCCCGTTTTGTGATCCAGGCTTACGAGTATCTGAACTATACCGGGGATGTGGATTTTATCAAGCAGATATATCCAAGTGTTAAGCTGGCCACTGATGCGTCTGCAAAGCTTTTTACTGATGACAGAGGGTACCTGACTCATGCGGATGCCGATACTTGGATGGATGCGAAGCGCCAGGGCAGGTATCCGTGCTCTCCACGCGGAAACAGGGCATCTGATATACAGGCCCTGTGGTATCAGCAGCTGATATGCGCTGCCGATATGGCCCGCTGTATGGGAGATAAGCGTAAGGCGGAACAATGGGAGGCACTGGCCGGCAAAGTCCGGGTCAATTTCGAACATGATTTCGTGGATGCCCGGACCGGTTTCGTCTATGATCACCTCAATGCTGACGGAACTCCTGACATTCAGTTGCGTCCCAATACCCTTTATACCCATGAACTCATATCTGACACTCTGTTGAGGATGCAGGATGTCCGCCGGGTATGGGAAAGCCTTGTATATCCATGGGGAGTTTCCAGCCTTGATCAGTATGACGATCAGTTCCATCCTTGGCACGAGCAGTGGCACCGTTATCACAAGGACGATGCTTATCACAACGGGACTGTCTGGCTGTGGCTCAACGGACAGGCTATCCAGAGAATGGTGGAATATGGTCAGCAGGACACTGCATTCAGGCTTTTTTCCAATATGAACCGTCAGGCCCTTTGTGAAGGTGCGGTAGGCAGCCTTTCAGAATGTGCTGATGCATGGCCAAGACCCGGCAGTACCTGGGCCAGACGTTCCGGAACATTTCTTCAGGCATGGAGCAACGGTGAGCATATCCGTGTCTGGAGCCAGTATTTTCTTGGGGTGCGCCCGCATATGCTCAGCGGGCGGATAGAAATTCAACCTCGGATTCCTTCGGCATTGTCTTCCCTTTATCAGCGCGTGTGTATAGCAGACGGAGCTTTGGAATGCACATACCGCTTCCGGCCTGACGGCACACATGAATACCGGTATGAGTGGAGCGGTACTGCGCAGGTATCCCTGGATGTGTCTGTCGGAGCCTATGCCCCGTTCGAGGTATCAATGCCCCGGGGTAGTATACTGCATATTTCGTGTCAGGGTGATACGTTGAGTGCTGTGGTCTATGGGACAGACGGTTCCGTGCTTCAGAGAGCATCTGCCATCATCGACCCCTGTCTTCTGAATCTTCAAGAATCCCGGGACAGATTCTTTCAGGATATAGGTTTCGCTGCCCCCTCCTACAGAGAGAACATCAAGTCATTGTCACGTTATTTCGATCCTCCTTTGGATTACCAGAGTGTCGAATAAGCTGCTCCGCACATCAGGAGCTGCCGCAGGATATACATTATATCTGCATTGCCATAGACCAAATTTTCTGTCCTTATTGTGTCTATGTGTAACAAACCAAATGCAGTTATGAAAAAACATTTTTTCAATGTGATTGCGGCACTCTCGCTGGTGTGCGGGGTGTTCGCATTTTCGGGCTGTACTGATTTCGAGAACGACATCAACGAGATCAACGATCGACTTGACAAGCTCGAGACGGGATCAATAGCCAGCCTGGAAGAACAGATTGCTACCCTGACGAGCTCCCTGGACGAGGCGCACAACCTCCTCGACCTGCTCCAGGGTAATGTAGAGGACCTGCAGGCAGCCGACGAGGCAATGAGCCAGCAGATCGACGCCCTCAACGGCGAGATAGAGACCGTGAAGGGTCAGATATCCGACCTGAACGGCCAGATATCCTCGCTGGAGGAAGAGCTCAACAAGAAGATTGACGATGCCGTCGCCGAGCTGAAGGCATCGGACAACGCCGCCGCCGAGAGAATCAGCGACCTTGAGTCCGATCTCGCGAAGGCTAAGGAGGATCTTGCAAAGGCGATTGCCGACGGAAACGCCAACAAGGAAGCGATAGATGAGCTCAAGCAGAAGGTAGAGGACTACTACAACGAGCTGATCGACGCCATCGAGAAGGCCGAGACCTCACATTCCGAAGACATAGCCAGACTCGACGGTGAGATATCCTCGCTGAAGGAGGCTCTTGCCGAGCAGACCCAGAAGCTGACCGACCTTATCGAGAGCGTGTCCGAGCTGGAGAAGGCAGTCGAGTATCTTGAGGGCCTTACTGCCAACATCCCCGAGCTTGAGAACCTTGTAGACTCCATCCAGGAGAACTACCTGTCAAAGGAGGAGGCTCAGAACACCTTCGCGACCCTTGAGAGCGTTGCCGCTCTGCTGGAGGAGATCGGCGGGATCGAGGGCAGGCTCGACGCGATAGACTCCATCAACGTGAGCGTTGGCGAGAGACTTCAGGATCTGGAGGACAACTATGCTGATCTCAAGGACGTGATCATCCCCGGTCTTGAGGCCGACATCCTCGCCGCTCAGGAGGCAGCCGCCCAGGCCCAGGAGTCCGCTGACGCGGCCATGGACTTCGCGAAGAACGTGCTCGGCGAGCTCGAGACCCTCAGGAACGCGCTCGGCATCTATGCTGAGGCAGGCGCCCTTGAGGCCAAGATGGAAGCCCTCG
>DWYD01000017.1 GCA_019118865.1 Candidatus Coprenecus merdipullorum | reverse complement strand
GTCTCACACGGGCTACCTTACGCATAGCCGAGTTAGGCTTCTTGGGAGTGGTGGTGTAGACACGCACGCACACACCTCTCTTCTGAGGGCAAGCATCCAACGCGCGAGATTTACTCTTCTCGACGATAACCTCGCGTCCTTTGCGAACTAACTGTTGAATTGTTGGCATAAATGTTTGTTAATCTAAACTTTACATTATTCCCGTCAAATTAAACGGGCTGCAAAGATACATAAAAAACCTATTCTGCCTAATTTTTTTGCCGACTTTTGATGTTAAATATTAGTTACGGAAGTCGCGGAGCCAGCGGCAATTCATGACTCTCCGTCAATTTTGACGAATTGCAATTATCCGGATTTGCAAACTTCATCCGCAGATATGACATTTGCAGAAAAGACAGTATTAATTTAAATTTTCCTTTATGAAGAAAAACCTATTTTTATCCACCGCTCTGGCAGCCGCAGTGATTCTTGTCTCCGCATGTGAGCCGGACAAAACAACTGAAGTACAGTTCAACGCTCTAAGCGAGACGACCATCGACATAGACAAAAACGGAGGTATCTGTGAATTCAAATATGAAATCGTCAATCCTACCCCAAAAGGAGTGCTTACTGCCGAGCTGCAGGAAGGTGTGGACTGGATAACCGGACTCAGCACACAGGAATACGGTAAAATCCGCTTCAACGTAGAAATAAGTGAGGAGGAGACCGCCCGCGAAGCAGTCATCAGCCTTAACTACGAAGGTATCGGGATAGACCTCACGGTCCGCCAGGGCAAGGGAGAATACATTCCTCCTTATTCTATATATATTCATGATGTAAGCTATCTGTCGGCCAAGTGGGACATTACGGCAAAGGATAAGGAGATGACCTACCTCAACATGATTGTGGACAAAGCCACATGGGACTCTTTCCCCACATTCGAAGAATACCTGGCCTACAACATGGAGGCTCTCACAATAAACGCCGCCGCCAAATCAATGACCCTGGAAGAGTATCTGGAGTACAATATTCTGATATCAGGCGACACCACGGACATATCAGTCTCAAGTCTGGTACCGGACACCGAATACGTGGTGTACGCTTTCGGTTTCACGCCTGAACAGGAGCTGCTCTCAGAAGTATCGTATGAAACATTCAAGACAGATCCAATACAGATGCTGGACGTAAACTTCAATATCGAATGCACACCGTCGTTCAACTCAGTGACCATGTCCGTCACTCCTCCCGACAACAATCTGTACTACATGTATGCTGTCACCGAGGGGACCGGCCACTCACCGGAAGAAATAATGGACAGCTACCAGATTTACGTCAACAGCCTTATTCAGGAATTTCTTTCCTATGGAGCGGCAGGTGTGGATATCACGACAATAGTGGACTGGATTGCATCCAAAGGTCCTGTAACCGAGGTAATAGACGAACTGACTCCCCTGACCGGATACACCGCTTACGCTCTCTCCATAGACCCTGCATCAGGAGTATTCAACTCACTGCCCACACTGGTGGAATTCACCACCACCGAAGAAGTCGGAGACTGGCAGTCTACCCTGAGCGAAGACTATACACTGGACCTGAGCAGTGCCGTAGGTACAGCGGAATGCTTCAGGGACTACTACGGCACTGGCGGCTACAACTGGCAGATCAAGCTCAAACCTGAGGACGGAGTATCCTGCGACGAGCTGGACATCGAGCTGGTGGTCAACAGCACCGACTTCGCTGACGGCATCGTGTCCGGGACATACAGCGTCGCCTCCGACAACTCCGATCCCATGCCCGGCGAATTCCTGGCAGGAGAATATTTCTACGGGTACCTCTACACCTGGTACAAAGGCAACTGGGACGCTGACGGCAAGCCGCAGTCCAAGGCTCCCGCCACCGGAGGCAGCATCACTGTCACCAATCATGGAGACGGGACCTATACCATAGATTTCAGCCTCAAGGACGACAGGCCCACACCCAAAACTTTCTCAGGCTCATGGACCGGAAAAATAGACCTTAAAGACCGCTACGCGGATTGATGTTGATTCTCATGCAGTGCGGGAGACCGGGCCGGGATGAAAATTCCGGTACGGTCTCCTTTTTATTTTATATATTTGTTATTTTTATACGCACTGCAAATGAAAAAACTATATTCCGTCCTCATTTCCGCCGCACTTGGAGCGTGCATAATATCCTGCTCAGGCACGTCCAGGCATGAAAGCCTGCACGACCAAGCCCATATCGAAACATATAAAGAGGCCTGGAGAAAGTTCAACACCGCAGGGCAGGACAGCGCCCTGATAGCCTACACCCGCCCTATCCTATACAGAGCCCTTAGGCAGAAAGACACACTGACAGCACTCTACTGCGGCACCTACATGGCCCAGGCCTGGCTCTTCATGGAACAGACCGACTCCACTGCAGCCCTCTTGGAACAGATGCGCAGAGACATCGCCCGGCAGGACGACAACATCCTCAAATACCTATACTGGAGTATCTGCGGAGGATACGCCATCAAGGCCGAACTGAACTACACCAAAGCCATGGAATACTACAGCCGCAGCTACGAATACTCCGTGGCCTCCGGAGACGTGAGCCGGCAGCTGGGAATACTCATGGATATCATCTACATCTTCTATATCAGGTCCGACGGAAATGGAATGAAATATGCCGAGCAGGCCTGCAGCCTGGCCCATAATGAGGGCATGCCGCTGGAGGACAGATGCGCGGCGGACATGATGATGGCCATGATGCACCATATCAACGGCAACGACAGGACAGCACTTAGCTACATTGACTCGGCGGCGGATATGGCGGAGAAAGGCGGATATCTGACTCTTTATCCACTGATATACAAAGTATACGGAGATGTCTGGACATCCAGTGCCAGATACTCCGAAGCAGAACGGAACTACAGCCGTGCGCTCAGATACACCGGCTACACCGACGCCGGTATAGAGACCATGATATACCTGGACTACGGCCGGATGCTGCAGAAAGCCGGAGACTACGGTAAAGCTGAGAGAATCCTGGAACAGGGCCTGGAAATATCCTACAGAAACGACAATCACGAATGCCGCAAGGAACTACTCTCATCCCTGATAGACAATGCGCTTCATTCCCGGGACAGCCTTCGTCTCGCAGCATTGGCCGGCAACTACCGCTCATATCTTGACAGTGTATCCAATCTTCAGAGGGAGAGAGAGTTCAACTCCATGCTCATGTCCATGCAGAGAGTAGAGTACGAGAACATCGCCCAGGCCGCCGAACTGGAATATCTGCGTTCCCGCCAGAGACTGCTGGCCAACATGGCAGTGCTCACGCTTATAGCCGTCGTAGCCATCTTCCTGCTGGTTCTTTACCGCCGCCAGCGCAACACTTACAAGCTTCTTGTAGAAAAATATCAACAATATGCCGATCAGTTCAACAAGGAGAAAGAGAAAACAAAGACTGCCGGGACGGATAAATCCGCTCAGAGCAACACGGACCGTGCCGACCGGGAGCTGTTCGAACGTGTCGAGACACTGATGCAGGAACAGAAAACCTACAGAATGAAATCCCTGACCAGAGACTCACTTGCTGAGATGCTGGGCACGAACCGGACTTACCTCTCCAGAGCCATCAACAACATGTCTGGCAAATCCTTCAGCGACTACATCAACACCTGGAGAGTCATCGAAGCCACCCGTATCATGTCCGACAGAGCTGTGGACATCCCGCTCAAGCAGCTGGCCGACGACCTGGGCTACAGCTCCACATCAGTATTCTACCGGTCCTTCCAGAAAGAGACCGGTGTCACCGCCGGGAAATATATGAAAGAAGTCCGGGCCATGCACGGCGGACAAAAAAACTCGGATATTGATGATGATTCGGCAAAATTGCCGGATTGAGATTTTTCTGACTTGCATTTCACATTACGGGCAGGTAGTTTTGTCTCAATTAAAAATCATTTGAACACCATGAAAAGACAGATTACCCTTGCCGGCGGCATCGCCATCGCCGCCGTTCTTACACTGGCATCCTGCAATCCGCAGGAAAACACACCCGCAACCCTGTTCAGCGCCGTCTCCGATCAGCATCTTAAGGTCGGTCCCGAGAATGCTGTTCACGAGATTCTCTATAAAATAGACAACCCCTCCCCTGACAAGGCCGTCACAGCAGACATCACCCCCGGCACTGAATGGATATACGGCATCAACGCAACAGGCTCCTACGGAGTAGTCAGCTTCGAGACCGCAGAGAACACCGACACCACTGCCTCCAGGGAAGCCGTCATAACCCTCTCCTACGGAGAGCAGAGCCTGGATTTCACCGTCACTCAGGACAAAGCACGCACATATGGTGCGTTCTCAATAACCACCGGTCCGAACACTACCGGCGAAGTCGTCTGGAGCGTAATCCCTCCTGACGAGAATCTGACATACGTCAACATGATTACAGACAAGTCCACATGGGAATCCTTCAGCACCTATGAGGAATACATGCAGTACGACATCCAGTACTTCCGGGATCTGGCTGCCGAGCGCGGAATATCCTACGAGGAATTCCTAGCCAAAAGTGTCCTTAAGAAAGGCGGGATAGACGACTCGGCAAAAGATCTCTCCCCTGACACGGAGTACATCGTCTATGCATACGGCATGGACTCTACAGGCAGGATACTTACCGGCATGTACTATGCGGAGGCTGCCACCCTTCCGGTAGAGGATACCGATGTGACATTCGAGCTCACAGTCACACAGGACTTCCCCTACGCCACCATATCCGCAGTTCCGAGCAGTGATGACGTGTACTATCTGATGGATGTCTACAACGGCACCGGCACCCCGGAGGAAGTGACCGAAGCCTATCAGGACATGCTTAATGAGGTTCTGTATATGGTATCCGCATTCGGAATGTCCGTCTATGACTACATGATGGACACTGCTTTCATCGGCCCTGCCACTTCGGATCCCATCCAGGTAGGACAGGTCATGGAGTTCACAGCATTCGCGGTAGCCGTGGACGTAAACACCGGAACACTGACCTCCGTAGCCTCAACAAAAGTCTGCGAGCTCGATTTCGGATTCTAAAGAGCATCACAGAGACAAGACATCAGAACCTATAGCCTATGCTTATACCGGGATAGTTGTAAGTCTCCAGGCCCGTAAAGCCTGGAGACACTACCTCGGTGCTTCCGAGCGGCTGTGTACGGCGGCGGCCGTACAGATAAAAGTCCAGCGGGAAGTCGATAGAGATATCGATGTAGTCGCCGTTACCCAGGCCGATACCCACACCCAGCTCGGGCGAAAGGTAAAGCCCCATGCCGAAATTGTTCACAAGCTCACCGTTCAGCCCCGTAGAACCGTTCTTGCTCACATGGAGTCCGCCGCCGCAGCCAAGGTAGGCGTCCACCAGTTTCCGGGATACATAGGACCACCTGAACGCAGCACCGGCCTTAACAATACTCCCGTCCTCGAAGCCGAAGCGGTACTGAGCCTCACCCCCTATGAAGATATTGCTCCTGTCGTACACAACACCGTGAGTGGTGCGGACGTTGAAATTAAGCGGCGCGGTGTATCCTATGGACACTGTTCCCCGGTACACCTTCTGACCGTCCTTTTCCTCTGCTGATATCGTTGCAGCGGATAAAAATAATGCCGCCAGTATTAAAAATTTGGCAATCGTCTTTTTCATATTCATATTCATAATTCGTTGGGTATTTCATATGTTACTATTCTATAGAATGAATCGTAATCGCCATCACTTTCTCCTTGGAGTGATATTTCATCATAAATAACCGGACCTTCATTAGTCGCAAAAACTCCCGCATAATAATATCCGTCGCTAAGTCCTCCCCACCCCCAGTTACAATGTACAAGTGTCCTACTCTGTGAACCTGCAGGCCCATAATATTTTCCTGTTTCTGCACCATATCGAGACCCTGTTCTAAATTGATCAAGATAGCCATCAATAACCCATGTATGTCCATTTGTTCCATTTGCTTTTGCGGACACAAGAACTGGATAACCGGAATTCAATGACTCATAAATCTTATCATAATCAAATTTTGTTGGATTCCGATGTATCTTAACATTGCTATATCCAACTGATTCAAAGTACTTAACCGCCTGATTAGGATAAATCAAAGTATATGGAGATCCTTGAGAATACCCTTGTGTATGCGACACCGACTCTATAAAATGCTTAACAAATTCCGCTACTATATTAGCATACGGATTATCTATAGGCGATACTGAGACTTTATTACGAAGATAAGCGTACGGCATTTCTATGCCATTTACAATATGAGGATTGGGATATTGGTTATATGCCATTATTTGGAATAAAGCAATTGTTGTACAACCAGCAGGATATGGCAAAACCAAATCATTAAATGGCTCACCTTGTTTCCATTTTGTTTTAAGCATAGTAGGTACACTACTAGAAGTTATCCAATCACTCCATCTAGTTACTACCCACTCTCCATCAGGATGATCTGGCATTGGATCGTCATCAGGTTCTTGTTCTCCATTATCTATAGCCACATCGTTATCGGTTGTATCTACTGCAGGAATATGCCCGGACGCAGCAAGATAAACCATTCTGGCCGGTGAGATTTGCTGATCGTTTTCATTGTAGATTTCTTCTTCTGATACATTCCCTTTGTCTGCAACTGCATAAATATCAACTGGTAGTCTGTCATCAGCTGAAAGTATAGCAAAACCGCTATCATTTTTAAAATTCGCTATGTAAAGAAGATATGGATTCTGAGTATCAGAAGATTTTGTAAGAATTACATTTGGATTCGTGACACAAATAACGTTCTCAATCTCTTTAGCAAAACCAGCATCATCTACTTTGGTTAGGTCACTATTCATGAAATTCATTAGAGTATTTATTGCATCTTCCAACTCTATTTTTGTCGAAAAATCACTGCAACTCTGATTTTCACGCTGAAAATCACTCGATTCAAAGACAGCTGTACAACTGCTTAGGACAACTGTACAAATAATTATAAAAATCGAAATAAACCTTTTCATACACTCTTTTTCTTTTTTAATGTAAAATATTATTTCTACCTCTATTGAAATATTAAATTGAAATACCCTTCATATTCCCCACCAGGTCCCTCAAGGACAAGGCGGAACATACCCTCGCCGATACCGGAGAGGTCGTAAGAGTACTCCATGCCGTCGGCAGGGAGGGACGAGGTGTAGACTGAAAAACCGAAACTGTTCTCGATTTGTAACGAATACACTCCAGAGGCATTATGGGAAACTGTAAGAAGCTCCCTGCAAATAATTGCCTCGGGAAGATCTATAAGACTCCTTGTTGTCGGGTTGGTTCTGTGGATGTGAATTTTATCCGCCAAATCGTCTTCGGCTGATAAATTAAAACATAACAGGCCGGACACAAGATACGACATAATGATTACAAGTACTTTTTTCATCATATCAATATTTATATTTTTACACCTGCAAAAATATAAATACAACCTCCTCCAGCCAAATTACATTAGTGACGCAAGATACACAATAAATAACTGAATATTAATTCTTTATGTCTTTTTACAAAGTGACGCTCCCACTATTTGCTGCATACTCTTGCTGTCTTTTTTTCAAATACGTAGACAACCTACCGGATATGCCCATTTTCCTGGCGAGACGATACTTCTTGGAATTAAGACTAGACACATCCGATCTCATCATAATGCTTACGGTTACTGTGGTAAATCCGCAACACATCAGAGTAATCAACTTTCGCTCATTATCATCAAGCCATGGATAGTCATTCACTATTCCGTCCATAAATCCGGGGAAAGCCGCATCCAGCATTTTTTCCACACGCGGATACACACTGGATTCTGAAATAATATTTTTTAAAGCTCCTCCAACTTTCTCCGATATTTTTGATGAACCCTCATAAACGTAGCAGATATTGGCCAGATTTTCCATTATACCAAGTAACTCCCCGTTTAATGACAACAATTCCATATTGGATGAAACTTGACAGAGCAAGGCTCTTCTGAGTTGGCGGACGTCCTCTTCATCTTCGGACAATCTTTTGACTTTCTTCAGCTCGTTTCTCAGCATGTCCGCTTCCTGCTGCCCGGCATGAACCCGGCTTACTAAAGCCGCTGACTCCTCCTTGACCCTATAAAGCTCAACCTGCATGGCACGGACATCTCCCAGGGCCTTTGCATAAGTCAAATCTTTTGACCTCATCCTTGCCTTTAAAAAGAAATACAGAGCAGTAACACACAGCAGCAGCATTAACAGCACCACTGCCAACACAGTTCCTTTCAGCCTAACTGCCTGGAGGTTATTTTTTAGCACTTCATTATCATACCTCCGCTCTACTTCTTGCAGATGGTTTTCATAATTCCTGCGCATTAATTCTCCTGCTATACGGCCTGCTGATGCATTATTGACATATGCACTTTCCCAGTCCTGCACCGCAACAGACAATTCAGACCGCAGCGACAGCAACAACAGACTGTCTTCTACTGACCGGGGGAATATACGCCCTGCAAGCAGAAGGGCACTGTCCAAGATTCCCTGATTCATGTAACTTTTAGCAGCACTCATCGTCACCCCATTATATATCTCACACTCCGCATCATTCGAAGGACTGACTCCATATTCCGAGAACATTGCACGGGCACTTCCTATCACAGAACTATCCTCTCCGTAATGCTTATACATATACACTCTTGAACGGTAAGCCGTTATACCACACAAACGGCTACCTGTCTCACGAGCAAGTTCCAGACTTTTGGACAAATGCATCTCCGCCGAGTCTTTGTCGTTCTCTATTAAAAGCATTCCCAATGATATATGGGCAAATGCCTCCCTCTCTTCAAGACCAGCTTCCCCGAAACACTCAAGGGCTTTTCTGTACCTGAATACGGCCTCTTCGGAATGGACAACACTATTCTGGTACAGTTCTCCTATACGCGTATGCAATAATCCTTGCTGCTCAAGATCTCCGGATTTCTTCAATATCTGCTCCGCATCCTTATATACCTTCATCGCCCGGTCCGTTATTCCCTGCTCTGACAATACGGCTCCGGCCATAATCAGTGACCGCGCCAGCCTATCATCCACTCCACGGCGATCATAGTACACCGCTGACTCGAATATAGATGTATCCTTATCCACTGGAAGGTAACACTTATAACGGGCCTCCGTCTTCAACAGAGCCCAGTAGGCACGGTCGCATTCCATGAGACCGGAGATTTCCGCGCTGTCTATAACAAGAAGTGTGTCCAGAGCAGCTTGTGCATCAGTACTCATCAGGGAATCGGCAGCCGACAGCACCCCTTGGATGCGGCTCCGGCTGCTGGTCCTGTCTGAGCAGGAGACTATTGACAGACATAGGACGGCAGCGGATATAATTATCACCGATAAACTTCGCCTCATACTAGAACATCTCGGCGAGCATGCAGCGTGCGGAGCCTCCTCCGTGGGTCTCGATGTAGTCGAGCTGGGGGGAGAGGAGCTTGTAGTGTGCGCTGAGCTCCCGGCTCTGCTCGGTGGTGAGGCTCTTGCGGGCGGTGGCGGACATCACGAGGACGGGGCGGCCGGAGGGGCTGCTGAGCTCGAGCATGTTGCCGGCGAAGCTCTCCAGCTGGTCAAATGAGATGTCCAGGATCTTCCTGCCGCTGCCGGTGATGGAGGCCAGGACCCTCTCCCGGTCCTCCGGACGGATGGACTCGGTGCAGATGATACAATAGGCGGTGCCGAGACTCATCAGCACGTTCGTATGGTAGACGGCGACTCCGTTGCGGTCGTAAGCTTCGAAAAATACCGGAGTATAACTCATCTGTTTACAGAAATCCGCGAGCACCTGCTCCGATGTACGGTAGGACTTGCAGGCATAAACAATTCTGTTATCCCGGTCGAGTATCATGCTTCCGGTCCCCTCGAGAAAGAGATTGTCATTTTCCCACCAGGTGAGGTCGATGAGACGGCGCACCTCGAAATTTTTCCGGATGACATCCAGAACCTCCGGCTTGCGCTCATTCCTCCGGTTGGGGGCGGACATGGGATAGAGGACGAGGGTGCCGTCCTCGTGGGTGCTGAACCAGTTGTTGGGGAAAATGGAGTCGGGGGTGTGCGGATGAGGGGTGTCCTCCGCGATGACCACGTCTATCTTATTGGCCCTGAGGAGGGCAACGTAGGAGGTGAACTCGCGCAGGGCGTTCTCCTGGGCCGAAGACTCGCGGCCGGGACGGGAGAATGCGTTGTTGCCGCCCGTCTGCGGGTTAAAGGCGAAACGGGCGGGCTTGACCATCAGTACCTTGGATGTCGTCTGCATGGTGATATCTTGTCTTTAGAGATGTTCGAATACGTCCTTGATGATGCCGGCGGCCTCGCGCAGCTGCTCCTCGTTGATGACGAGAGGGGGTGCGAAGCGGATGATGTGCCGGTGGGTGGGCTTGGCGATGAGGCCCTTCTCGGCCATTGCCAGGCAGATATCCCAGGCCTCCAGACCCTTCTGCGGCTCGGTGATGACGGCGTTGAGCAGTCCCTTGCCGCGGACGGACTTGAAGAAGGGGGAATTGATCCCGGACATTTCCTCCCGGAAGATCTTGCCGAGCCTCTCGGCGTTCTCGGTCAGGTGCTCGTCGCGGATGACCTCGAGGGCCGCTACCGCCACCTTGGCCGCGAGGGGGAAGCCTCCGAAGGTGGAGCCGTGCTCCCCGGGCTTAATGGTCAGCATGATCTCGTCGTCGGCTAAGACTGCCGAGATGGGAAGTACACCGCCCGAGAGGGCCTTGCCGATGGTTATCATGTCGGGGCGGATGCCCTCGTGGTCGCAGGCGAACATGCGTCCGGTACGTCCGATACCGGTCTGGACCTCATCGGCGATGAACAGGACGTTGTGCTTCTTACAGAGGTCGTAGCACTCCTTCAGATAGCCGTCGTGGGGCACGTAGACTCCGGCCTCGCCCTGGATTGGCTCGGCGAGGAAGGCCGCCACCCTGTCGCCCTTCTCCTCGAGGACCTTGCGCAGGGCCTGGCTGTCATCGTAGGGAATCGAGATGAAGCCGGGGGTGAAGGGACCGTACTGGGAGTAACTGTCCGGGTCGGTGGATATGGAGACGATGGTGATGGTGCGGCCGTGGAAGTTGCCCTCGCAGGTGATGATGAGGGCCTCGTTCTCGGGAATGCCCTTCCTGACATATCCCCAGCGGCGGGCCAGCTTCAGGGCGGTCTCGACGGCCTCGGCACCGGAGTTCATGGGCAGGAGCTTGTCATAGCCGAAGAACTTTGTGGCCATCTCCTCGTAGGGTCCCAGACAGTCGTTGTAGAATGCCCTGGACGTAAGGCACAGCCTCTGGGCCTGGTCGCACAGGGCCTTGACTATCTTGGGGTGACAGTGTCCCTGGTTGACAGCCGAATAGGCCGACAGGAAATCATAATAGCGCTTGCCGTCCACGTCCCATACGTAGACGCCCTCGCCGCGCGAGAGGACTACAGGCAGGGGATGATAGTTGTGGGCTCCGTAACGGTCTTCGAGATCGATGTAATGCTGGGCTTTGGGTGATATGTTCATAGGATTGGGATTTTTATTTTCCGCAAATTTAACATTATTTTTGTGAAATGAAACTGCTGAACCGAAAGCTGGAATTTCCGAGCACCTATGTAATTATTTTCGCCGTGACGCTCATAGCCGCGGCCGCAACCTGGTTTGTCCCCGGCGGGGAATATGTGACTGGGGACGACGGAGTGACCTTCGTCACGCAGGAGTCCGTGCCGCAGACCTGGCAGATCATGACCTCGCTCTACGAGGGATTCACTGCCCAGGCGGGCATCATCGTCTTCCTGCTGATCATCGGCGGGGCGTTCTGGATCGTCAATTCGGCCAAGGCGGTGGATGCGGGGATACATTCGTTCCTGGCCTTCACTTCGCGGCTGGAGAGGTTCCGGGTGCTGCGGGCGGTCGGCGTGAACAATATCGTCCTGGTGCTGATCATGCTGCTGTTCTCTGTCTTCGGGGCGGTCTTCGGGATGAGCGAGGAGACCATCGCTTTCACGGTGCTGATAGTGCCGCTGGCCATCTCCATGGGCTACGACTCGATAGTCGGGGTGTGCATGGTGTATGTGGCGGCGCACGTGGGCTTTGCCGGGGCTGTCCTCAACCCGTTTACGGTCGGGGTGGCGCAGAATCTCTCGGGTCTGCAGATGTTCTCCGGCTTCGAGTACCGGCTCGTGTGCTGGGCGGTGCTCAATCTGGCCATGATCATCTTCGTGCTCCGTTACGCGCACAAGGTGCACCGGGACCCGCGGCGGTCGGTGATGTATGAGGCGGACGCCCGCTGGAGGGAGAAGGCCGCCGATGCCTCCTCCAAGCCCGAGGTGCTCCGGACCCGCTCCTCCTGGATAGCCTTCGCCCTGTCCTCGGCAGCCGTGGTGCTCTTCTCCATTTTCTATGCGGACGACTGCACTATAAGCGTGGGCAACGGCACCTACCGCGCCGCGTGGCTCCTGCCCGCCGTGTCGCTCTGCTATATTGTCCTGGCTTTCATTGCCCTGAGGCGCAATGTCCGGTATTTCATCCTGACCATGCTGCTGTTCTCGGTGCTGTACCTCATCGTCGGGGCCCTCGGCTATTCGTGGTACATCGAGGAGATTGCGGCCCTGTTCCTCGCTCTCGGCATCCTCTCGGGCATTGCCGCCGGGTACAATGCCAACCGCATCGCCCGGGAGTTCCTCGAAGGGGCGAAGGACATCTTCTCCGCCGCCCTCGTCGTGGGCCTGGCCGCGGGCATCATCCACATCCTCGAGAACGGCCGGGTGATTGACACCATACTCTACTCGATGGCCTCCGGTCTCGGAGAGGGCAGCAAGATCGGCTCGCTCTCAGCCATGTACGGCATCCAGACCGGCATCAACCTTTTCATGCCCTCGGCCACTGCCAAAGCCGCCCTCACCATGCCCATCATGGCCCCCTTCTCGGACCTGATCGGACTCTCCCGCCAGGCCACCGTCCTCGCTTTCCAGTTCGGCGACGGCTTCACCAACATGATTACCCCCGTCTCAGGCGTCCTCATCGCTGTCCTCGGCATCGCCGGCATACCCTACGCCAAGTGGGTCCGCTGGGTCTGGAAGTTCATCCTGGTGCTCATTGTCCTGGGCTTCCTCCTGCTGCTGCCGACAGTGCTGCTGCCGCTGAACGGGTTCTGATCTGACTTGGTTAATTACCCCGGTCCGCCCTTCCGCCAACGGTATGCTGTGCTGCGGGGTTATTTCACAAATACCTATAAATCAAGCATTTGCAATTACAACGTGTTCTTTTCGCAGCTTTCTGAGCCTTCGCGAAGCGCACCCTGATTTGTAAGAGCCTGATTCCCGAGCGCTTACAAAACACCCCCGCTTCCCTACTTACCGTTGCTGTCCAAATTTTGTGGACGCCGATGCAACATTTCCACTACATTTGCGTTATTTAATCGACGGATACTTGAAACGCTGATGCGTCGAAAAGACCAGGCCCTCCCACCACTACGTGGCGGGCCCCTCCCTCTAGAGCCGAGGGCGGCTAGTCTTTTCTCGTGCATCATCATTTCAAAACCACTGGGAAACTGACTTATAGCACCACCTACCATGCATTCATTCCTCAACTTCCTGAAGAAGAACAAACTCTACACAGCCATCAACATCACCGGCCTGACCGTGTCGATGGCCTTCGTACTGCTGCTCGCCTGCTACGTGACCAAGCAACTGCGCACCGACTCATTCCAGCAGAACGCTGACCGTATCTACCTGGTAGCCAGCGAACGGCAGTACGAGAGCGCGTACTACCTGCAGACCTACCTGCGGCAGCGCTACCCGGAGATAGAGAAGACCACGGCGTTTGCCGGCCAGTCCTCCATGGAGATACATTCCGGGGACAATATGGTGCTCGGGACGGTCGGCATCGCGGACTCGACGTTCTTCGACATGTTCTCGTTCCGGCTGACGGAGGGAAGCAATGAGGCATGGAAAGGGTCGGTCACCAGCGCGGTCATCAGCCAGACGCTCGCCCGCACCCTCTTCCCGGGCCAGGATCCTGTAGGGCAGCCGGTAACGGTAATGATGATGGGCTCCGAGGTGGAGCTCAACGTGGCGGTAGTGATGGAGGACATCGACAACTCGACCATCCCCTACTGCGACATCATGGTCCGCGGGGAATGGCTGCCCCGGCTCAATCCTTCGCACAATATGGGTCTGGGCAACTCCGGTTCGGTCCTCACCTTCATCATGACCTGGCCCGGGGCGGACATCGTCTCCAAGACCGCCGACATGCTGGAATATTTCAAGGAGCACTGGTGGATATACGAGGGCGGAGCAAGCAAGGAGGTGGTGCTGATTCCGCTGGACGAACTGTATTTCCACGGCGGCACGACTTGGAGCGGCCTCCGGGTCGGGGACAAATCCCTGGTCATGCTGCTGCTCTCGGTCTGCATCGTCCTGCTGCTGTTCGCGGTGCTGAACTATATCAATCTGACAACGGCCCAGGCCGGTTTCAGGGCAAGGGAAATGGCGACGAGGCGGCTGCTCGGGGACTCCCGCGGGCAGGTCATCGGCCGTATGCTCGGGGAGACGGGCATACTCTGCGTCACGGCAATGCTCCTGGCAGTGCTGCTGGCGGAGGCACTCTCTCCGGCGGCATCCCGGCTCCTGGGCTACGACTTCTCCATCTTCGGGGAGGCCTCGGCGGCAAGCATCGCAGCCGTGGTGCTGCTCACGGCGGTGCTGAGCGTAGTCTCGGGCATCGTTCCGGCGGCCATCATCTCGGCCTCAAGGCCCATCGACGTGGTGCGCGGCACCTTCCGCACCCGCAACCGTACCGTCTACAGCCGAGTGATGATAGTGGTGCAGAACGCCGTCACGGCGGTAATGCTGGTAGCGGTACTCACCATGGCACTCCAGATAAGGGCCATGATCAAGGCTCCTCTCGGGTACAATACCGAGAACATCCTCAACGTCAGCACCGATATCTTCGACGATATATCCGGTCCCTTCGTCTTCCGGGACAGGCTGCAGGAACTCAGCTGCGTGGACGCCGTCGGACTGGGCGAGGGCACACCCCTGTACGGCACCAACAACCTGACCATGCACTACAACGGCGGCCTGGTCTCCTTCCAGCAGTTCCGGGGAGATGACGCCTACTTTGAGATACTGGGCATCCGTGAGAAACAGGACAACCACACCGCTGAGGCCTCCTGGTGGTTCAACGAATACGCCTTCCGCGAGATGGGCATCGATGAATCCGCACCCGAGGCTGTCTTCGAGGGCGGCAACAGATTTCCCATCGGAGGCATCTACTACGACTTCAAGATCCGCCCGCTGCTCTATGCCCAGTCCTCCGCCATGATTTTCAACTACCACACTTATCCGAGGGAAGGGTTCCCGTGGACGGTTCTGGTCAAGGTCAACGGAGACCCCGCCGAAGCCTACGACCAGATAGCCGCTGTCTTCCACGAGCTCCGCCCCGACCGTCAGTTCGAGGCCTCCTATATTCAGGACGAGATAGAGGAGAATTTCTCCACCCAGAAGCAGACCCTCAGAATCGTCCTCATATTCACCGTGATAGCCGTGCTGCTCTCCTCCCTGGGCCTGCTCGCGATGAGCACCTACTACATGCTGCAGGAACGCAAGAACGTAGCCGTCAAGAAGATATTCGGAGGAGAGCGCCGCCGCATCCTGCTCAGCCTCATCCTCTACTACCTCAGACTGGTGCTTCTGGCCTTCGTCATTGCCATACCCATTGCATGGCTGCTGATGCATTCCTGGCTGAAGGGCTACCTCTACCACATCGACCTGCACTGGTGGATCTTCGCCATAGCCTGCGTCCTCACCTTAGCCGTCTCCACCCTCACCGTCCTGTGGCAGAGCATCCGGGCCGCCGACACCAGTCCGGTCGATGCGCTGCGCAAGGAGTGACACCGCCGGCCGGAATCGGGTCATTTTCCTACGTGGGAAGGGCCATAGTCAAAAAAACGGAGGAGTGGCCATACCGCAACGGCACCGAATCGCGGGATCTGCTGCCGTTGTGGAAGGAGGAAGAAGATGCAACACGCACCACAGAGCCTATAACAAGGGTGCTACGGAAATACCTGTTCCGCAACGGCAGGAAAACACGGGAAATGCTGCCGTTGTGGCATAAGAATAAGCGCTAAAACGCTTCCGAAAGATGCTCTGCCGCCAGCTTGTCGAATACTTCCGGATAATCTATCTGCTTCCGCTCGCCGAGCCGTACGATCACCAGTTTTTTCTCCGGCAGGATAAAGATATACTGACCGTACAGACCCTCTGCATGATAGCCGGGACCGAGCTGGCACCCGGTAGAATTGTTCCCCTTTTTCCATCCGAGCGTATAGAACATCCTCCCGTCTTTGGGAACACCCAGCTCATCGAACCTCTCCGCCACCTCGTGCCAGTCCCCGAAGAATTCGGAGGTACCCTCGCTGTTCACGATGTGCCGGGAAGTATTGTACCAGCAATAGGCATAGAAATAATTCAGATTGTCCCTGCAGATGCTCTTTTCCACCCAGGCGGAGTCGATGATCTGCTGTCCGTTCCAATTGCCCTTGTTCAGGTAGAGCCGTCCTATCTTGGCAAGGTCGATTGCGCAGGTAGTGATGCCGCCATAGGATTTCGCCACCCTGTGACGGGAGTCGTCGAGACTCACACTGGCATCATACTCCATGCCGAGAGGTTCCCATACCTTCTCCTGCATATATTCCGCGTAACTGCGCCCCACAGCCCGCTCGATGATCAGGCCGAGAATCTGCGAATCCATACTGCTGTAATAATGCTTCTCGCCTGGCCGCGTACTGAATCTCAGACGCTTAACAACGGCCATGGCGTTGGGTCCGTAATACAGACGGGCCATGCCGCTGAACGGGTTGACTGAGTAGTTCTCGTTGAATTTCAGGCCGGAACGGCACTGCAGCAGATGTTCCACAGTCAAATGCCGGAACATCGTATCGGCATCCAGCAGCTCGGGCAGGTAATCGGTCACCGGATCATCCACACTCCGGATGTATCCCTCCCGTACAGCCACTCCGCACAGCAGGGATGTCAGGGACTTGGATACCGAGAAGACAGTGGTGACGGTCGAGCGGTCAAAACCCCCGTAGTATTCCTCGAACTTTATCGTATCGTTCTGAATGACAATAATAGAGCCCGGTCCACCGTCCTTCATAAGCTCTCCGAGTGTCACCGGCCGCCCGGGATAGTTCAAGGTAGTATCCACATACCGGTCCGCATCCCATACAAGAGTGTCCAGCAACCTTTTCTCCGGAGCCTGCTCGGCAAAATGCCAGGGCCGGCTGCTCCTGCGGACCGTATCCTGAGGAAATACGCGGTAGTCATAAATGTCCTCGCTTCCGTACGCCACCGCGCGGTACAGGACACAGGAGGGGCAGAGGGCCGCTGCGCAGACCAGGAGGACGATGCTAATCGCCGTTGTCTTCAGTGCTGTCGTTTTCATCGGTATTGTCTGCTTTTTCGGATTCTTTCTTACGGACATCGGACCAGCTGAGATTCGGAAAGGCCTTAAAAAATTCAACGATAACGTTTTCAGATGAATTACTCTCACTAAGGCACACTATCACTGCGTTGTACTGCGGCAGCACATGTATCGTCTGTCCCAGGATACCCACAGCCATATATCCTCCCGTAACATACGAGCCTTCCCAATGGCCTCCGCGTCCGTCCTTCTCATAGAAATAATACACTCTTTTGTCTTCCGGCACACCCAGTTCATCGAAACGCGCAACCACTTCCAGAGAATCGGAG